>DATGIQ010000677.1:0-4206 GCA_035295665.1 Gemmataceae bacterium | reverse complement strand
CTGGCGGGGCCTATAGTCCCAATAGCATTATCCGTAGCCAGGACGCCGGGGCCACCTGGACGGATATCGGCACGGTCTCAAATGGCCATGACCCTCATGTCGATCATCACGCACTGGCTTTCGACGCCGCCGGCCGGCTGCTGGATGGCACGGATGGCGGTATCTGGCGCCTGGATAATCAAAACCCCGTCCGCTGGGACGATCTCAATGGCAACCTCAGCATCACGCAGTTTGTCGGGATTGCCCTCCATCCAACCAATCCCAATATTGCCTATGGTGGCGGGCAAGATATTGGGACCGTGAAGTTTACGGGCGCTCCCGGCTGGAAGCCGAATGTGGTTACCAGCGACGGTGGTTTTGTCCGCGATGATTTCAATACACCGCTCACCGTGTACCATACGTCGCAGTACGCATTGGGTCCCGCGTTTCTTCAGCGCTCCGATAATGGCGGCAACAACTGGGCCAGCAAGACCAGCGGCATCAATCTGACCGACCCTGCGGATTTCTATCCCCCCTATGTCATGGATCCGTCCAATTCAACCCGCCTGTTGTTGGGGACCAATCGAGTCTACGAGACAACCAATCGTGCCGATTCGTGGACGCCGATCAGTGCTCCCGATACGGCCGGCTGGGTTGGCAATGCAACCATCGACAGCTTGGCCGTGGCGCCGAGCGATGGCAATACCATTTACGCTTCTGCGGGGAGCAGCCTCTTTGTGACCATGAATGATGGCGGTTCGTGGAGTCAACGGAGCATTCCCGGCGTCGGCCATATCCAAGACATCGAAGTGGATTCGTCAAACAGTTTAATTGCTTATGCCGTTCGCGACCGGTTCGGCGGGGGCAAGGTTTTCCGAACCACGGATGGCGGCGTCACGTGGTCCGACATTAGCGGCAACCTGCCCGACCTTCCCGCTTATACCATCGCTATCGGGCCAGGGATTCTCTACCTCGGCAACGATGATGGCGTCTATTCTTCCATCGACGGCGGAGCGAGTTGGTCCCGCCTGGGGGACGGCTTACCGCATGCCCAGGTCCGAGAACTCGTCCTGAACATGGCCCTGGGCATATTGGCTGCCGGCACACATGGCCGCGGACTGTGGGAACTGAACGTCGGCGGTCCTGCGACACAGCTCAGCGTCCTGCCATCGACCAATGCAATCACAGCGGGCACGCCGTTCCAAATCACCGTTACGGCTCTGGACCGTCTGCATAATCCTGCCACTGGTTATACCGGCCAGATCCAGTTCATGAGCACAGACAAAGGAGCGACACTCCCGGTCAGCTACACGTTTACAGCCGGCGACGCGGGTACACACACTTTTCCGGTGACCCTCATCTTGGCCGGAAGTCAAACCATTACCGTGTCTGACCCGGCCAGTGGGTTCAGCGCGACTCTCGCACTGAGCGTGAACCCGGCCACAGCGAATCACTTCGCCGTAAGCGCCCCGCCTGCCGCTGCCGCGGGGAGCGCCGTTGATGTTACGGTCACGGCCCTGGACTCTTATAACAATGTCGATGTCAACTACCGCGGCAGTGTGCACTTCACCACGTCGGATGGGAGTAACGACATTGATTTACCGCCGGACACGACCTTTACCAGTGCCGACCTGGGCGTGCATACATTTGCTGCGGGTTTAATCCTGGTGACCGCGGGGAATCAGGTCGTTGGGGCCACGGATACGATATCGGGAATCAGCGGCCAAGCGACGGTGACCGTCCTCCCGGCAAGCCCCGATCACCTGCTCCTCATGGCCGCCGATACCGTCGTGTCGGGGACCGCCTTCGATGTCACGGTGACCGTTCAGGACGCCTTCAACAATACCGTGACCGGCTATTTAGGAACGGTGCAATTCCTCAGCACGGATAGCGATCCCGGAGTGGACCTTCCGCCGAACTATCCCTTCTCGAGCGCCGATGCCGGCAGCCACACGTTCGCCGGCGGCGTCACGCTGATCACGGACGGCAACCAGATCATCACAGTGAGTGATCCGAACTTGGCAATCATGGGCACAGCGACCGTCAGTGTGGTGCCGCCCGGTTTGCCGCCTCCTCCGGAAAGCCGCGGCGGATCCGCTGCGTCGACCGTCGTTCTGTTCGGCGATCTTGGCGGAATTCTCAATCCCGCCCTTGTAGGGTCACGCCAATGGGAGGGCATCCCCCTAAGCAATCGTGCCGGCGAGGGCATAGACCTCCTCCGCGTCCATGACCTGATCATTGCTCTCGAACAGCCGGGCGACCGCCGCCTTGTGGATCTTCATTTTGGTATTGCCGACCTCGAGGGCGCCATAACAGACAATTCCGTCGCGCTCGGTTCCCTTGTCAAGGGCCTCAACTCCTTCGATGCCGAGCGGCGGCACCGCGTTTAAGTCGATGGCCACGCGCAGTTCAGGACACGCAGCACGGGCGGAGCGCGGGAGCAATACCGCACTGGCCGCTCCAGCAGCAATGACTAGAGCGTTTCCCGATAAGGCTGCCTGTAGTTCCGGCGCCGTCGCTGTGCTGGCCGGCTCCAACCGTCCTTCTGGGACCTTGGCTTGAATCGTCCGGCACACGGCCGCGGCCCGGTCGAGCTGACGCGAACCGACCCGCACCGCCGCGCCCTGCCGAGCAAGAAGCCGGGCTACCCGCTGCCCCACTGGCCCGGTGCCGCCTAGCACCAAGGCCGCACTCGTCGACAAATCAATGTGTCGCGCTGCAGCGCGAACGGCCGCCGCCGCCGTCGTATTCGCTCCATTGGCATCGAGAAGGACCGAAACGCGCAGCCCAAACTGAGGCAACAGATGCCGGCACGCCTCGGCGAGGAGCTCCTCCCCCGCACCCACGTCGTGGCCGCCAATAAAGATGGCCGTTCGCTTGAGATCCTTCGGGCCGCGGGTGAAAATGGCGCCATGAACCAGGTCGCGCACTTGCTCCGGCCGGACTCCGCCGTAACTGAAAACTTCATCGGCACCGGCATCAATGGCCACGATTCGATCAAAGACGCTCGGCTGGGCATCGCTATCGAGTTGAATCAGGATTTTTCGCTTGTCCACGTCCGGATTCCGTAGTCCGTAGTCCGTAGCGGACTGCTACGGACTACGGACAGTCTTGCTATTTGAAGAAGGGATGCTTGGCCGTCTCTTTTTTCGCCAGGATCTCGTCGATCTTCGGTTCGCCGCGCATGGCACGCTGAATCGACAGCTTGGTGGCTTCGTAGTTGTATTGGTAAATCTTGGCGTCGTCCTTGGCATCCCAATGGATGAACACGCCGCACACAATCACCAGGTTGTCCGCCTGGTCCTTGGGAATGATACCGCCGGCCACGCTGTCGGCGACGGCTTTGGCCACGGCTTTCTGGGCCGGGCCAAACATTTGGAGCGCCTGACCCGCCCCCTTGATGGTCACCTTGGTGATCAGCACGGCCGCGGGTTTACAAATCAGGTTGGGTTCGAGCACCGCTAACAGATTCGAATGCCCCTGCTTCTGATCTGCCAACGCGTTGGCAAACGCCACCCCGACGGGGCCCTCCTTGTTCCCGATCAAGAGGTCGATGTGGGCCACTTCGTTCCCTTCGCCCACGAGTGCTTCACCGATGTACATGGTCATGGCACGTTCTCCTTTCGAGATGGTCCGTTCTGCTCTCGTTCGGCACGATGGCAAAAACTATAACAGCATCAAAGCAATGGCAACAGGAAAAAATTCCCAATCTGGCGGCAAATGCGAAAACGAGGGTGAAGGGCGAAGCGGGTCGTGGTAAAGTGGTGCACCGCGAGCTTCTTCAGTTCTCTCCAAATCGGCCCGAAGGAGATCTTCATGGATTCTGCGGCAAGTAGCAAGGAATTCCTGACTTCGCCTGACGCATTCCAAGATGTGAGCCGCGGCAATCCCAAGCCATTCAAGCTCAAAGGCGACGACCTCCGCAAGGCACGGCTAACTCCCGAAACTTGGCGTCTCGAGATTGTCAGCGACGGCTCGACCAAAATTGAAAAGCCACGCCGGCTAGAGGAGGGCAACGCCATCGATTTGCCGACCCTCGAAGAACTGGGGAAGCAGCATGGCATGAGATTCTTGAAGGCGATGCAATGCCTGAATATTGCCCAGCCGCTCGGCCAAGGATTATGGGAGGGCGTGCCGGTGCGCGAAGTTTTGCGGCTCGCCGGCAAGGTCACAAACATTCGCCGGGTGTATTATGAAGGGTTCCATAACCACGATCCCAAGCAATTG
>DATGIQ010000676.1:0-9513 GCA_035295665.1 Gemmataceae bacterium | reverse complement strand
CGATGTAGTAATGTTTGTCCCACGTCGCATGGCTAAAGCCCCGCTTGGGAATGCGGCGGAACAAGGGCATCTGGCCGCCTTCAAAGGCTGCAATCGGCATCTTGACGCCGGCACTCGCGTATTGCCCTTTGCTGCCGCGCGACGCCGTCTTACCGTGGCCGCTACCGATGCCGCGGCCGACGCGCTTTTTGCGCTTGCGTTTATGTACGCCCTGATGAACGGTCGAGAGATCCATTACAGAGTCACTCCTCGCAGCCGGGCTACTTCTTCGCGGGTCCGTAGCTGCAAGAGACCGCGAATGGTCGCCTTGACCAAATTAATCTGATTGGTGCTGCCGTGCGTTTTGGTCAGAATATTATGGATGCCGCACGCCTCCAGCACATCCCGGACACCGGGACCGGCCTTGACTCCGGTGCCTGGTCCAGCTGGCACCAGGATGACCCGACTACTTCCAAATCGGCCGATGACTCGGTGAGGAATGGTGTCGCCGATCAGCTGAACCTTGCGTTGCCGCCGCATCGTTTCTTGGGCATCCTTCACCGCTTTCTCGACGGCCGGCGGCACTTCGTTGGCCTTGCCGTAACCGCAAGCCACCCGGCCGTGCTTGTCACCAACCACCACCAAGGCGTTGAAGCTGAAACGACGCCCGCCCTTGACCACGGCAGCGCAGCGGCGAATCTTGACGACTCGTTCTTCCACTCCATCCTGCCGCATCTCTCGATCTCGTGCCATACGCTGCTCCCAATACCGCTCAGGCGTTGCCACTCGCGCTTTGCATTCGGAAAATCACACGCGCGCAACACGCAAGCAATCAACCCCAAGCGGGGATCTCCCTCAAAACTGCAAACCACCGGCGCGGGCCGCATCGGCCAGGGCTTTGACCCGGCCATGATAGCGGTAATGACCCCGGTCGAAAGCCGCTTTGTTGATGCCTTTGCTCTTCGCCTCTTCCGCCAATTTCTTGCCGACCTCGATGGCCGCCTTGACATTGCCTCCCGCGGGTGCGGCTTCGCGCAGCTCTGGACTGTTGGTCGCCGCAGCCGCCAAGGTCTTGCCAGACAGATCGTCGATGAGCTGGGCATAAATGTGTTTGTTGCTGCGAAAGACGGTCAAGCGCGGACGTTCGGCGGTGCCGACGATTCGCTTCCGGACATGCCGGCGACGACGTAGCTGGCGTTCTCGTTTTACCTTTTGACGATCCATAACACCCTCGACCTCTTGGTCGGCCGACTAAGAATTGGATCAACCGCCGCTCGTAAAGGACTTGCCTTCCTTGCGGCGCACTTGTTCGTTTTCGTAGCGGATTCCCTTGCCCTTGTAAGGCTCCGGCTTGCGCACCTGACGGACCTCGGCGGCAAATTGGCCTACCTTCTGTTTATCGGAACCGCGAATGACGATGGTTGTCGGATCGACCAGTTCGACGGCGACACCCTCCGGGGGCGTCATTTCCACGGAGTTGGCATAGCCGACCGTTAGCACGAGCGTCTTCTTGTCCATCCGCGCCTGGTAGCCGATTCCTTCGATCTTCAGTTTTTTCTCGAATCCCTTGGTAACGCCTTGGACCATGTTGGCGATCAGGCTCCGGGTCAGACCATGCAAAGAGCGGTTGAGCCGTTCGTCATCGGGACGGGTCACGCGGATGACCTTGGCCTTGTCATCATGTTCGACGTGCATGTTCGGGTGGCACGTCAGTTCGAGTTTTCCCTTGGGACCTTCAACGCGCACCGTACCATCCGCCACTTGCACCTTGACTCCGGCGGCGTACGAAACCGGTTGTTTTCCAATTCGTGACATGGCATTCCCCCAAGGTCCTTACCAGACCGTGCAGAGTAACTCCCCTCCGAGCCGCCGGCTGCGTGCCTGGCGGTCGCTCATCACGCCCCGGCTCGTACTCAGAATGGCAATCCCGAGGCCATCCAACACCGGCCGGAGCTGGGCATGGCGCCGGTAGAGGCGGTGTCCCGGACGGCTGCCGCGTTCAATGTGGCGGATGACCTGCTCGCCTTCAGGACCGTATTTCAAGTAAAGCCGCAGCACCGCCTTGCCTCCCTTGGCTTCCGGGCGTGCTTGAAACTCCGGATGGCCATGCGGCCCGTCGGCCATTTCTCCGACCTGGTAATCCAGGATGAACCCCTCGGTTTTCAAAACTTCCGCGATGCTCCGCTTCAGGGCCGTGGCCGGCACATCGACGGCCGGACGCTCGATCCGGTTGGCATTGCGCAACCGCGTGAGCATGTCGGCAACGGGATCTGTCATCATGGTCGCACTCCTCACCAACTCGCCTTCTTGACACCCGGAATCAGCCCCGAGCTGGCCAGGTTGCGGAAGCAAATACGGCAGATGCCAAACTTGCGATAGACAGCTCGAGCACGGCCACACAGTTTGCAGCGGTATCGGATGCGGATCTTGTCCCGCGGCCGCAGCTTTACCTTGTCCGGCTGCCTGCGGCTGGCCTCCAGCCGAGCCAATTGCTTGTGGAATTTGACGAACTTGGATTCAGTAGTCATAAGGGAATGCCAACGCCTTGGGACAGCCGGAGAAAGCAACTATCGTTCTCCGTGCATGCATCCCTTGCCTGTTATTTCTCTTCGCGGAAGGGCATGCCGAATGAGCGCAACAGCTCCCGCGCCTCATCATCGTTGTTGGTCGTCGTCACAAACGTCACGTCCATACCCTGTGTGAACGTCACCTTGTCGGGGTCGATCTCGGGGAACACCATCTGCTCGGCCAAGCCGAGACTGTAGTTGCCGTTGCCGTCGAAACTCTTTGGGTTGACCCCGCGAAAATCACGGATACGGGGCAGGGCGATACTAATCAGCCGGTCCAGGAATTCGTACATGCGCTGCCCCCGTAAGGTGACCCGGCAGCCAATCTCATTCCCTTCTCGCAGCCGAAATCCGCTGATGGATACCTTGGCCTTGGTGATCTGCGGCCGCTGTCCCGTAATCTGGGCCAATTGCTCCGCCGCTTGCCCAAGCCGGTTCTTGTCCTGCAGCGCCTTGCCAACGCCCATGTTCACGACAATCTTGTCCAGGCGGGGCAGACTGAGCTTGTTCTTGCGGCCAAGCTTTTCCGCCAGGCGGGGCGTGATCTCCTTTTGGTATCGTTCCTGCAGCCGAGCCATGACGAACCTCAAATCGGGATCCTGAATCCTTGGGGACGTTCTTTACAAGACAACCGCGCCAGCCCTTCTCGCCTTGCGGCGCGGAAAATTAACCAACGAGGTCAACGGCTCTTCCGGGTATAGGCGACGCGAGCCTTGCTTAGCCAGCCCAGGTGATTGCCGCACTTCTTGCAAAAGCGCTCTTTTCGGCCGTCGTCGGTATACCGGCGGCCGATGCGCACCCCGCGGCGACAGGTCGAGCAGTACAGCAACACATTGGAAGCGTCGATGGGCATCTCTTTCGACAGCCGGCCGCCTTGCGGATTCTTGCGGCTGGGCTTCAGATGCTTGTAAACCCGGTTGACCCCTTCGACGACGACCTTGTTCTTTTCCGGGAGAATCCGCAGCACGCGGCCGGTCTTCCGCGCCTGGGGTGTACCGGCATCATCGCCGGTCCGGACTTCCACGATATCATCTTTGCGAACGTGCATGATGGTTTCCCGCCAACACTGCCCTAAACAACTTCAGCCGCCAAGCTGACAATCCTCAAGAAACCCCGCTCCCGCAGCTCCCGCGCTACCGCTCCGAAGATGCGCGTGCCGCGGGGATTCTGCTCCGTATCGATCAGAACCAGCGCGTTGCGGTCAAAGCGGACGTAACTGCCGTCGTCCCGCCGAGTCGCTTTGCGACAACGGACGATCACACCACGAACGACATCCCCGGGCTTCACCTCGCCTCCCGGAATTGCTTTCTTGACGCTGGCGATAATGACATCACCCAACCCGGCATACCGCCGCCGCGTCCCACCCAGCACCTTGATGCACATGCATTCCTTGGCGCCCGTATTGTCGGCCACATCGAGATACGTGTACATCTGAATCATGAGACACCTACTTTCCCGACTCCAACCCAACCGACGATGGACAAGACCGGCAGCCGAAGCTATCCGGGTGAAGGAATTACGGGCTGTTCCGCCTCCACGCGGGGCAGGCCACGCTGGACCTGATTCACCACGCGCAGGAGCCGCCAATGTTTCGTTTTCGACATGGGGCGGCTTTCCATGATTTCGACGGTGTCGCCTTCATGGGATTCGTTCTGCTCGTCGTGGACATGGCAAATGGTCCGCCGGCGGATGTACTTGCCGTAGCGCGGGTGTTTGACCAGCCGCGGAATTTCTACCCGGCGCGTCTTGTTCATCTTGTCACTGGTGACGACGCCTACCGCAACCCGGCGGATGCCACGGGACTGCTCACTCATGCTTCTATGTCTCCTTCGCTGCGGCCACCTTGGCCGCGGCCAATTGTCGCTCGCGCCGAATGGTTTTCAGACGGGCAATTTCGCGCTTGGATTTCCGGATCTGGCTCGGCGTCTCCAGGCGTTCGGTGGCCGACTGGAAGCGCAAATGGAAGAGATTCTTGACCTCCTCCTTCAAGGTCAGCTCCAGTTGTTCATCACTCATGCCGCGGTATTCAGCCGGTTTCATGGGTCGTTCTCCCTGGCTACACGCTGGGCCGCCGCGACACGAGGCGGCAGCGGAACGGCATTTTGTAGGCCACGCGCGCCAGGCAATCGCGCGCCGCCGACTCCGGCAGGCCGCCGATCTCGAACAGAATCATGCCCGGCTTGATGACGGCGGCCCAGTATTCCGGCTCGCCCTTGCCCTTGCCCATGCGGGTCTCGGCGGGAATCGCGGTCACCGATTTGTGTGGGAAGACCCGGATATACAGCCGGCCTTCACCGCGCACCGTGTGCGCAGCCGTGATGCGCCCCGCCTCGATCGCTTCCGCGCTCAGCCAGCCACCCTCCACGGATTGCAGACCATAGTCGCCAAACTTGACGGTGTTGCCGCGGCAAGCATTACCTTTTACTTTGCCGCGTTGATTTTTTCGGTACTTTACCCGCTTGGGCATGAGCGGCATTGTCGCCCTCCTCGGAAGTCTGGTACTCCCCGTTATTAATCCAAACTTTGATCCCGATGTTCCCCTGAGCCGTCTTCGCTTCCGTGAAGCCGTACTCGATCCGAGCCCGCAACGTGGACAACGGGATGCTGCCAAGCATCTGCTTCTCTTGCCGGGCCATTTCCGCGCCGCCGAGTCGCCCCGACATTTGCACCTTCACGCCGCGGGCGCCGTTTTCCATGGTGGTATCCATCGCCCGCTTCATGGTGCGGCGGAAACTCGCTCGTTTTTCCAGCTGTTCGGCGATATCCTCGGCCACCAGCTGGGCGTCGACCTCCGGCTTGTTCACCTCCATGGTTTTCACTTCGACGTGCCGATGGGTCAGTTCCTCCATGTCCTTGGTGAGGCGGTCTACTTCCTGACCTTTCTTGCCGATGATCATGCCAACGCGCGCGGAGTAGATGTAGACCACGACTTTTTCGCGCGTGCGCTCGATTTCGATTTTCGAAATCCCCGACCGCGCATAGCGGCGTTTGATGAAATCACGGATTTTCTTGTCTTCCACCAACAAGTCGGCAAAATCTTGCTTGCTGGCGTACCACCGGCTTTGCCAGTCGCACATGATGCCGGTGCGAAAACCTGTTGGCCGAACTTTCTGACCCATAATCGACCTATCCTCAAACGACAACAAGCCGAGAACCAGAATGGTAACACCAGAATCCTGGTTCCAGGCTTGAAATTCCTGGACTGCCTGGGCTACTCACCGTCCCAGAGCGTTATGTGAATATGGGACCAGCGTCGTTTGATCATGTACGCCGATCCCCGTGCCCGCGGCTGAATCCGTTTCACCATCGGGCCGCCGTCTACCCGCGATTCGGCGACGACCAAGTCGTCGATGTCACGTGCCCCACGGTCCTCGGCGTTCCCCAGCGCGCTTTTGAGCACGTGCTCCAATAAGCGGGCACTCTTGTTCGGGAAGAAACGCAGGGCCTCCAGTGCTTCATCGGCCCGGCGTCCGCGAATTAAGGCGGCATAGGGCCGAATCTTGCGTGCCGACATGTCCGCGTAACGATGATGCGCTCGGTACTCCATAGTCAAGGAAAAAGCCAAAAGCGAAGAGGCAGAGCACTCAGAATGCTTGTGCCTTTTTCGTTTTTCCTTCCTCCTGTCTCCTTTCTACTTCCGGGGGCAGGATTTGAACCTGCGACCTCCAGGTTATGAGCCTGGCGAGCTACCACTGCTCCACCCCGGGATCTCTCGTTACTTCGGGGCGCCCGCCGCCGCTGCTTTGGCCTTCCCGCCACTGTGGCCACGGAACGTTCGAGTCGGCGCAAATTCGCCGAGTTTGTGCCCGATCATGTCCTCGGTCACAAAGCATTTGATAAACTGCCGACCATTATGAACCAAAAACGTGTGACCGATGAAATCCGGAACAATCGTGCAATCGCGCGACCAGGTCTTGATCGGCTCGCGATGTCCGGTCTGCTGCCGTTCCACGCGATCCAGCAGCCGCGTGTCCACGTATGGCCCTTTTTTTAGCGAACGGCCCATCGTCACCTACCTTCCAAAGCCCATGTATTTTATCTACAGGAGAGACATCGACCAGGAAAGTCTCTCATTTGGGTGCATAATGCGGACCAGGGCGACGGCGACGGATGATCGCCGCATTGGACGGCTTCCGTTTCTTCCGGGTCTTCCCCCCCTTGGCAAGGACGCCGGTCGGACTGCACGGGTGTCTGCCGCCCGACGTTCGCCCTTCACCACCGCCCATCGGATGGCTGACCGGATTCATCGACGTGCCGCGGTTGTGCGGCTTACGGCCCATCCAGCGCTTCCGGCCGGCTTTGCCCAGGCTGATGTTCATGTGCTCGGCGTTGCCGATGGTCCCGATGGTCGCCCGGCAAGCCGAGCTGACGCGGCGCACTTCCCCGGACGGCAAAGTAATCTGCGCCCATCGACCTTCACGGGCGGTTAAGGTCGCGCTGGTCCCGGCGCTGCGGCAGAGTTGTCCGCCATGGCCGGGCTGCATCTCCAGGTTGTGGACCGACATGCCCAGCGGAATCCGCCGTAACGGGATGCAATTGCCGACTCGCGGTTCGGCTTCTTCACCGCTGAGGACCTTGTCCCCCGCCTTGAGCCCTTCCGGGGCAAGGATGTATGCTTTCTCGCCGTCTTCATAGTTCAGCAGCGCGATCCGCGAGGAGCGGTTCGGATCATACTCGATGGCAACGACGGTGGCCCAGACGTTGTCCTTGCGGCGTTTGAAATCGATGATCCGGTACATCCGCTTGTGACCGCCGCCTCGGAAGCGCGTGCAAATCACTCCCTGATTGTTGCGGCCCCCAGTCTTGCGAAGGGGGCGCACGAGCGATTTCTCCGGCTTCTTCTTGCGGTCGGTGATTTCCGCAAAATCGCTCACCGAGCCCTGCCGCCGGCCGGGCGTCGTCGGATTGTATTGTCGAATGCCCACGGTAGATCCTCGTTATCCGTTTCGCCGCGGTTGGGAGAATCGCCGCGAAACAATCCCTGTTTAGAAGAATTCAATCCGATCGTCTTGGTGCAGTGTCACAATGGCCTTTTTCCAGTTGGGCAGCCGGCCAACACGGAAGCGGTACCGCCGTTTCTTTCCCAGGCGGGTCTGTGTGCGGACCTTCTCGACGCGCACATTGAACAATTCTTCTACCGCCGCCTTGATTTGCTGCTTATTCGCCCACGGATTGACCTGGAAAGGGTAGGCATTGTGCCGCGTGAACTGATGCGTTCCCTTCTCCGTCACCAGGGGCTGCAAAATCACCTGGTGCGGTTCCAGCTCAGGTCCCCGCGTTTGCTTGCTTACTTGCGCCCTTACCATGACTGGGATCCTCGGTTTCTTTCAGCTTGGCCTTCTGCCGTAGTTCCTCCAGCGCGGCCCGCGTCAGCAGGAGCCGCTTCTGCCGCAGCACCATGTAGGCGTTGAGCTGCGCCGCCGGCAATACTTCCACGCCGTGAATATTCCGCGCCGACTTGTACAGGATGTCATCTTGCCCGGCCATGCTGATCAAGCAACTCGTGCCATCCAGCTTCAGCGCTTTTAGAATGCCTGTGACCTGCTTCGTTTTGATCTCCGTCAAACTCAAGTCATCAATGATGATCGCCTCTTCATCCTGAAACTTGCTCAAGACGGCCATGCGGGTGGCCTTGCGAACCGCTTTCTTGGGCAAGTGATACTCATAATCGCGTGGCTTGGGCCCCTTGGCCGTTCCACCGCCGCGACGTTTGTTCGTCCGCCGGGTTCCCACCCGAGCGTTGCCGGTGCCCTTCTGTCGGAAAAGCTTCTTCGTGCTTCCCGCAACCTCGCCCCGCCGCAGGGTCGAGTGCGTGCCGGCCCGCTGGTTGGCCAGATACATCAGGACGACTTCGTGCAGCAGCTGGCGATTGACCTTGCCGCCGAATTCTTCCGGATCGACGTCGACCGTGCCGACCGACTCGCCTTGACGATTCACAACCTTGAGGCTCAGCATGGCTCTTCCTCTGCTGCAGGAGTTGCTGCAACCCCTCCAATAAAATAAATCCCCTGCCAATCTCGCCTTCAAGCCAGATCGGAGGGTGATCCCTTCTAACGCCAAAGGCTTTCCCCGCTGCGGGGGGAAGCCCGGTATCCTCAGCTAGACGATCCCGATAAAACGCGGATCTTGATATCGACCCCAGGCGGCAGGCTCAAGCCCTTGTTCAACGCTTCAATCGTCTTCCCAGTCGGTTGCAAAATATCGACCAGGCGTTTGTGCGTGCGGATCTCAAACTGTTCGCGGGACTTCCGGTCGATATGCGGACTTCGCAGGACCGTGTACCGCTCAATGCGTGTCGGCAATGGGATGGGACCGTGGACGATCGCGCCAGTCCGCTGGGCCGTATCCACGATTTCGTGGGTCGTCCGGTCCAGCACTTCGTGATCGTAAGCCTCCATCCGGATGCGAATGCGCTCGCTTGAAAAACCCGCCAACGGCATCTCCTCGCGCTGCTACGCCTCAAACTCCCAAAAATACGAAAACGGTAATCTAGGACTGGGTTGCGGCAGTGTCAAGGCTGGATCGCAAACAACCAGCAATAAATTCCCGGCTGCGGCTCTGACTTTAAGGGAGGCCGCAAACATCGACTCGGAGCACGGCTGCGGGCTGGCATTGACAAGTCTAGTCCAATCAGTCTAAACTTGGTTTATTCAGTCTAAATCTGATGCCCAACCTTGGCTGAACACAACGCAGGAACTCGCCGCGATGAAAAGCCAACGGATCGACATTGCCAAGATTCGCCGGGACCAGATCGTCGAGGCGGCCGCAGCCGTCATTGCCGAACAGGGCCTGCAGAATCTGTCACTGTCCGAAATCGAAAAAAAAGCTGGGATGAGCCGTGGCCAACTGACTTATTATTTTCCGGCCAAGGAAGATATACTGCTGGCCGTATTCGATCGGTTGGTAATGTTGATGACGCAGCGGGTCGGCACTCCCGCCGGTCAAGGATGCGACCAACAAGGTGGAT
>DATGIQ010000675.1:0-12144 GCA_035295665.1 Gemmataceae bacterium | reverse complement strand
TGATCGTGGGACAATACTTTAACGGCAGCAGGAACCTGGGCTTCCTGCTCAGCGGTGGCAGCTACACGACACTCAACTTCCCCGGCTCGACCGAGACCGAAGCCAATGCCATTAACAACGCCGGCCAGATCGTGGGATTCTACTACGATGCCGCCGGGAGGCTCCACGGCTTCCTGCTGAGCGATGGCACGTATACCACGGTCGATGTCCCCGGCGCGGGAACGACGCTGGCCCTTGGGCTCAACGACGCCGGCCTCGTCGTGGGTTATTATGAAATGAATGGACCTTTCTTTAATGAACACTCCTTCCTCGCCACTCCCACGCCTGAACCTTGCAACCTCTTACTCCTCGGCATTGGCGTGCTCGCCATCCTGGCCTACGGCTGGCGGAAGCGGCGAGTCATCAGCGGCGTATCCGCGTGAACGGACACGGTGGTGCTCAGCGTTCTCATGAGCAGTAGCTTGCCAGCGAAAGTGGATTTCTAGCAGAGATTGCTCCGAAGGAGTTCTTTCCTTCCGCCAGTCAACTATTGAATGGGCGAGCCGCAATCCCGAGGAACTCGGGTCCTGGTTCCTCGGCTCATACGATTCAGGGAGACGCGATCCGGACCGCCTCACACCTCGATCCCGATCGAACGCATGAGCGCCAGCGCATTCCTGCTTCGTGCAATACCAGGACGCATCTGGTAGTCGAACGTCAGCGCACCATTCTCGAATTGGTCCTCGAAGTGAACGTTTGCCGCCGCCGGCTTCAGAATATCGGCGATCTCGGTGATGGCCAAATCGTGGGTCGTCACCAGTCCCATGGCACCGTGACCGAGCAAGGCGCGCACCACCGCCTTTGCCCCCAGGTGGCGTTCCTCCGAATTCGTGCCTTGCAGAATTTCATCCAAAAGAAACAGAAGCGGCGGAACGCTCTTGGCCAGGTCCAAGAGCTGGCGGAGCCGGCTGATCTCCGCATAGAAGCGCGAGCGGCCAGCCTGGAGCGAGTCCTGGATGCGCAAGGTCGCGCCCACGCTCAAGGAAGAGATCCGCAACCGATGAGCCCGCACGGGAGCCCCGCACAGGGCCAACACCGCGTTCAGTCCAACGGTCCGCAACAGCGTGCTCTTTCCCGACATATTTGAGCCGCTCACCACGAGCACGCGCAGCTCTCCACCCAGACGCACATCATTGCGGACACACCGTATTCGGGGAAGGAGAGGATGACCAAGCCCCGTCGCCTCAAAGCACGGACCTTCCGGAACCACTTCGGGGAACTGGTCCTCCGGATTCTCATAGGCATGGCCCGCAAGCGCACCCAAGGCTTCCCATTCTCCGAGCACGCGAAGCCAACGCCTCAAATCCGGGCCCCAAGCCCGGCGCCAAGCTTCCACAGCTAACCCGAGGGGAACGGTCCAAAGCAAGAGAAACGCCAAGGGCACGCTGTCGGCAAGCCGGGCCAGTTGCCGCATGCGCCGCGACGATGGGGATTTTCCCGTTTGGAGAGTGCCCTGGAGCCGCCTGAGGCATGGTGATGTCCAGGTTTCCATCTCCAGGCGCTGGAGCAGTGCCGCAAACGATGCCAGGACCATGCTCGCCTGCTCCAATGGTTCGAGGAGACGCCGAACCCGGCCGCGCAGCCAGAAAGTGAACAAGCCTTCGAGCAGGAGCACGCCAAGGAAAGGGAGAGGACTCGCTCCGAGAGTCCAGGCGGCGAACGCAGCCACGGCGAACGCCATGAGCAAGATGGCGAGCACGTGGAGTCGGGCCGAAGCGAGGACCGGCTCTCCACGGCCCCATTCGGCCAATGTCTCCAGAGCATTGCCGGCGGGAATTTCAGTTGCCAGGTGATTGAGCTCCTCGCGCAGATCCAGCCGGGGACATAGTTCCAAGACGGCCAACTGGCGCTGGTGGACTTCGTCGATGGAGGCGGGGGAGAGGAGCCAATCGGCCAACGTCTGTTCACCCATCGGCGTCTTGGCGGTGCAAAGTAGCTCGAAGAGGCAGCCTGGTCCAAACAGATCGAGATCGGGAGCATACGGATGATTCTCGTTGAGGAACCGTAGCCCGGACTTGCCGCGGCCGGCCCAGCGCTCTTCAACGCAGGTGAGCCGCCATTCATAGAACCCGACGGCGTGGCGTGCCCGCCGCCAGGCACGAGCCGCACGGTTACGCATGAACATGGCGGTCGTGAACAACAAGGCGGGAGCGACCAGAAGCAACGGCAGAAGTCTCTCCTTTTCACCCAGCCAAGCCACCAGAACGATCAGGACCAGGAAGATGTTGCGGTTGCGTGCCAGACGGGTGTATCGGCCTGCTTGACGGGCTTCCTCCCGGTGGTGCATGTCCCGGCGCCCAGCGTACTCAACGGCGGCCGAAGCGAGGTTGGAACCGGATCGGTCTTGATCGGATGGCAGCACGGAAGCTCCTCCGCTTGGGACTCCAAGGTCCAGATTGAACCAGCACTTATGGCTCGTGTTGGGATCCAGTGGTACGATACACGGCCAATGGATGGAGCGCTCACACCTTGCTGATTCGTCCACCATTAGGTTCGCGGGCAGAGTGAAGAAATTTGAGGCGAAAGCTCAGCTGAGGCGGAACTTTGGTGGCGGCGGGCAACGTCTCAAGGGGGCGGCAACGTTTCCTGAACCAATCATGGCCGGCTGCTTTTTCCCGACGCCGGCAATCCAAAGTCCCGCTCCCTCGTCTGATAGGTGGCAGTATGAGCGAATCGGTTGCACAGGTACCTGGAGGACCGGCCACAGGGGCCGCGGGAGGGCTGCCTCCCACGGAGGTGTTGCTGCGTACCTTTACGGAGCTGCGCGATGAGCTGGTCAGCACGTTATGGTTCCTGCTGGGCAACCCGGAGGACGCGCAGGATATCGCCCAGGAAGTCTTCCTCCGCTGTTGGCGGGCACAAAAAAGCCTGCCCGAGATCCGGGACTTGCGGGCCTGGATCTTTCGGGTCGGCCTGAACGCCGCCAAGGACCTACAACGCAGCTCCTGGCGGCGTCGGGTCAGGCCGCTCTTGGGGGAGAATATCATGCAGCTTGCCGATCAGGCCTCGCCGCCGCAAATCGTCGAAGACGAAGAATCGCTGCGCCGAATTCGCCAGGCGCTCATCAATCTTCGGCCGGAGGAAAAGGAGGTCTTTCTGCTACGCCAGAACGGCGAATTGACGTATGAACAGATCGCGCAGATGCGTCAATGCCCCATCGGCACGGTCAAAACGCAAATGCGCAGCGCCCTCGAAAAGCTACGCAAGATCCTGGCCTAGCCAGACAGGGGAAGAGAATCATGGCCAATTGTGAATCCTACCAGGCTCAGCTCCTGGGATACCTGTACGATCTCCTGGAGCCCGAGGAGCAGCAGGCTCTCCGAGAGCATCTGAATCAGTGCCCCGCTTGCCAGTTGGCGCTGCGCGAAGCCGAACGCCAAAAGAAGCTCCTGGCCGCCGCGGCCAAAGCCGAGTTTGCCGGGGTTCGCTTCGAACCTCCTCCGGCTGGCGAAGCCCGCGCCAAGGAAGAGGTGCCGGCGGTGCCAATCGCTTTTCGCCGCACTCCCTGGTTCCGATGGGGCATCGCAGCCAGCATCTTGCTGCTGGTCGGCCTCGGTATTCCGGTGGGGATTTGGGGCTGGCATTACTCCGAGGCGCAACAAACGCTGCAAGCCCTGGCTCTGCAATATCGGGCTCTGCAAGCCCAGGATGCCCGGCTCCACGAGGACCAGAACGCAGCTTCGGAACGGGCGCAGCAAGAAGCCAGGGAGATCCAAGAGCAGATCCGCAAACTGGCGGAAAGCCGAACGACGAAACTGGCCGCGTTTCAGAAGGTTGCGCGGGAACGGCAGCTAAATATCACGGTTACCGGGCCGCAAACCCTTCAACCCGGGGCACCGAACCAGTACCAGGTGGCGACCCGCAACCGTAATCATCAACCGGTGCCTGCCCAGCTGGCGGTGCGCGTGCTGGACGGACAAAAGCGGGTCGTTTACGAACAGCAGGATGTTCGCAGCACCGGCCAGTGGAATTTCGCTCTGCCCGCGAATTTGCCGGTCCCGGCGGACAGCAAGCTCTCTCTGGAAGTCGTTGCCCGGCAAGAGGGGGGCCGTGAGGAACAGATCCGTGAAGAGCTGGCGTTGGCGGCTCCGGTTTACCTCACGCACCTGACAACCGATAAACCGATGTATCGGCCTGGTGAAACGGTTCACTTTCGCTCCCTGACCCTGGAACGCTTCCGTTTGAAGCCGCCCGAGGAGGATTTTCACCTCGTCTACACCCTCACCAAACCGACCGGTGAGGAAATGCCTGTCCTGGCCGGCAGTCCGCTCCTGTTCGATGAGAAGACGCAATCGCCCCTGCTCGGCCCCGATAAGAAACCCATTCGTGGCCTGGGCGCCGGTGAGTTCACGCTCGATCCCGGCACTCCAGGGGGCGAGTACACCCTCACGGTGCGCGAGGGCGGCAACCGCTTTGCTCCGCAGCAGCGCAAATTCCTCGTCAACCAGTACGAGAACCCGCGCCTCAACAAGGAACTCGATTTCACGCGCAAATCCTACGGCCCCGGGGATGAAGTAATTGCCGCCTGCAAGGTTTCCCGTGTCGAAGGGGGAGCCAGTGTGGCCCACCAGCAGGTGATTGCGACCATCCAGATCGATGGCAAACCGTACGGCGCCGACGGCAAAGAAGGTGCCCGGCCACTGATCCTGCGCACGGATGAGAAGGGATCCGTGAACGTGCAGTTCCAACTTCCCGGCGTCATCGAGCGGGGCCAGGCCAGCCTGTCGGTGCAATTCCACGACGGGGCAAGCACTGAATCGTTGGTGCGATCGATCCCGATCGTGGTCAAGCGGCTCCAGGTCGAGTTTTTCCCGGAAGGTGGCGACCTGGTTCCCGGTGTGACCAACCGGGTCTATTTCCAGGCCCGCACGATGCTCGACAAGCCAGCGGAGCTGAAAGGCCACATCATCGATCAGGACGGCAAAACGGTCGTGGACCAGGTCGCGACCTTGCACGATGATCAGGAACCCGGCATCAACCAGGGGATGGGCCAGTTTGCATTGACGCCGCAGGACGGGCGAAAATATGAACTGAAAATCGACACGCCCGGCGGCATCGAGGGGAAGTATGAACTCCCGGCTACGAAAACAGCCGGCGTCGCTCTGAGTATTCCGACGGCCGTCACTGCCGCCGGAGAACCAATCCGTGTCGCAGTGTCTAGCCCACAAGAGGAGCGCACGCTGCTGGTTGGAGCCTATTGCCGCGGCCAATTGCTGGATCATCAATCGGTGCTGGCCAAGAAGGGCGAAACGGCCACGGTGCTGCTCCATCCGGCCCAGGAGATGGGCGGCGTCTATCGCATCACGGTTTTCGAGGAACGCCCGGGGGGTGGCAATCATCCTCAGGTCGTTCCGGTCGCCGAACGGCTCGTTTACCGAAAGCCCGCCGAACAGCTGATCCTGACGGTGAAACCCGACAAGAAGCAGTATATCCCCGGGGACAAGGTCCATCTTTCGGTGACTGCCTTGAACGAGAAAGAGGAGCCGACCCCGGCTATCTTGCTGGTCGCCGTCGTGGACAAAAGCGTGGTGACGATGGCGGATGAAAAGACGTTCCGCAGCATGCCGACCCACTACTACCTGACGACCGAGGTGCGCCGGCCGGAGGATCTGGAATACGCCGATGTTTTGCTCGGCTCTCACCCCAAGGCGGCCGCGGCCCTGGACCTGTTGCTGGGCACGCAGGGTTGGCGTCGTTTTGCCGAACAGGATCCCCAGAAGTTCCGGCAACGCTTCCAACAGGACGCCGATCGCCTGCTGGTAACGACCGGCCAAGCATCGCAGCGGTCCGTGGATCTGGCGCAGCAGGAGTGGCAGAGAATCCTGAAGGAATTCGAGAACGAACGGGTACAACTGCAAGAACGGGAGGCCAAAGTCCAGCAAGCAATAAGACTGGCCAACAACGACTTTGTCACCAGGGCCCAAGCTCTATCGGCCGAGCTGGCCGAGCTTCGCCACAGGCAAGCCGAGGCCGCCCGTCAGCTGGAAACCTGGCATCAGCTGCTGGATAAGCCGGCGTCGGGGCTGCTGCCCGCTCTGGGCATGATTTCGGTCCTGGCCGCGGTGGTTTTCTTGGTGATCGCTATCCGCAAGAATTTGCCGCGCGGAATTCCGTATTACGGGTTGGCCGCGGTTTGTTCCTGCGTGGTCCTGGCCGTATTGTTGGTGTTGTCCGAGGACACCCGGAAAGCGGGCCAGGCGCTTGCCCTTTCAAAGCGTGCCGAAGCGCCGGTGTTGTCGGCTCACCCGGCTCCAAGTCCTATTCCGGCCACGGGGCTTCCAGGAGGGCAAGCGGGATTCGATGCAGCAAAACTGTTGGATCGCCTGGCGGAAAAGGAAGCCGTGCCAGGCGGTCCCGCAGGACCCGGTGCTGGACCGGTCCCAGTGGCAGCAATGCCCATGAACCGGCCGGCAGCGATGCCGCAACAGCAGGAGGCCGCCAATGGCGCGGCAGCACCTTATTTTGGATACCTGGCCCAGAAAGCTGTGCCCGAACTGAACAAGGCCATCGCTCCCGAATTGGCTCAGAAGCGCGGGGAACTGGACCTTCTTGCCAAGGACAAGCAGGACGGAAAGGGTGAGGCCAAGCTGGCTTTTCGGAACCTCCGAGTCGAAGGCAAACCGGAGGTTCTGGGCCGGCGTATGGCCGAAAGAAAACAGCTCCCAGCCGACGGTCTCAAAGCAGGTTTGCAAGAGATGCAGCAGGCCGGAGGACAAGGCCTGGGCGGCGGTTTCAGAGGCGGGATACCGGCCGGTGAGGCAGGAATGGCACCTGGTGGGTTCGGTGGCCGCATGCGTGGCTTGGCGGATCGGGCAAGGATGCTAGGTGCGGTCAACGATCAAGTCGTGGAGGCACCGCGACGACCGCAGCCGATGATCGTCCGCGAATATGCCCACGTCCGGCCGACCACCGGCCCAGCGGAGGTCCGGTCGGATTTCGTGGACACCGTGTATTGGCATCCCGTGCTCGTTTTGCCGGATGGCAAGAAAGATTTCTCCTTCAACCTCTGCGATGCGGTGACCTCTTATCAGGTCCTGGCCGTTGGCCATACGCTCGATGGCCGGCTCGGTTCCTTCACCAGCACGCTGGAGGCTCGGCTGCCGTTTGCGCTCGAGCCCAAGCTGCCGATCGAGGTCACCTCCAGCGACAAGATGGACATCCCGGTGAGCATCGCCAATAACACCAGCGATCCACGTACCGTTCAGATCCATGTAACGCCGACGGGGTTGAAGCTGCTCGATGCTCCCAACGGCCAATCCGTGACGATCCCCGCCGACCAGCGGACGCGCCGGCTGTTTCGATTTCAACCGGCGATGGTGGAAGGTCAAGCACGGCTGCTCATCGAGGGCGTGAGCACACCGTTCAGCGACAGCGTAACCCGGACGTTTCAGGTTGTGCCGGAAGGTTTCCCGGTGGTCGGCTCGCACAGCGACGTGCTAGAAAAGGTTGCTCAGCAGGACGTTGTCCTGCCTGAAACATGGGTTCGCGGGACGCTCCAATGCCAGGTGCAGGTATATCCGAGCACGCTGGCCGATCTGCAACAGGGCTTGGAGTCGCTCCTGCGGGAGCCGGGCGGCTGCTTCGAGCAAACGTCCACCAGTAACTATCCCAACGTGCTGATCCTGAATTACCTCAAGGAAAGTGGGCGAGCCAAGCCCGAGACCGAACGGCGTGCCCGCGATTTACTCGCCAAGGGTTATCACAAGCTGATTTCGTTCGAATGCCTGGATACTGGTCGAAACAAACGGCAAGGCTACGAATGGTTCGGCGGCACGGCCCCAGCACACGAAGCGCTCACTGCCTACGGCTTGCTCGAGTTCCGCGACATGGCCCGTGTATACGATGTTGATACGAGCATGGTGGAGCGGATCCGCCAATATTTGATGTCACGCAAGGATGGCAACGGCGGTTTCCAGCGCAATCCGCGTGCCCTGGACACGTTTGGCCGAGCCCCGGATGACATCACCAATGCCTACATCGTCTGGGCTCTAACGGAGAGCGGCAAGGACGATGATATCGAAAAAGAATTGGCGGCCTTGAGCGCACAGGCCAAGACCTCAAACGATCCGTACTTCCTGTCGCTGGTCGCAACCAGCTTGATCAACCGCGGCAAAACCGACGCTGGCATTGCGCTTCTCAAAATCGTGGTCGGCGCGCAGAAGGACGATGGCCATGTCGATGCGGCGCGCACCAGCATCACCGGCTCCGGCGGCCGCGATTTGCAGATTGAGACGACGGCTCTGGCGGTCCTCGGCTGGCTGAAGGCCAACCGGCCCGCGGATTTCAACGTCTCGATTCAGAAAGCAGTCCAGTGGATCGGCCGGCAACGGGGCGGCTACGGCGGCTTCGGTTCAACGCAATCGACCATCCTCGCTCTCAAGGCGCTGATCGCCTTCACCAAGGCCAATAAGAAGGTTGCCGAGGGCGGGGAACTGCTCCTCTCGGTGCGCGACCAGACTCTCGCTCGCCTCAGCTTCCCGGCCGGCACGCAGGACGCGTTGGTGCTCAAGCTGCCGGAGCCCGAGAAACAGCTCAAGCCAGGAAAGAATTCCGTACAAGTCGAGATCACCGGCAAGAACACCTTCCCGTACACGCTCAGCTGGTCCTACCAGACCTTGAAACCGGTCAGTGCCGGACAATGTCCGGTGCGACTAAAGACGGATCTGGACCGTGCCACCGCGGCGGAAGGGGAAACGCTGCATTTGACCGTTACGCTCCAGAATGTTACGGACAAGGGACAGGGCATGGCAATCGCCATCGTCGGCTTGCCGGCCGGTCTGACCCTGCCCGAAGACATGAAACAGCTCAAGGACCACGCCCGGTTGCGCAATGACGGCAAGGAAAAAGGCTTGATTGCGGCCTGGGAAACGCGCGGCCGGGAATTGGTTTTGTACTGGCGCGATCTGGCACCAAAGCAAACAATTGAGGTGCCGATCGACCTGATCTGCCGCGTGCCAGGAGAATACCGCGGCCCGGCCAGCCGGGCGTATCTGTATTACAATGCGGACCTGAAGGATTGGGTCGAGCCGCTTCGGGTGGAAATCAAGGCAAAGACAACGAGCCCTTCGGCCGCTACACAATAAGCCTGACGCGCCAACGAAGTGCGTCGCCACGGAGAAGTTGGCCGATGAAGTCAGCGTCGTAGACGTGGCCACTGCGTTGACGGTCTGGGTCTCTGGATGCGATGGCTGCCTGCCGGCAAGCCCGTCGTGGATAGGCTCTGGGCCACGCCACCGCTGAGGGGAACCGGAGCGCCAAAGTTGCTGCCATCGATCTGGAATTGCACGTTGCCGGTGGGTGTAGCACCACGGCCCAAGGCCGTGGCCGGGAAGGTTACTGCTTGTCCAGGGCCCGATGGATTGATCAAGGAGGCGATCGTCGCCGAGGTGGGAGCCTGGATCAATAGTGCCGCGCTGCCGTCACTCGGACTATCGTTCGCACTGCCCTCGTAAAAGCCTTGGACGATGTGGGTGCCTGGCCCCAGGGTGAAGAGCGGGCTCACCGCTTGCTCGCTGACGTTGAGGTCCCCGGTTCCGACATCCTTGCCGTCGATCCGTTTGCCGTGACCGCCGCCGAGACGGTCCTCGTGCCCGGAGATACTGGGACGGGCGAGAAGTGCACCGTCGTCGTTCCGGCCTTGTTTACCGATTGCGGTACGAGTCAGCGTCGGTTTACTTCTGCGAAGCTGCTACGGGGGCAGTCCGACCGGCCCGATTTCGGCATGGGTCAACGTCTCCCAGACCATGTGGTGGTTGACGCTCGTGGGTCGAACCGTGGGCAGGACCGCCTTCATCTTCGGCAGGTCGTAGCCCTGGCGGTTGCAGTAATGGTTGTAGGCGATCTCCCAGCTGGACTTCGCCAGCTCGAAGGCGGATTTCTGTGGCTCTATGCCGTCCGCCACCCGTTGCTTGATCAGATCCAGATGTGCTTGGTTGACCAAGACTCCGGGGTGACGAAAACCACTCGCAGAGCCAACAGTCGGCCGCTTGGTGTCGGTTGCAAGTACCCAGATGTTGCGGAACTGAACCGGCATGCCGTGTTCCTGAAGCATGAGCGGGCCCGTGGGAGCTTCGCCGAGACGGCTGGCGGCACCGTGCGGCCGATCGAGTTCCTGGTTGTCATAGATTGTCACGCCGTTGAAAAGCACGGTCGCGCGCCTTGGCGATCTTGTTGCCGCGGCTGTCGAATCGGGGCGCGTGGAACTCGATATCGAACGTCTGCCACTCGAGCAGCGGGCGGCATGGCCGAATGCGCGGCTTGGCGTTCTCGGAGCAGTTATCGAACCCCGCATTCGGGCTCAGGTCGATGCGTCCATACGTTTCGTTGATGTTCACCTCGTAGCGGTCCTGTAGGTAAACGCCGCTGTTCGTCGGTGCCCCAAGCGTGCGAAATTCGAGGTGCAGTTTGCAGTCGCCGAACTTCTCGTGGCTGATGATGCAGTCGCTGCCCGGAACGACTTCGACCGCGCCTCCTTCCACCAATTTCCAGCGGGCCGGGCCGTCTTCTTGCAGCCAATTCTTACCGGCTTTCTTGGCCCAGTGGTCGAGGTTGCGCCCAGCGAAGAGCACGACAGCGCCGTTGGGCGGCCGTGCTCCGAGCGTCGGCGGCGGCCGGCTCACACGCTGCACATCCAACATCTTGTCGCCTTTGCGGGCGGTGAAATGCCCGTCCTGAATGACGCCGTGCCAATCGTCACCGCTGAAGATTATGACCCCTTGACCCGATGGGGCCCCTTGCAGAACCGCAATGACGTTATTCTCCGTGTCGAACGCCGTGAGAAGGTTCGCCTGGTATTTGCCGCCGGAAGTCGGGAATACTTGAGCGACATAGCCGCCTTGGCCTTGCCAATCGCCGCTGAGCGGATCCGCCGCGGCCGGCTCAAAGTTGGCCGGATGCTCGGTCTTCGGGTTGCCGGTCGGCGGCTGGGTCGTGGCGGCCTTGTGCGGCTGCTCCGCGTCCGGCAGAGAAAAGGGAACACTGCCGAGCAACACGGCAACAGAGAAGCACACGAATTTGCGGCCCAGGAGCTTGCCGCGCGTTGGGTAGATGTACACGACGGACTCCCGATCGAATGTTGTGGTTTCGGCTTGGAGGATTCACTACGTCTCCGCGAGGGCCTGCCGCACCTGTCGGAGGAACCGGGGTACGAGGGTGAACGGATCGTATTCTTTCCCCGGTTGGGACAGCGTCTCCAGCGGAACATAACCGCGATAGCCCCCGGCCTTGATCAGGCGGAACAGCTTCTTCAGATCCATCGGGGTCGTGCCCTGTTTGCCGCCCAAGCGCTCCTTGACCTGCCAGTTCACCGTATAGGGAACGACGCGGGCCATGTCCGCATAGGGATCGGGGGTCACGTAATAGCCCGTATCGTTGATCGCGCCCAACCAGGGGGAATCCACCATCTTGAGGATCTTGATGACCTGATCCGCCGACTTCAGCATGTCGCCGTGATTCTGAATGCCGATGATGACGCCATACTTCTCGGCGTGTTCCACGCATTTTCTCAGGTCGGCTGTCAGCCACTGGGCGACCTCATCCCACTTTTGTTCATAACCAGCGGGGACGGGACCGGAGAACACGCGCAGTACCGGCGCACCAAGCTTGGCCGCGACCTCGACCCAATCCTTGATATGTTTCACGTCGGCAGCCCGTTTCTCCCGGTCCGGTGTCGCCAGATCATTGGCGACGCCGGTACCGCTGAGCGCAATCCCCAATTCGAAGGCACGGCGTTTGAAATCCCGGATGTACGCATCGGTCGGGATCCCTTTGTTGCCCTCGCGCACAGACCCGTAGCCCGGAAAATAATATCCCGTCGGGTCGAGCGCCTCGAAATCATGCTGCGCACAGAAATCGAGGAGCTGGAAGAGGGTCATGCCGTCGCCCCGGCCGCGGAGATGGTCGTTCAACGGCTTGGCGAAGGAATAGGCGTTCAGGCTGATCTTCAGCTTGGGACCGCCGATCCTCTTGATCGGCGATTGGGCGAGAGCAGCTGTGCCACCCTCCAGGCCAATGCCCACGGCCGCCCCAAGCGGCACCCGCGCGGCACGCTGGAGGAAATGTCTGCGATCGAGTTGCTCAGTCACGATGAATCTCCTGCTTAGTAAT
>DATGIQ010000674.1:0-16660 GCA_035295665.1 Gemmataceae bacterium | reverse complement strand
AACAATGGTTTGCTACTTGTACGCCTCGTACTCCCTCCCCAATACGGCTGCCGCCACCTTCAGCTTCAGGATCTCATCCGTCCCCTCGTAGATGCGGCAGACGCGCACATCCTGAAGATGGCGGCCGGGCCGATACAGCGTTGACCAGCCCCGGCCGCCGAAGACCTGCACAGCCCGGTCGGCGGCATCCCAGGCGGCATTGGCTGCGAACAACTTGGCCTGTGCGGCTAACAACTCGGCCCGCGCACGCAGGTCCGCATTCGCCGGCTCGGCATTGCTGGCATCCTTGGCTTCTGCGGCACGCCAAACCACCGACTCGGTCGCCAGACGGTCCATCTCAATCGCTGCAATGTGTTCTTGCACCAGTTGATGCTTGGCAATCGCTTTGCCATGTTGCTGCCGATCCTTGGCATAGGCGGCTGCCTCGGCCAGGCAATCTTCAATCACGCCCAGGCAGCCGGCGGCCACGCTCAGTCGGCCACTAACCAGCGTCGCCATCGCGATGCGGAACCCTTCGCCTTCCTGTCCCAGGAGGTTGGCGGCGGGAATTGCATAATTGGTTAGCTCGAACATGGCAGTGTTGGAAGTCGGCATGCCCATTTTTGCTGTCAGGTCTTCGCAGGCAAAGCCGGGAGCGCCGGTGTCGAGAATGAAGGCACTGATCCGGCCGTTGCGCCCTTTGGGATACGCGAAGGTCACGATGGTGCTGGCGATGCCGGCATTGGAGATTAGGTATTTCACGCCGTTGAGCACAAACTGCTCGCCGCGCCGCTCATAGGTCATCTGCATTTCGAGGGGATTGCTGCCCGCCTCCGGCTCGGTCAAGCCGAACGCCAAAACTTTTTCGCCGTGTGCCGCGGCCGGCAGGTATCGGCGTTTTTGCTCTTCATTGCCCCAGGTCAGGATGGGGTATTGACCGATCGAGATGTGCCCCGAGAAGAAGGTGCGCACGCCAGTGCCTTCCCGGCCGATGCGCGTCAAGGCTCGCAAATAGGTAACCGTATCCGCATCCCGGCCGCCGTACACCGCCGGAAGGGTCATGCCCAGCAGATGGTGCTTCCGCGCCAGGGGCAGGACCTGGTCATTGAAGCGATGCTCCACGTAGCACAATTCCTCGACGGGCCGGATCTCTTGGCAGAAGGCTTCCACGTCGGCCAGGAGTCGTTTCTGGTCGGCCAGGTGCATGAGCGGATCCTCCTTCAGGGGAAGACGAGAAACAGGCTGTGGATAATATAGCCCAGAAGGCACAAGCCTGGAGGCGGCGGTCTCCAGATACGAACGATGCGGGTTAGGGAACCCCATCACGCACGGTCAGTGAGCGGCGGGGAGGGGAGCATGCAAATCCGGCAGCTGGGCAAGACGGGGCTCAAGGTTTCGGAAATCTGCCTGGGGACCATGACGTTTGGCCACCAGTGCGATGAACCGACCGCCTTCGCGATCCTGGATAAGGCGGCCGGGCAGGGTGTCAATTTCCTGGATACGGCCGATGCTTACCCCGTGCCGCCCACACCAGAGACGGCGGGCCGTACCGAGGAAATCATCGGCAAATGGCTTCAAGGCCGGCGTGATAATTTTGTGCTGGCAACGAAGTGCCGTTTGCGCGTCGGACACGGACCGAATGACGAAGGGCTCTCCCGCCGCCATATCTTGAAAGCTGCCGAGGACAGTCTGCGCCGCCTAAGGACCGATTATGTGGATCTCTACCAGGCGCATGCGCCGGATCCGACCACGCCGCTGGAGGAGACCGTGCGTGCCTTCGACGACTTGGTGCGTCAAGGCAAGGTCCGTTACGTTGGCTGTTCCAACTATCCCGCCTGGCAAGTCGCCTTGGCCCTGGGCATCAGTGAGCGATTGCACCTGGCTCGGTTCGATTGCGTGCAGCCCCGCTACAATCTGCTTTACCGCGAAATCGAAACCGAGTTGTTGCCGCTCTGCCGGGATCAAGGGCTGGGCGTGATCACCTACAATCCGCTGGCCGGCGGGTTCCTCACGTCCCGTTATCGCGCGGGGGAGTCGGCACCGCCGGGAACGCGCTTCACGCTGGGAAAAACCGGGGAGCTGTACCGAGAGCGTTACTGGCACCAGGCGCAGTTCGAAGCGGTCGAACAGATGCGGCGGTTCTTGGAGCCACGCGGCCGATCGATCGTGCAAACCGCCATTGCCTGGATTCTGGCGCAGCCGGGAATTACCGCTGCCATCGTGGGAGCCAGCCGGCCGGAGCATCTCGACGAGAGCCTGAGATCGGTTGACGTGACCCTCGACGCCGACACGCTCGAGACCTGCAACCTGGCGTGGTACAGTTTGCCGCGGCCGATCAAGGCACCCAGCTAAGGAATCGACACGTCCTGCGGAACGCGCTTGGCCCCACGGCGCTACGGCTGTCGCCGGCTAGCCGGCAGATTGCCCTTTCCCATTATTACACCCAACAACGCGTGGACCTTGAGGACGGGAGACTGCTGGTCAGCCGCCAAGGCCAAGGCACCAGGCTCATCGCCGGCCTTCACCTGCACGTTGACAAGGTTTTCGAGAGCATAGGCTTTCCAGTCGATGTCTTTGAGCTTCTGCAACGTTTCGAGCGCCCCTTTCACATCGCCGGCTTCGGCGCGAGCCGGCACGATTTCTCCGAGTGCAGTGTCCCGCTCCATTTCGGTCGGAATACTCTCCACGGTGCGTAGCGCCTCCTGGATATCTCCCAGTTTCGCCTGCTGCCAGGCGATTTGCCGCAGCGTGGCTGCCTTGGCTGACTCGAGAGGTCCGGACCGTCCGGTCGGAGTATCCCCCCCTGTACCCGGGATGACTTTTTCGGCGGCTCGGGCAGCATCCCGAAGGGTCTGCTTAGCGTTGGCCGGTTGGCCGGCTGCGGCTTGGGCGATCCCAATCTCGACCAAGGCACTGGCCTTTTCATAGTCGGAGTCGATTCCGGCAGCCGTCTGAAGAGCACTTGGGAGGTCACCCATCCGAACTTGCGTTCGCGCCAGCTCTTCCTGGACCCTCAATGCGGCTGAGCGACCCATGGCGCGGCCGGGCAGGCCATTTCGGAGCTTCTCCGCGATCTGGCGGACCTCCTGAAGGGTAGTTTCTGCAGCTGCTCGGTCTCCCGCCTTTGCTTGTGCAACAGCGACGGCATCCAAGAGATTCGCTCTCGACTCAGCGCCCGCAAAGACCTTTCCGGTTCGGAGAGCTCCTGCAATGTCCCCGATTCGGGCTTGGGCGATGGCGATCTTTCGCAAGGCAACCAGCTTGTCGGACGCGTCGAGTTCATTGGCGAGCCGAAGGGCGCCTTGCACGTCTCCCACTCTTGCGTAAGCCGCCGCAATCGCGCACAAGACGCGCTGCTTGTTTCCTGTGGTGCGCGTTCCTTTCGCCATTTCCACCGCCCGTTCGAGGGCCTTCCGGTAGCCCGCTTCATTTCCCTTTTTCACCGGAACGAGGCCGGCAAACGTCTCCAGGGCGGCGAGTTCGAAATCGCCGCTGCTCGCTACCGTCCGCAGCGCATCCTCGTATTCCCCGAGCCTCGCTTGGTCGATGAGGACTGGGATCAGAGCGTTGCCTTTTTCATGCGGATCGGAGATGGCGGCCCCCACGGCTTGGGCTTCTCGGAGCGTCTGGAGACCCTCAGCGCGGTCTCCGCACTCGACTTGAGCAAGGCCGATGTCCGCTATCGCAATCACCTTCGATCGACCATTTGCTAACTCTTTGGCGATTTCCAAGGCCTGTAACCGCGTTTTCCGGGCGCCGACTCGGTCTCCCTGTTTGCTCTGAACCGTGGCGATCCTCGAGAGCGTGTGGCATTTCGCCAAGGGATCGGCAATGCTTCCGGCCGTGTGGAGGGCTTCTTGCAGGAGTGCTTTGCTGGCATCATCGATGATTTGCAAAGGGTCGGCACTCAACACGGTTCCGTCGAGTTTCGCTTGCTTCCGCGAGGCCATCCCCAGGTGCAGGGAGGCTACACCACCCGTTCCGATCACCAGAACGGTGCCCGTCAACACCATGACTGTGATGATCTTCAGCTTGGCGAGGAACAGGCTGCGCAGAACCGTATTGCTCAAGGCCGCGACCTTGGTCGAGATTAGGCCGGCCGCGGCCAATTGGCCCGCGGCCAAGACGGTGCAGGCCCGGACGGTTGAAAACACCAGGGCGGTGGGCACGTCGGCGGCCGTGGCTTGCTGAGTAAGTTCCGCCGCCAGCGCCGCGGCAGAGACGGCAAAACCACGCCGCCCAAGCCGTCGAGCCAGGATCGCCCGCCCCCGCGCCAATCGGCTCGACAAGGTTCCCTCCGGCAGCGCGAGTTCCTGAGCCACACTCCGCCGACTCTTCCCCTCCAGATCACAGAAGACAATGGGGATGCGATATTTATCCGGCAGGCGACTCAGCTCTTGGTCGAGCACCAGCCGCAACTCTTGCCCGATCGGATCCACCGGAGTCTCTTGCCGAGGCATGACCTGGGCCTCCTTCGCCCGGCGGAGGCCGGCTGCGGTCCGCGCCGCCCGGGCGGTATGATATGCCACCCCGTAGAGCCAATTACCCAACAGCTCCCGCTTGGAAATCGAGGCAGCCTTGCGGACGAAGACCAAGAAGGTCGCCTGAAACGCATCCTCGGCATCGTGTGGATTTTGTAGAACGCGCTGACAAACGCCCAGGACCGTCGGGCCGTGCCGGCGAACCAGGGCCGCAAAGGCGGATTCATCCCGCTCCGTGAGGAACCGCTCCAGCAGCGCACGATCCGTCTGCCCGGCCGATTCCTGAATTACCAGGCGGCGGAGGTGATGGAGCAGGCTGTGAATCTGTCCGTTGGCCATACGGCCGTCCCTCCTGCACGATGGTCTTCCCATTAAGGTACTGCAGGAAGTCGGGCCGCGCGTCCCATTTTTTTCACGGGCGATCTTTGGCCGGCAGTTCCCGCCCGGCCGACCAAGCGATTCCTTGTAGGATCAGTCGCCGGAACGGCTCGTGTTCCAGCGGATCCTTCGCGCCTGGCTGAACCCCACAATGGCCGAACACGCTCACGCAAACTTTGCCCAGGCCATACATCCGCGTCCAGAGCACCGGCCAATCCATCCCTTCAAAACTGGCCACGGCGAGCGGATGCAATTCCCCGTGTGTTTGCAAGTGGTAGTACAATTCATCCTCATGCTCAAAATCGGTTAGCCCACGAACGGCTGGATGGCTCGGGTCCAAGATTTTCAGCAAAAATTTTCCTGATTGAACCTTGGTATCCGGCGTGCCGAAGTGAGCGAGCACGCCGCCCAACAGTTCGCGCATTTCGGGGACCCACATTCGATCGGCGCAACAGAAGCCATGCAGCGCGAAGAAGCCCTTGCCGTCGTGGACAAACTTCAGCAGCGCGCGCTGCTGCGTTTCCGTGAGGCGGAATTCGGGATCGCGCCGGTCGGCCGTGGCCACGATCAGGTCGTACTTTTGCAGCGCCGGCGTCTCCAGAATGGCGGCGTCCTCACAGATGGTCGCCTGGAACTGTTTTGTGTCTTCAAGCGCCTTTTGCAAAAGCTGCGCCTGCCGGCGGTAGCCATGATGATTGCGTTGTCCGCCCGACAACAGAAGCACCTTGGCGCCGCTGGGGACATTCTGTTGCGCAGACCCGGCCAGCGTGACCAAGAAGCCGGCAACCAGGGCGATGGGAAGAAGGGTTCGGGGGTTCATGGATACGACCTTCCAGGTGTGAAAATCGGTGCGACGAAGGGGACCGTCCCTCTGACGGATATAGCGAGCAATTCCGATCTCGCACAGAGGGGAAGCAATCCGGCGTGGGCCGCTCCGTGTTAACCGAAGTTAACAAGCTCGGATCGAACCAAGACGGAGAGCGGACATCCCGAGGCGGCTGAAATGGGATGCCTGCCGCCAAGTCCGGCAAAAGGTGCGCACCCGGTGTCTCCGGAAGACTTTGCGCCGGTGTGCAAGTCGCATCCAAACCAGGTCGCTGGCCAGGTGACATCGTTGCTGTTGTCCACCTCGCGGGGGAACTCCGGAGGGCACACCGTGAGAGTGCTGGCTTCGCTGCGGTAGCCGATTCGGTTAACCTTGATTAACACTTGCATGAGTGCGCTAACTTCCGTTAACGCGGCGGGTGACCAGCCATGACGACGCCGGACCAGGTTGCGAAGTGGGCAGAATCCTCGTCGATGGTGCTTCTTTTGTCTCCGTGGGTCTCGGTTTCCAAACTTCGGTTCACGAAAGTCTCTCCGTTCTCGTCCCCAAACACTGGTTTGGCAACGGGACTCCGCGAAACTCTGCTCCGTGTAGCCGCGGCACGAAACCGAGTTTCGACCTGGCGCGTTCCCAAACGAAGTTCAGGAACGCGGGCCAGGAACGAAGGTCAGGAGTAGGGGAGGGGAACGACGGTCGATGAAGTCGATGGAGACAAAGATGGCTCGGAAGTGCCAAGTGTGGCGCTTCGCCGGGCGTGCCTTGTTGACGGGTCCAGGGGAAATGGCAGCGAGCCAACCTCCACCAGGGTGGGGCCTTTTCAGGCAGGGGGTCCAAGATTTTTAGGCAGGCGGAATTTTTTACCCATTTTACGAAGTCAAAAATCGCCCTCTGCGCTGGCCATCATGGAAGAGTTGTTTCCTGGGAGGATCCTTGGATGCAAACCTTGATTATGAAAAGACTTCCTGACTCATTGGGGATGGAAAAGTCGGCGGGCCAAACACGCATCAATTCGTGATCACTCAAGTGCTGTTAATTTTGGTTAACACGATTCGTAAATCTTGTCAATTCCCGTTAACACGGAGCAACGATTTCAGGGGAATAGGGGTCGTTGGGCAACCCGAAAAATGACGAATTTGCCGCTGGATTCTGAAAAAAAATGGGGAGCGGGATTGCATCGTAAGTCTATGTGCCGTATGATCAGGAAGATAAATTGCAGAGGGGCAAGAAACCATGTTGGAGCAGAGCAAGAACATCCCCACAAGCCGTCGGCACGCCGATTGCGTCTAACAGGTCGCGTGCTTATCGTGCCAAGGGTGCAATCTGGTACGCTCCAGGATTGCCAGTGAACCGCGTCGTGTTGACGAGGTCGCCCCCTTGCATATGGCGAGGGCGCCCAGGCGCGCCTCTACGCCCAGTCTTTTCCTAACAGGAGGCATCGTAGCCATGTTGCAAAAACGTCGCAGAACCCTCACCATTGAGTACCTTGAAGATCGCTTGACCCCGTCTGGCCTCGTCACGGCAATTCAAGATCCCTTCACCGGGGCGGTCTTCATCAGTGGGGACAACTTCAACAACCAGTTCCAGATCAACCGGACCACGAGCGTCCTGGGCGATGTGCTTTCGGTCGCCCCGATCCCGGGCAGCCACACGGCCGTGAACGGCATCACGAGCGGCAATGCCGCCAACTTCTTGCTCTCTTCGGTGAGCAGCCTGTTCATCTCCGATGGCAACGGTAGCAACGTCATTCTTTTGGGGAACCTCAATGGTTTCTCCATCCCCGGCAACATCAACGTCGACGTCGGCTCCGGGACGGACAATGTTCAGCTGAAGAACATTTCGACCAATGCCGGCGCGTTCATCTTCAACGGCTGGCACGGCGCGGGCACCGGCACGGACACCGTCAACCTGACCAACGTTCTGGCCGGCGAATCCATGATCACCCCTGGCACCGGAACCCTCAACACCACCCAAACCAACGTCACCCTCGGCTTCGATATCATCAACGCCGCCAACATTCCTTCCCCGCCGGCTCCGGCAGGCTTGGTCAATAACTCGGACAACAACATTACCGTCGTCAACTCGACGTTCCATCCGGCTCCTCGGCTCCATGCCATCGGCCAGATGTCCTTCACGACGGGCAATGGCAACAACACCTACAAGATCGACACGATCGACGTGGGCCAGGCCGCCATCCTCACCGATGCCCTCCCGGTCGTCGGTACTGGCAACCCCGGCAGCAAGTCGCCGAACATTACCTTCAGCCATTCCAATATCCTCCAGGCGGACGTCACGTCCGGCTCCGAGTTCGCGGGCAGTCGTATGAATACGACCGTGACGATGGATACGAACACCTACATTGGCCAGCACCTGAACCTCAACGTGCTGGACGAAAGCGGTGTCAGCGGCTCGCTCCTGCCGGCCGCCACGACCGTTCCGCCTCCGTTCGGCGCTGGCACGCATATCAGCCCGGGTGGGGCCGGCATCGTGCAGACGAAGAACAATGTGGCACCGAGCCCAGATGGTGGCCATCGGAACCAAGTCCACATCCAGCACGTCACGCTGAACAACCAGGTGTTCAAGACGGCCTTCCCGATCATGACGCCGCAAATGGCGGTTCAGATTGATGACGGCGATTACTACTACGACACGCAGCGTGGCCACGTGAACGGCCTGAGCGGCAACACGCTGAAGGCGACCGGCATCACTCTCCCCGGCATTGCCACGTTCAGTCTGGGCGATCACTTCCAGCTGGCTCAGATCGGTAATATCGGCACCGTGACCAATGGCATTCCTGGCACGACGTCGACCGGTCAGATGATTGCCGGCCAGCTCTTCTTCGCGGTCGAGAACGACGTGGATACGGTGATTGTGGCAGCGAATGTGACGGGCCAATTCCTGGCCTTGCCGACGATGCCCGTACCGTTCCTGATCCCGGCCACGGAAGTCGTGAACGTGGGTGACAACACCATCAACCCGGTCCAGGGTTCGGCGTTCCCGGCTACGACCGCCAACGACCAGATCGCTCCTCCGTCGGTCTTCACCTCTGGTCAGGTTGGCACCGGAGCCATCAACGGCGATATGACCTTTGAGATCGGCAACAACCTGAGCATTCCTGGAAATGTGAACGGCAACAACAACGGCGAGCCTCTGGGCTGGCCGGTCAAGATGTCGAACAACGTCCTGGGCAGCCTCCAGCTCGGAACCGGCAACCTGACCGTCTTCCCAACGGCGCAGCCGAAGTTGGAAACCGGTGCGGGCGGCGGTGCGGGCCAAGGCGTTGCTTCGCCGTTCGGTGCGGACAATGGTCTGGCCTTCCTGCTCGATCCGATGAGCGTGCAAGGCGATTTGACCATGACCCTGGGCAGCGGTGGTTTCAACAGTCGCGAATCGCTCGTGATGTCCGGCGTCACCGCTGGCAATATCGCGGTCGCTCTGAACAGCAGCGGTACGGAAGTGCCGGACGGCAACCCGAACCTGGGTGTTTACGTTGCTCTGGACAATGTCCAGGTCACCGACACCATCTTCGGAAATGCCGTTGCCGGAACACCGCCTGGGTTGACGATGACCGACTTCGGCGCCGGCGAAGACTTCGTCTGGCTCGGAGTTATCCCCTCCGGTCTGCCTGGCTTCGGCTTCCAGAACGGTATGGGACCTGTGGCCAGCGACATCCTGAATGTTCAGGGCCAGCTGAATATCACGTTGAGCCCGTCCGGCGGCAACACGCTGGAAGCGCACAACACCACAGCCGGCTTTGGCATCATCAACGGCGGCGGTGGCGACAGCACGTACACCGACGACGGCGGCAACGCCGGCTACTTGGTGACGGGCTTCATCGGCCATTAATCAAAACGGTTCGGCAGCGGTTCCTTGCCCAGCACGGAGCTGGTTGCCGTCCTTCCCTCCAGGTGATTCCCGGCTCTTGCCCTTCCGGCATTGGCCGGGAATCCCAACCTTCATCGGGAGAACAAACCCTTCGGGTTTGCTCTCCCGATGGCCTTTTATCCAACCTCACTTTGGCATGCTTGGCCTTGTCCCAACGACCGAGCGACCGCCGTCACCAGTGTCCGAGTCTGCCGAAGCGCCTCTTCGGCGAGCTTTTGGCCATCGATCTCCTGCAGGACCGCAACGTGGCCGATGAGTTTTCCCAAGTCGGAAACCATCGGTGAAGAGCGAAGACGGACCCACTGGCCATCGGTGGGAGCGAACGTCCCATTCACACGGCGCGGAACGAGGAAGCGAAGCTCACAAGCGAACTCCCTGCCGGCCTGCATTGCGGCGGCCCAACCGGCCACGACCCGAACGCGATCCTCGGGATGCACATAGCGGGCCCAGCCATCCCCTTGACCTTCTTCGGCGCTGAAGCCTCCCAATAGCTGAGCAGCGCAATTTGCATAGACGCAACGGCAATCGGGATCCATCTGGAGGATGCTGGCCGGTGCACAGGCCGCCAGGGAGCGAAATTGCTCCTCTCGTTGTCGCAACTCGGGCTCCGCTTGTTTGCGTTGCCTGGGCGAGCGCAGCCGCAGTCCGGTGGCGGAATTGATCCGTTCACGCAACGTTGGCGCCGAGCCGTTTCGAGGTTCCGAGCGAATGGCTTTGCCGTCCCTGCGAGAGCGAATCGGTCCCCGCATCTCCTCCGTGGCCTCCTGCGGATTCCAGCCGGTGAAGACTTGCACGACAGAATTCACCGGTTCGGGATATTCTTCGGTATCCCGGATTTGGGCTACGGCTGCCTGTGACGATTCAGCCGCATGCACGGCGCGCCAGCACTGTTCACCCAGGTAGTTGCTCAATAGGCCGATGATGATAAACATCACCAACAGCGGGACCACTTCGTCCTGGTTTTCCGGGAGTTGAGCCAAGGGGAGGAGCCAAAATTCCACAGCCAAGGCAACCGTTGAGAGAGCGGTTGCCAGCAGACCGGGCTTCAGGCCGCCTTCCAGGGAGCTGAGGATGACGGCGGCGGCGAACAGTGCAAACGGGACGCGTAAACTCAGCGGCGCAAGGAAGAGGGCAAACAGAGACGCGGCTGCCGTTGTGAAAACAGCAACCCCATAGCGCGGTAGCCGATTCGTGACCCCCTGCATGGTCGGACCTCCATCCATGTTATCCTGACGTTGTTCATAGGGGACCCAGTCGATGGGTACGGCGTGGGATGAGGGTTGTATGGCGGCGGTTCGCCGAAGCGCGCGAGCTCCGCGCGGTTCGGCGACGATCTACCCGAAATCCCTGCCGGACGATCTCCTAATTGTTATAGCAGCTGCGCCGGCAGTCGGCACGGCTCGCTTTTCTCCGTTGACGTGCTTCCATCTGGGCGATAATGATGATAAATTAGTCCAGACCGGGAAAGACAACCCGCGGCCTGGAATTTGCTGTGCGCCAATGGGCGTGCTCCGGACTCCAGACCATGAACCCGTCCGCCAGGTGCTTCCAAGCCGCACGCTGGCAGCAACGGCCGGGAGCGTTCCAGCACAGGAAGGAGGAAACGTATCAGCGATCGTCACATGCAGCCGCCGCAGAACCGAGGCCAACGGATCAACGAACAGATTCGTATCAGTCCGGTTCGTCTGATTGGTGTCCAGGGGGAACAACTTGGCGTGATCCCGACGACGCAGGCGATGGAGATGGCCCGCGAAGCCCAGCTCGATCTTGTCGAAGTCGCGCCGAATGAACGGCCGCCCGTGTGCAAGATCATGGATTTCGGCAAGTTTCGCTACCAGCAATCGCGTAAGGGAAGCAAGAGCAAACCGCACCAGCAAAAGCTCAAAGAGATCCGGGTGCGTCCCAAAACCGGCGAACACGACATCGAAACGAAAATCAACCAGGCGCGGAAGTTCCTGGAACACAAGGACAAAGTCTTGCTCAATGTGCTGTTCCGCGGCCGGGAGCTCCAGCACATCGATGAGGGGCGAAGGATCATCACGTCGATGGTGGAGAAGCTGGCCGATCTCGCCAAGATCGAGAAGGCTCCGTCCATGGAGGGCAAACGCATGACCGCGATGCTTGCGCCCAAGACAACATGAACCTGGCCCACCCCTCGCCACCGCGGCGGGTTCCTGTATAATACGGTTTCCTATGCAGCTCTGGAGTGCGGCGGCTCGACACCGCTTTGGATGGGAAAGACCTCCTAGACCCCAAAGCGACGTCGAGCCGCCGCACTCCATCATTTGCCAAGAAACCGGCAGAAGTGGAAAGGGACAGCGATGCCCAAGATGAAGACACACAAAAGCATCCGCAAGCGATTCCGGGTGACCGCCGCGGGCAAGCTGAAGCGCCGCCAGGCCGGCAAGAAGCATTTGCTGAGCCACAAGACGGGCAAACGTAAGCGGCAGCTGCGGAGCCCGATCACGGAAACAACCAAGATTGCCAAGACCTACGTCCGCATGATGGGCGAAACCTAACTGGCGGTTCCGAGAGCACCGCCATTACCTTGGGGAGCATCGCAGCATGGCTCGTGCACGCAGCGGCAAAACCGTCCTCCGAAGACGCAAGCGCCTCCGCCGCTTGACCAAAGGCTTCCGGCAGAGTCGGCACAACCTCATTCGTCAATCGACGGTGACCTTAATTCGAGCTCGGGTCTATGCCTTCCGCGACCGTCGGGTGCGCAAGCGGATGTTCCGCCGGCTCTGGATCATTCGTTTGAGCGCGGCCTGCCGCATGCGTGGCTTTCGGTACAGTGAATTCATTCACGGCTTGCAGCGTGCTCAGGTTGAGCTCGATCGCAAGACCCTCGCCGACTTGGCGGTGCACGACCCGGATGCGTTTACCAACATCGCCGACCTGGCAAAAGCGCATTTGCAGTAGGATTCTCACTTCGCGGTCGTTGCGTCGTATGTCCGAGCTGGCATCTCTCGAACAACATGGCCTGGAGGAACTCCGCTCTTGCACCGATGAAGGAGCGTTGCGCGCCTGGAATACCAAATACTTCGGCAAGCAGGGAGAACTCACGCGGGCCATCAAACGGGTCGCAGAGGTTCCCCCCGCCGAGCGGCGTACCTACGGCCAAGAGGCCAATCGCATCAAGGAGGCCCTCACCGCGGCGTTCGAGGCGGCGCTGGCCCAGGCAAAGGAAAAGACGCTGGCACAGAGTCTGGCGGCCGAGGCCCTGGACGTGACCCTGCCCGGCCGTTCCGTTGTTCGTGGCCGGCTGCATGTTGCCACGCAGACCTTGCGGACGATCGCCACGATCTTCGCCGACATGGGCTTCCAGATTTATCGGAGCCGCGAAGTCGAAGATGATCAAACGAACTTCGAGCTGCTGAACATGCCGCCGGACCATCCGGCCCGCGATATGTGGGACACGTTTTACACGACAACCCCGGGCATCTTGCTGCGGACGCACACATCGCCGGGACAAATCCACGTCATGCGGGAGCTCTGCCCGGAGCCGATCCGTGTGATCCTACCGGGGATGTGTTATCGCTACGAGGCGATCACCACGCGCAGCGAAATTCAATTCAACCAGGTCGAAGGGTTGGTCGTCGGCAGCCGCGTAACCATGGCGGACCTGAAAGGAACAATCGTCGCGTTCGCGCGGCGCATGTTTGGCGAAAATCGCCAGGTGCGGATCCGTTCGAGCTACTTCCCGTTCACGGAGCCAAGCATCGAAGTGGACATGGATTGCATCGGCTGTGGCGGCCAAGGGTGCAGCATGTGCAAGCGGAGCGGTTGGCTGGAGATCATGGGAGCCGGCATGGTCCACCCCACCGTGCTTCAGAATGGCGGTTATGATCCCCAGCGATACAGCGGCTTCGCCTTTGGCATGGGACCGGAGCGGATTGCCATCCGCAAATACGGCATCGACGACATTCGCCATTTCTGGGCGGATGATGTCCGGTTCTTGCAGCAGTTCTAGTCCGAGGACGCCCCCGGCCGTGTACCGTCGGAACCAGCCTTGAGATATTTGCTCCTGCTGTCGAGCCGCAGCTTCGTGTACGCCTTCACGCTCGTCAACGGTCCAAGATTTCCGTCTACATTTCCGTCGCCAAAGTCTACAAAGCCCACGTCGGCGACGTTGCTTGGATAATAATTCGTATCGGTGTCGGCCCGATTCGGGCCATCCGGGCTGAGCCAACCCGCTTGATAGATTTTATCCCGGCCTCCATAGAGGACGTTGCGCAGGAATTGCCCGCCGGGGCAACCGCTATTCTTGGAATACATGCCCGGCTGACCGTCTCTGCCGGGAAAGTTGGCCTCGCCCCCCGTATCCTCGTTGAATATCCCGTGCGAACCCACCGCGCAAATATTGTCATTGAACCGGAAGTTCGTGTGAAAGCCGGTTCCAGTCCCTACCCCGCCCAGCGATAAGCACTTTCCATTTCCAATATGAGCTTTCCCTGAAACGAACTGACCGTACGCGAACGTGTTGTGAGTGATCCAGACTTTGTCCGTTCCTCCAAGCGACTCATTCGTCCCACCCGGAGGGATGCGCTCACCGGAAGGATAATTGCCGGGGTCGCCGCCGAGCTTCCCCGTCAGGATGTGGAACCACACAGGCCGATCCGCGGGCGGATTGCGTTCGTATTGTGGCTTCGGAAACGCCCAGCGATTGCCATCCCCCATGTCGTCAAAGACATTTTGCGAGATGAGGACATCGTGCACGAGCTGCGTCCCACCTGTATCGCCGTTTTGATCGCACGCCAGGATTTGAATTCCGGACCAGCAGTGCCGAACGATGTTGTGAGTGAAGGTGACGTTGTCGACCGTCGTCCACGGGCCGCCCTGGAAAAAGCCTTGCCCGGGAGCTGGATTCGGACTACGGCCCCGGGGCGTAAAGAGGATGGCAAACCCGTACTGATCCGAACCGTACCAGTTATTCTGGAAGATGTTGTCCTTGATGGTAACGAAGCTGCCAGCTTTCAGCTCCAACAGGTTCTTGGCGTACCAGTATTTCCCCACGTAGTTCTGACCTTTCCGCCATGGCGCTTGCGGTTCGGCATTGTTGTACTTCAGGGGCTTTTCGAAGGTGTTGTTCGTGATCGTGAGGTGCGCGGGCACCAGGTCCATCCCAAGAGAGGGCGTATTTGGCTCCTGGGGAGTACCGCCCGCGTGGGCAGCCAGGATAGCAAATGGCTTTTGTCGGCCGTCGTGAGGTTTCGTGACGCGCGCAACTGTGAAGGTGCTGCCGGTTGTGGACAGAACGCGCACAAATTCCTGATTGCCAGGCGTTCCGTCATCGAGGCCCAACCACGAGTTATAGAGAATCGCCCAACTCTGACCGGTTCCGAGAACCCCACGCATGGCGCTGGGAGAAAAGGTTACGTTGGTCCCGGGGTGGATCCATTCGGGATCCCGCGTCAGAACAGCCTCCAGCTGGATCTTGCTCGTGTCTCCACCAACCAGCAGGTTTTCGTGTTCTGCGGAGATGGCGCAGTTGTTGATGGTCACTGGACCAGGCGTATTGACAATGTAGATTCCCTGACCGTCGCAAACCGCGGGGCTGCTGATTTCGCGAATGTCGCAACTGTCAATCGTCACATTCCGCCCGGCTACGGTAATCCCCCGTTGCGCGTAACCCGGGACCATCTGCTCACCCACATCCTCTTCCAGCCCGTGGATGTAGCAGCGGTCGATCAGGATATCGTGGGGAACCTTATCGAGAAAATCCTGCGCGCTGTCGAGAGCCGCGTCGTTGTTTCCAATCACCAAGAGGCCGTGAACGCTTCCACGGTTGGGACTGGCGCGCCGAATTTCCAAACCCATCAGTGTCCAGAACCCATACCCCTTGCCCGTTGGCTCACCCTTTGTGCCATCGTTGTCGATCCAGATGCCGCCATCAACCCCGGGACGAAGGCTAGGCTCGCCTTTTGACCCGGGCGCAAGAATTACAGCCATGTCTTTGGCGTCGGCCGGCGTCACCCGCTTCCCCGCCGGATGGCCGTGGAGTTGGTCGAAGTCGCGGGTACGAATCGTAATCGCTGGCCCTGTGTTTTGGCTGGCGGGGAGCTTGCCGCGACAAAGAATTGGCCCCAGGTAGATACCACCGGCATCGAGTTCGATGACGTCGCCGGGCAATGCGTTATCAATGGCGGCTTGAAGATTGCGGCCATTCGTAACCATATCGCTGCCCGCAGGCACCGAGAGCGCACGCGAATTCGAAGGATCATGAGCGAATACGACGGGGCGCACCGTTTGACCGGCATCCGTTGGGCGCGGCGGGGCCGCCGCCGGCGTCTCGATTCGCGCACCCACCGGGCTGCCGGTGGTAGGATCGGTATCGGTGCCATTGGCCGGTTGCGCGCGCCAGCAACCGCAGACCAGGAGGATACCGAGTACAAATGGTGCCAGCACGAAACGGTTCATGAAACATCTCCAGCGAACGTGAGAAAGCGCGCCAAGGTCCCCGCCTTCTTGTCCACAAATCAGGCGGGTGGACTATAACCTTTCAGCCCTGTAGCTTCCCCAACTTGTGCCTGATGAAGGCGCGGTGGTGGATTTCGTGTTCGACAAGATGAAAGTACCCGCCGCCAACGGTCTGCTCCCCCTGCCGGCCATACTGGCATTTTTCCTTGAGCACGGTTTCGGGGTGAGCTTTGAGGAATGCGATGGCCGTGGCATGGGCTTCATCCAGGGCGGTACGGACGGCCGGCAGATCCGCGGGCGGTTCGGCTGGCTGGTCTTGCGGCGGCAGCGGTCCGGGACGGCGTTCGATCCAGGCCAACATATCCGCTTCGGCCCACGCCAAATGGGCGAGGGTCTGAAGGACCGACCAGGTGCCCGGATAGACGGGATCGTGTAGCTGAGCATCGCTCATCCGCTCGCACCGCTCCAACATTTGCTTTCGCGCTTCGGTCATCTCATCCAGGATTTTAAGCAGATCGGCACGGGATTCGAGCGTTGGATACATGGCAGCTTTTCTTTCCAGCTTGGGAGCGGTCAAGACGGGCCGTTGGAAGCAGTGTGCAGCGGCTCTAGGCTCACGATGTGCAGCAGATCGACCGCAATCCGGCCATCGTAGAGAGCCTCTGTCTCGCCGGGAGCCGGTTTGCCAATGACA
>DATGIQ010000673.1:0-5763 GCA_035295665.1 Gemmataceae bacterium | reverse complement strand
CAACCGCCCTCCGGCTGCTGCACCATAGCCAACCCGGCTGCCTGGGCACACAGGAACGTGCTCAGGACATTGGCACCGAAGTTGTCGAGCAGGTCCGTGGCCATCACGTCTTCCAGCCGTTTTGCCTTCCACACCGAGGCACAGTTGACGAGCAGGTCGAGCCGGCCGAAATGGCCCAGCGCAGCCCGGATCATTCCTCGGGCAGCCTCTGCATCCGCCAAGTTCGCCTGGAACGCCACCGCCTGGACGCCGCGTCCGCGCAGATGGGCAACCATTTCGTTCGACTCCGTGGCGGAAGTGTGATAATGAACAGCAAGGGCATAGCCTTGCCCGGCCAAGGCGTCGGCAACGTACCAACCGACGCGCTTTTTGCCGCTGCCGGTCACGAGTGCTACGCGGGATAAAGCGGCGGACAACGTGGGACCTCCTTCGCTTGGATCGATCTCCGGCCGGGCACCTGGCAACACGCTGCCGACCAGGCTACCAATTCGGCAAGCGGAGAATCGCCGCGCGCTATGCTTCCTGTCGAAAGGAGAGGTCAAAAAGCTCGAGCGCACGGACAGAGCATGGCATCAGGGCGGCATGCCAACAGGGATTGCCGGTCCAACCTACTCGCGGTGTGCCCTCGTGGTCGTCCTTCTTGCGGCCCCCGGAGGGGGTTCCGCCACGCTCCCCATGTCTGCAGATCAATTGGATGTAGTAATCGGTGCGCGCCGCTGGATCTTTGGTGCGCCGCAGCGATTCCCGGCTCGCTGCCTGATCGCCTCCGAGGGCGGCCGGCACAATCTTCAGCAGGCCAATCTCCGCCGTTTCCCGCCTCACGGCAATCCGGGGCATCATCCGCATGAGCAGGGAGGCCAGGTCTTCCTCGCTCACGGGCCGATCAATCCAGCCGGCGGCCGCACCGAACACGTTTCGCAACGAAGCTTCGGCCGAATCCGCTTCCGTTCCGACACCGGCAATGGGTTGACGATAGAGCCAATCGATTCTGAATTTGGCCCGGACGAAGGTATACGGGCCGCCGTCGTTAGCCTGAGCCAGATGCACCGGGAGGTCGCGCGGCTCCGCGGGATCGGCCCGCGCTGGGAGACCAAGCAGCGCCAACCCGACCACTATCCAGCACGCCATCACCGTTTTCACCGCCTCTTCGCCTCCTGGATCTGCCGCGGACAATGGCGTTCCGATGGAAACTGCCTCCAAAGAGTGAGCGTATCGATACGGAAGAAGCGTGGCAACAGGATGCAAGGCGGAACGGCAGAGCTGATGATGCAAAGATGAGAGGAACGATTTACGGGTCGAACCAGCGCGACCCCATGCGGCCAATCCGCCTTCTGGTAGGATAACCGAAGCAATGAATTTGAACCGGAGGCCCACCATGACTGCCATACCCAACCGATCGACTTTTGAGGCCCTCTACGCAGGCCAGGCCCCGTGGGACATCGGCCGGCCGCAGAAGGCCTTCCTCGCAGTGGCCGATCGCATCCAGGGCTCGGTCCTCGATGCGGGATGTGGAACCGGAGAAACATCGCTCTACTTCGCCGCGCGCGGCTGCAAGGTCACGGGCATCGACTTTCTTGAGGTCGTCATTCAGCGCGCGCGGGACAAAGCTGTCCAGCGAGGATTGGCGGTAACATTTCTTGTGAAAGACGCCTTGACCCTCCAGGACTGGGGGGAACGGTTCGACCACGTCCTCGACAGCGGCCTCTTCCATGTTTTTTCCGATGACGACCGGAAGCGGTATGTCGCAGGCTTGGCGACCGTCCTGAGAACGGGCGGCACGTTGTTTCTCATGTGTTTCAGCGACGAAGAACCCGGGACGCAGGGCCCGCGCCGCGTCTCGAAGCAGGATTTACGCGCTGCCTTCGCCGATGGATGGGTCATCGAATCGATCGAAGCCGTCCAGATCGACGTTATCGCGAATCCGCAAGAGTTCGCGTTCAGTCCAGGCGGGCCCAAAGGCTGGTTCGCGGTGATCCGGCGAGGGACGTGAGCCAGGTCCAGTCCGTGAAACTTGTTCTCGAGTCCTCTTGACGATGCAAAACGGCCTGGCTAAACTTTGGTATCACGTAGTTATACCAAGGCTCGGGGAGCCTTTGGTCGCACGGCCATGAGTTGGCCTGCGAGGAGCGATCGGAGTTTTGATGCAGTCGTTCCTGCGTGGTCCACTGGTTTCTGCCGTAGCACTGGCCACCTATCTCGTGGTCCACGTCTTCGCCGCGGTGTTGCATCACCACACCGCGGAATGCGGGCCAGGAAAGCCGGCGCTTGCCGTGCACACCGAGGCGTCATCCTGGACGGCGGGCCAGGTTGATGACGACCACGAGGACGAAGCCTGCGTTTTATGCACTATCCTGAGCCTCGCCCCGATGCCAGCCGCTCCGCTGTCGCTGACAGCAATCACTCCGGTGAACGAGGATGCACTTTCTCCGCTAGCCCTTATCCGGCCCTATCCGTTGGAGACGGCCACGCACTCTCGTGGCCCGCCTTTGTAAGCCAGCTCCTCTGAGGCCGCCTACCATCGTTCAAGATGCACTGCCACGCTCTTGTGCTCGTTGACCGCGCCGAGTCCCACGAGCATGGTGCAATTGATCGGGGACTGGTCCGGCCCTGGATGTCACCCTGGTGTGTCATCTTCTGTTCTCCAGGCAAGGGGTCTTCCATGAGAAGTTCATCCGTTCGTCGGGGCTTTACCCTGATCGAGCTCTTGGTGGTCATCGCCATCATCGCCGTCCTGATCGGCATACTGCTGCCGGCGGTGCAAAAGGTGCGCGAGGCGGCCCAACGGGCGCAGTGCACCAATAACCTCAAGCAGATCGGCTTGGCCTTGCACTCGTATCACGACGCCAACAGTTCCTTCCCGCCCGGCTACATCGACGGCAACCGGGACCGCAACAGCACCCCCGACAATGACGTGGGACCGGGATGGGGTTGGGCGGCGTTCTTGCTCCCCTACATCGAACAGGGCAACCTTTATAACCAGATCAATTTCGGCCAAGGGGTAGGCGTCGGAAAAAACGTGTCAATATCCCAGATGCCGCTGACCGTTTACCAATGTCCTTCGGATCCGCTCCATCAGAACTTTGGCGTTTACGACAGCAACTTCACCAACCCCATTGTCACCGTGGCATACAGTAACTATGTCGGCTGCAATGGGTGGGAGGAATGCTTCAACAATGCCGGCGGAAATGGCCAGGGTGATGGCAACGATGGCTTGAATGGCGCTTTGGGGGCGGCGGGCAACGGGCTGTTTTATCGCAATAGCCACTACCGCATTGCGGATGTGACCGATGGTATGAGCAACACCATCTTCGTCGGCGAGCGTTCGAGCAACCATTCTCCCAGCACCTGGACTGCTGCCGTGCCCGGGGGAAGATGTCCCGCCTGGATGGCGACGCAACCGCCGGTTCCCTATGCGCCGCCCCCGGGACCCGCCTATGACAATGCGGATTTCGGCGAAGCCCTGGTCCTGGCCCACTGCAACGCGACGCACCTGCCCAGTGCCGACTATCCGATCTATGACCCCGACACGTTTTACAGCATGCACACGGGGAAAGGGGCGAACTTCCTGTTTGGCGACGGCTCGGTGCATTTCCTGACCAGCAACATCGATCCTTACACGTACCAACATCTCGCCACCATTGCCGGCGGCGAGGCGCTCGGCGACTGGTCATCCTTCTGAGCCGATGGAGGAATTTACCGATGAAAGTCCAAACTTGCACCGTCTTGTTGCTTTGCGCGCTGCTGTGCGGCGGCTGTGGCCGAAAGAAATCCACCGACGAGCTGCTCCACGACTTGAAGGGGGCCCAAGAGCGGGATCGGCTGGTCGCGGTTCGGCTCTTACAACACAGAGAGGAGGACGCGGCGCGGGTTGTTCCGGCCCTGATCGAATCCGCCAAGAACAAGGCAGTGGATATCCGGTTGAGTGCTGTGATTGGGCTCGGATATTACGGCGAGCAAGCCAAAGCTGCGATCCCTGTCCTCCAGACAGCCCTGAAGGACCGCGACGCCAGGGTGCGCCAAGCGGCCCGGATTGCTCTGTCACGCATCGATCCAAAATTTGCGCCGAAAACGGCGCCGCTTAAGCACGGCGGGAACGACCCTCGATCCTAGACTACCGGTTGCGTCCTGCGCCATCCAAGGCGGAGAAGGTCCGTGCTCTAGTTCCTGGTCCTGCTCCCGGCCTGGGTCGACGTTTCTTTCAACCGCGCCTGTCGGTGCTTGGGCCGCTGGACCGTACACAGCATGGGGCGCCGGACTCGCGGAGCGTTCCATCCCGCTCATGGAGCAACCTGCCGCGATTTCTTGCCCTGTGCTGCCATCACGACTTCTCGGATTGCTTGCACGACCAGCTCCGGCCGATCCAAATGGATGGCGTGGCCACTGTGCGAAGCCAGAGCGGTGCAGTCGACGTGCGGCTCGACGCCTTCCGGCAAATGCCGGCCAGCAATTCCAAGGCGATCCCCTCCATGGCGAGAGGTGCGATGGGATCGTCATTCCGGAATTCCCGGTAGAGGCGGGCGCTCCGTCCAGGCTGCGCGTATACTCTCCGATGTGGGTCAACAGCGTTTGCGTCGGCTCGATGCTGAAAATGCGGACTACGACGTCATAATGCGTTTCCGAATGAACCTCGCCGGATGGATGGAAGAGCAGTGAAGCGGTGCCGCACTCTCGAACATGGCTCCCGTAGACTTCGCGGTACCCGCCTTCCAGAACGAGGCCAAAGAACGCGGAGGCGTGGGCATGTCGGGGAATGACGAAGGCAGGCGCGTAGGCATTCTCGACGAGGGTGACACCCGGAATGGATCGGCTCCGCTGACGGTTGCCGTAGTACCGGCCGGGCGCCAGAACGGGGACCATTCGATTATCTCCGGCCTCGCCAAAGTGGAAAAGACCTGCGTCAAGAGCGGGCGACCGGATTCGAACCGGCGACGTCCAGCTTGGGAAGCTGGCATTCTACCGCTGAATTACGCCCGCCTAAGCGATCACGATGTTGCCGTGTCCGGGTCCATCCTGGCCGTTGATTCTTGTTGCCATCGTAACTCCACACCGACGGGTTGGCAACGGCTTTTCGGTTGCCACAAACCTTGCCACCCCTACGTAGGCAAGTCGATCCGCCGATGTTCGATGCGGTGAGCGTCAAATACGCCCATGCCAATCATGCTGGCCAGAATGATGTGCTCCGGTTGGCGGCGATCGAAGGCTTCCGTTTGTCGGCCTCCTTCGGCGTGGCTGCCAGCGACGGCAAGCGCGGCGGCATCGGCCGGTCCGCACGATGCCAGCATGGCCAGCCGTGTGGACAGCCTCATCGCCGGCGTATCCTGGATCAAGCCCATCTTGGCCACCGGCTGCCAACCTTCCCGGGCACGCTTGGCGTCGATGATGTCCCAGCCAACGTGGTCCATCGCCACCGGATCGGTCGCAAAAAACAGGGACCGCTGTGGCCAGGTGGCCCAGGTCGAGTTCCACGATCCCGGCCCGCCTTCATACACGCCAATCAATCCATCCAGGATGTGCAACGTCGCTTTTTGCCGGATCGCCAGCTGGGACGCAGCCGTCGGAATAAATGTGTTGCACTGATTCGGCCCGCTAATGGCCCCATCCATCCGGTGGATGTTCGAAAGATGGCTGCGGGCGACATTATTGTTGAGGCCATGCGAGATGTTTTTGAGGGCCAACGTCACACCCGCCGAGCGGTGGTCTTTGAGCACTGGAATCGTGATGAACTTGTTGACCATCCGGCTCACGATGAGCGAAAGATGGGAG
>DATGIQ010000672.1:0-6754 GCA_035295665.1 Gemmataceae bacterium | reverse complement strand
GATATCGCCCCAGTTATCGAAAACTTCTTCAGCAAGCTGACAGGCGATGAGCCGGCCAGGGCGACGGTAACCACGAAGTTACAGAAACCGGTGCGCATCGTCATGGTGTTCGTGACGCTGACCACCACGGTATACGTTCCTTCTTCCGCGAAGGTGTGCGGGTCGCTGCCGAGCGACCCCGTAACGGTCAGCGGCCCAACGTTCGTGTTCGCCGTGCCATCGCCCCAATCGACCGTTACCGACCAGGTGCCCATGCCGGAGGAGTCGACGAAACTCCCCAGGGTGAAGCTCATGGAGGCTCCTTCGCTCACTCTCTGATTCGACGGCGGCATTACAAGCGGTCCGGCGAGGAACGTGTACGCAACCATCTGCGTACCCCAGTCAGTACTGGACCCCGTGGCGCCCAACTGGAACTCGTTGGCCGACCAGAAACTGGCTGGCGTGGTCGGGTCATATTCCGTGGCGCTGTAGTCCCCCCCATTGCGCATATCCGAGGCCGGCAGCAGGCCAGCCCTCACAAGAGTGGGCGGCTGCATGAAGTTGAGTGGATCGGAGGGCACACGTCCGGTCACGTACATCGATGTGGCCTGACCGTTGCCGTTTTCCAAGAAGGTCAGGGCAATGGTATCCGAGGCATTGATGGCGATCGAAGGAAACGAGGTGGCAATGGCGGGACCGAGATCGATATCGCCTTGCTGCAAGAGCGTCGGAGCGCCGCTAGTCGGGGCGTTAAATTCGTACCAGCGGGCCCGGTTGACCCCGGCCACGCCGACGTTGCCAGTCGCCACCATATGCTCTGCCGTGCCATTATTGATCCAGTCGACACTGAGGATGCGGTCGTCGCTGAACACGGTCAAGCCGGATACGCCGGGGCTATTGTTGTAACTGTTAACGGCGAGAGGGGTGAAGGTAAAGGTTCCCGATCCGGCCAGATAACCAGTCTCTTGGACAACGATGACCGTGTTCGAGGTAGCGTCGCCTTCGCTCTGCACGAAGTATTCCAGATTCCCCGTGGTTTCATTGTGCATGCGCGCCGGGACCAGGATATTGCGCTCGGAATTGGTGGTGATGTTCGTAGAGTTGAAACTGAGCGCTCCACCAGCGAGCAGCGACAACTTGGAAACTGCCAGAATATGGCAATGTAAGGAAGGAGTGTTCCCCTGGTTGGTAGAGAGGAAGACTGCGTCGTCGTTCCAACCTATTTTGGGAATGCCGGGGGATGCGGTGCCGCCCTCGTTGACTTCGGTGATCGCGTAGAAGCTCCAGTCAGTCGGGCCCAAGGTAGCGGGGTTGCTCCCCTTGGATACGGCAAAATCCAACTGGCCCTGCACAAAGCCGGACTCCTCCAGGACGACATAGAATCGGCCAGCTTGATCATCGTAGACCACCGAAGGATCCATGATGAAATCGTGGGCCGTGAAGATGGAAGAGAAGAACGTCGACAAGTCGATTGGCCCAACGCGCGTGCTCCCGGTCTTGTCCATCAAGGTGATCGCCCGATTGACGGTCTCGATCACGGTGTTCGGCCCGACGGCTGCCGTCGCGTCCGGCGGAATGCCGGATGTTTGGGCGGAGTCGATGCCCGTGAAATTCTGCGCCAAGCTGACCGTTGGCGCGAGACGATCCTCCAACTGCTCCATGCGGAGCCAGGACGATTGCCCTCTGGCTGCCCGGCGTGAGTCCGTCTCCCGCCATCGCAAACGGGCCCGAAGTCCCGTCAGGGACCCGAGGCGGTCTGGGAAAGGCTGTTTGAACAACTCGGACATAGGACATCCTCCTCGTTGAGTACGTCGCGCCGAAAAACAATTCCGCAGGGGGCAGGGGTGTACCCTGTTGGAAAGGGAATGCGAGTACGTCGACAACTTCGAGTCGTCTTCCTTTCCCAGATTAACATTCCGTCGAACGGGGTCAACAACAAAGTGTGCTGCGATTGCGCACGTGCGCACTGCGCACGTCCTGAAGACCGCGCCGCGCTCGAAATTCCCGCGGACCGCGCCCAGGCGGCAGGGAATGCTTCCAGCCGGGGCTTTGTTTGGAGTGCTGGCCCTATCCGCCATTCATGCCCCGGAAGACGGCATACGCTTGATCGCGCAGCAGGGTATTACTGTCCCACGGTTCGCCTCCCACGACGCTGTTATTGGCGTCCAGGAGAATCAGATAGACATTGAGCGCTGTGAAGTTGGATACACCAAAGGCCGCCCCGCTCGTGCCGATGTTCCAGGAATAGGCGCCCAATCCCTTGTCGTTGACCAGGTAGCCGTAGCTTTGACCCACGCTGCCGCCCAGGGACGAGGTGGTGGCAAAGACCTCCAAGGCGGTGGCAAAGACTTCGGCGTCCAGTCCCGTTCCTTTCGAGACCAGGAAGAGACTCTGGTAATAGCTGCTGATCTGCGCGTTCGTGAACGGGCTCAAGTTCGGTGCCCCATTCTGGCCGCCATAAAGATTGGGAAAGGTCGTCGCCAGCCACTGCCCCAAACTCTGACCGCTACCGGTCAGACCAAAGCGGCGGATGAGCTGCTGGCCTTGGAGCCCTTCCCAGAAGCTGATCGGCTTGACCATTTGTGCCGGCACAAGCTGTCCGAGGTTGTTCACCGTGACGCTGTCCTGCACGGACGTAACGTTGTAACCGTTCACCGTTTTTCCTGAAAGCTGGCGCAGCTGACGGCGGTTCCAGTTGCTAGTCTATCCCACATGGCTGTTCCAGCTTGCCCTGGTTGTCGTGAGCGCGACGCGCGCATCGCCGAGTTGGAACGGCGTGTTGCCGAGTTGGAAGCCCTGGTCCGGGATCTGACTGCCCGGCTGGGGATCAACTCTTCGAATTCGTCGGTGCCGCCGTCGGCCAACCCCCTCGCTGCGCCCAAGCCCGTGCTGAAAAAGCCCACCGGACGCAAGCCGGGTGGCCAGCCCGGGCATCCCCCGCACTTGAAACAATTGTTGCCGCCGGACCGGGTCAAGGAAGTCATCCCCTTCATCCCGACCCACTGCCGCAAGTGTCAGGCGGCGCTGCCGGCTCAACCCGGTCCCCACGACCCGGCCCCCACGCGGTTCCAGGTCGCCGAACTCCCGCCCATCCAAGCCGAGATCACCGAATATCAAGGGCACGCCCGAACCTGTCCCTGCTGTGGCGAAGTCACGCAGGCCGCCATTCCGGCCGACCTCCGCGTTCACGGCTGTGGCCCACGGCTGACGGCCACCCTCGCTTATCTCACGGGCCGCCACCACCTGCCCAAGCGCGCCGCCGAGGAGGTCAGTGAAGATGTCTTCGCCGTCCCCATAGCCCTGGGCACCATCTCCGCCTTGGAGCAGGAGGTGAGCACCGCCTTGGCACCGGCCCACGCTGCGGCGCTGACGGCCGTCCAGGAAGCGGCCGTCAAGAACGTGGATGAGACCAGTTGGAAAGAGGGCGGCAAGAAGCGTTGGTTGTGGGTGGCTGCCACCACCACCGTCGCAGCCTTCGTCATTCATGGCACGCGCGGCCTGGGGGGTCTGGCCACCCTGTTGAGCAACACCATCCAGGGAATCCTCGGTTCCGACCGCTGGAGCGTGTATGGCTGCTGGCCGGTGTTGCTGCGGCAGATTTGCTGGGCCCATCTCAAGCGTGACTTCCAAAAGTGCTTGGATCGCGGCGGCCCGGGTGCGTTCGTGGGCGAAGAAGGCTTGCGGGTCGTCCGCAGGGTCTTCAAGGCATGGCACCTGTTTCGCGGCGGAGGGTTGTCGCGCGCCCAGTTGCAAAAGCGACTCGATCCGATCGCGCGACAGCTGCGGAAGGTACTTGACGCTGGGCGGGCGTGCGCCGATAGCAAGACGGCTACCTTTTGCACCAAGCTGGTGGAGTTGGAGCCGGCCCTGTGGCGTTTCGTCATCACGGCGGCAGTCGAGCCGACGAACAATCACGCCGAGCGCATCCTCCGCCGTGGCGTGCTGTGGCGGAAAATCTCGTTCGGCTGCCACAGCGCCGCCGGCTGCCGGTTCGTCGAGCGCATGCTGAGCGTCACGCAAACCCTGCGCTTGCAAGACCGCAACATCCTCCACTTCTTGATCGAAGCCGTCCATAATCACCGAGCCAACTTGCCGATTCCTTCCCTCCTACCGATGGAGGGATGAACGGTTACTCCAAAAGAAGCTCGGATACTACCAGGACCGCGCCCTGGTCAAGCCGGTGATGTTGACCCGCAACGGACGGCAACGGTTGGTTCTACTCTCTGCCGAGGAATTCAGCCGCCTTAAGCGTCTCGACCGCGAGTCCTTGCCCGTATCCGCCCTATCGGCGCCGGAGCTGGCGGCTATCGCTGCCGCTGAAGTTCCCACCGATTATGCCCATCTTGACCGCGAACTCGGCAGGTAGCCGGTGCCGCTGCCCGACCCCTATCCCGGCCTGGTGATTTGCTACGCCCATCTGTGGTACGACCAGCATCGCCTTGCTCAGGAAGAGGGTAGCAAGGACAGGCCCTGCGTGGTGGTATTATCGGTCACTTCTGAAGACGGCGATACGGCTGTCACTGTAGCTCCGATCACCCGCACGCCTCCAAAGGTTGCAGGCGATGGCGTCGAAATCCCAACTGCTACCGGGCAGAGGCTCGGCCTTGACGGTGAACGCTCTTGGGTGATCGTCACCGAGGTGAACCGGTTTCACTGGCCGGGGCCAGACCTGCGACAGGTGCATTCGTCACGCCCAGGCACCTACGAATATGGCTTTCTTTCGCCCGGACTATTCCGCCAGGTGCGAGCAGGGATCGTGGCGGCCGCGAAACCCGCCTTGCTCAAAACCGCACCCCGTTGACGAAGGATAACGCCCATGGCCGAAACCAATGACCTGATTATTCCCCCGACGCATATGCCGTACACGACGCCCGCGCCCGCATTCCCACGGCTGATTGCCGAGGCTGGGACCGCCGCCGGTTTCGCCTGGGACGAATTCTTCAACGCCAGCATCCGCAATCCGCACACCCGGACCGCCTACCGCCGGGCCGTCAAGTTGTTCTTGCGCTGGGCCGAGCCGCAGGCCGTCCCGCTCGCCAAGATCACGCCCGGTATGGTCGGTATGTACTTCAATCAACTCCAGGGCAGCCCGGCCAAGAGAAAGCTGCATCTGGCGGCGTTGCGTGCGTTCTTTGACGCGCTGGTCATCCGGGATGTCATTGGGCTGAATCCGGCCGCCTCGGTACGCGGGGAACGCTACCAGGTCATCGAAGGCAAAACGGGGCCGAAGCCCAGGTCGCGGCACCGTCCGAGGAAAACTGGGGATTAAGCCCATCTGAAAAAACGTAGTGTCCGCGGAGAGCAATTTGGAGGGAACTTTCCGGATTAGGTTCTCTGCGTGCGCGAGACAGGACCGAATACACGGTCCCGACTCACCAGGGCGCTGACTTCAAACCCTGGGGGAGGGCCGATTTGGTTGGGTTGGCAGCCAGGGAAGCAAGCGCAGAAGGTATGCGCGCCGTTCAAGGTCGAATCGCACGAGCCAGCCGCGCACCAGGAACAACATCCCGACTCATCCTGTCCCGGTAGGAAGCGCGCCTTAGTCGATACAGCAAGATCACTCGCGTTCCTTGCTGCTGAACACGCGATGGCCGACGGTTTTCCCGGTCCGCCGATCGACGAACTCAAGGTAGCCACCGGCGCTCTCCAGACTCGTGATGCGCAACATGGCCATGTCCTCCAGCCTCAGGTTGACCTGATTGCTGTACCGGGAATGGCGAATTGGTCCCAAGCCCTTGAGGCGAGTTTTCCACAATTCCTTGCCGTTTTTCAAATCAACAGCGATGAGCCGGCATCCCGTCGCGTCCCGGCTGTAGTCCGCGTAGTAAAGCACATCGGCTGCCGCGAGAAAAACTGACGCGGTGTGCCCGGACCAGCGATAGAGTGCCTTGCCCTCTTTGGTGATCGTGATGGTCGCATTGCCGACGTCGTCAGGGCTGGGTTCGACCTGGTAGGGCTTCGGGAAGCCGGTGATGGATTTCTTCAGGCTGGCGGCATCCGGCGAGAAATCCCAGCTGGCGGCGTCGGCGCGGGCCTGGTGGTCGGGCGATTTCTTGGTGCCGACGCTGACCTCCGCCGTCCAAGCTTGCTGGACGCCGGTGCGGTGATCAACCCAGAGCACGTGGAACACCCCCTCGGCGTCGGCCGCCAGACCAGCCGTATCGCCAAGGGGTCCACTGCCCCCCTTGAAGACACTCGACTTCTCGCTCACCCGCACGCTGGGAAGCCAGGTCTTTGCTTCGTCCAGTGTGGCGCGGAAGCGGACGTCCCAGCCGGTCCGGCCGGAAGGAAGTTCACGCGTGTCGTACCAGGAGACCCCGACCACTCCATTCTTGTTGACCGCGATGGCTGGGAGAAATGCGTCGACATCTTTCTCCCGTGCGCCCGTGTCGTCGCTCACCACTGCCGGCTTCGACCAAGTGAGCCCCTTATCGCTTGAATAACTGAGCAGAACATGATGCCGTTCACCGCGGATATCCGACCAGGCCGCGTATAGTCGCTGCTTTCCGTCAGCGCGTTGGGGGGACACCGTGAAGCAAGCGACCCCACTCCTGTCCCATTTGCTGATCCGGGCACCGCGCTCAAAGGACCGGCCCCCGTCGACGGAGCGGAGGACACAAAGCACTGAGCGTCCCGGACCTACCGCCCAAGGTCGCTGCTCAATGCCTTTGCCAACGCCTTTGCCGACGTTGGCGTTTTCGGGGTCGCTCTTATCGACGACACTGTAAGGGGCGACAAGGGTCCCGTCTGACAGGACAAGCAGGTTGCTGCACCC
>DATGIQ010000671.1:0-2450 GCA_035295665.1 Gemmataceae bacterium | reverse complement strand
CGGGGACTCGGCTGGTTCAGCATCGGCTTAGGACTCGCAGAAGTCCTGGCGCCTCGCGCCATGGCAGTGCTAACCGGCGTCCGCAGTGAACGATTGCTACAGCTGTACGGCTTACGGGAGCTGGCCGTTGGTCTGGGTATCCTGTGCACTTCCCGTCCCACCGGATGGATGTGGGGGCGGGTTGCCGGCGATGCTCTTGATATTGCGACCTTGCTCGCGGCGGCGGCCAGGGCAGATGGCGAGTGCGGCCGATCTCTGCTTGCCACCGCTGCGGTGGGCGGAGTAACAGCGCTGGATATCGGCTGCGCCGCGCAGCTTAGCGCCGCGGCCGCGCTGGAGGGATGAGGCTGCCGGACTCCGAACCATAGCTAGGCCGTGGCTTGCTCCCTCCGGTCCGCTCGTTCTCAAACCTCGGAAAGGCGATGCGCGATGAAAGCTGTTTGCTGGCACGGGACAGGCGACGTTCGTGTCGACACCGTCCCGGATCCCATGATTGCCGACCCTACCGATGCCATTGTGCGAATTACCTCAACCGCAATCTGCGGCTCAGACCTGCACCTCTACGATGGCATGATGCCGACCATGCAAGCCGGCGATGTGCTTGGCCATGAGAACATGGGCGAGGTCGTCGAAATTGGCAAAGGAGTGCGAAAACTGAAGAAAGGCGACCGCGTGGTCGTGCCGTTCTGCATCTCGTGCGGCAGCTGCTGGTTCTGCCAAAGGGGGTTCTTCTCCTGTTGTGATACTTCCAATCCAAACGCAGAGCTGGCCAAGAAAGCAATGGGGCACGCGCCGGCCGGGTTGTTTGGTTACTCCCACCTGGCGGGTGGCTTCGCCGGCGGACAGGCCGAATACCTCCGGGTGCCATACGCAGATGTCGGTGCCCTCCCGATTCCAGATGGTTTGCCCGATGAGAAAGTGTTGTTCCTGTCCGATATCTTTCCGACCGGCTACATGGCCGCCGAGAACGCCGACATTGAGTCGGGCGATACGGTCGCGGTTTGGGGCTGTGGCCCGGTCGGGCAATTCAGCATCAAGAGTGCCTGGATGTTCGGCGCCGGCCGTGTGATTGCGATCGACCGGGTACCGGAACGGCTGCGAATGGCCCGGGAACATGGCAATGCTGAGACCATCGACTTCTCCAAGGATGATGTGTACGACACGCTCCAGGAAATGACGAAAGGCCGGGGGCCAGATCGTTGCATCGAGGCGGTCGGCTGTGAAGCCCACGCAACCGGCTCCCTTGACGCCGTTTATGATAAAGTGAAGACGGCCACGATGACGGCGACCGACCGCGTGCACGCGCTCCGCCAGGCGATCCTGTGCTGCCGCAAGGCCGGTACCATCTCGATACCGGGAGTCTACATCGGCTTCCCCGACAAGGTCCCGTTTGGCTCGTTCATGAACAAGGGCCTGACGATGAAAACAGGCCAGACACACGTGCAGCGCTACATGCGACCACTGCTGGAACGAATCCAGAACGGGGAAATCGATCCATCCTTCGTGATCACTCACAGGGTCGAGCTGGACGAAGCTCCTCAGATGTACAAGACTTTCCGTGATAAGAAGGACGGCTGCATCAAGGTGGTGCTGAAGCCCTGATCCGCGATCCGCGTGAACGTGTCCGTCTTTATTTAGAGCAGCGGCGGTTCGCAGCACCGCGTGGGGCAGATCCCCATGCGGCGCTGCGAACCGCCGCTTAACCGATCCAACCAACCGAATCACGGATGAGGACCGAGTTCCGCAAGACCCACTTCACGATGCCCAACTAGCTCATCACCAAGATCGTCCGGCATTGGATCTCATTTCGTCCAGATTTGGGGTAGGGCCGCGGTTCGGGCTGAGCAAAGCCGTTCAAGTCTACGGCGCGGGCTCGAAATTCGTACGCGCCGGCTGCGAGATCCTTCAGGTGGACCGACCAATGTGCCACACTGAAGCGCATCGGCCATTGCTTGGGCTTGCCGGTTTCCCGTTGGAAACCCCAGACATCTTTGGGCATCACGCCGGCCGGCAAACTCCCGCCCCAATCCTCGGGCGGTGGCGCGAGGACGCATGGTTTCCAGACAGCCGTTATCCATGACGGATCATCTTCGGCCAGGTGTCCGTGCGTCCCGGTGTCCGGCCGCAGCCAGTATTCGACGCGCTCCAAGCCGGACCAGCCGACCATCGCCGTCCCGGTCACGAGGACAGGCTCACCGGCCTTAAATGTCTCTGCACCGCCATCCAGGTAGGCGGCGGTCTTCAGATAGGAATCGGGATCGTTATTCGCTTCGGCATAAGTATCGTTGGCCTTGAAGTCGTTCGTCAGGGTGATCCGCTGTAGCCACTTGATCGATTTGAATCCATGCGCCCAGGGCACAATCATGCGCACCGGCCCTCCACGGAGCAATGAGATCGGCGCCCCGTTCAACCGGTAGGCGAGGAACGGCGGCAGGTCCCAGGGCGGCGTT
>DATGIQ010000670.1:0-13078 GCA_035295665.1 Gemmataceae bacterium | reverse complement strand
AAACGTTCAATCGCCGGGTCTCGCCCAGGATCTGGGAGTCAATCGTGAATGTTTCCCCGATGACCAGCGGCGGCGCTTTTTCGGCCGCGCCGGCCGGCACCGGGAACGCCGGATCAACGGTGGACCACAGCATCACGGACGACACGATGGAAATCCACTTCACACGAGCACCTCGTCAAAAGCGGAGGTTGTGCCGCCTCTCAATACCCGATGTTCTTCAGCGCCTGCGGGCCCAAACGTTGGGCCAGCTGTGCCAGGTAAAGGCTTGGCGGGGCTACGGGAACGCCGGGCGAGTCGAGGATGCCTTCCGGCACGTTCGGTCCGCTTTTGTCGAAGGGGCGCGGCGTCTGTTTGCTCTTGCCGATGCAGCCGATCATCCAGTTGGCCGCGCCGGGTGGATTTTGGATGATGTACTCCTTGGCGGAGCAGTTCCAGGCCACGCCCCAGCCCATCGACCAGCCGTGACCGGAGCCCATGGCGCCGCGATTGCGGAATTCGAAGCTGCCGTCGGGCGCCTGGCAACTGTCATAGAGCATGCCGGTGGCCCAGCGATGATGGGACTCGACCCGGCTGTTGCCCAGGAACTGGCAGTGGAGGAGCACCAGGGGGCCTGGAGTGCCGCTGCCGCTCCAGGCGAACCAGACATTGTCGGCCGTGACGCCGCAACGATCGACGAGGGTCTGCGTGGCGCCCGGCTCGATCTCGCCGGGCCGGGATGCGCCTTGATGCAAAGCCTTGCGGTGGATGAATACTTGTTGCAGCGTGATGCGTCGTCCGTGGACGCTGACGCTAGTCATGGTCTCGTCGCAAACGACGTCGCGCGCCCAGCAATCCTGGCCGGTCATCCGCAGGGCCGTGAAATGCGGCTGCGTGTGAGGAATCGCCTGCGGCGGGCATTCGATGTGCAGGTGTTCAATGCCGATCTGCGTGAGCCAAGTCGGTCGAATCGTGATGACCGCCGTGCCCGCCGGACCGGCGTACCGGGCGTCGTAGGAATCGGACAGGGGCACGTCGAGAGTGACCTGGTTGCCCTCGACCGCCTTGATCTGGCGTTCGGTGCTCAGGACGCGCCCCGCCGCCAGCCAGGTCTGCTTTTTGCCGTCGCGCACCAGGTCGTCCATCCCCATGAACTTGACCCACTCCGCCGTAATGGTCTTCCGAACGGTGATCGTGTCGCCCGCGGCGAAGCCCTTCGCGTCGGCCACGGTGAAGCGTCTCGCTCCTGAGGGAACGTACCGGTCGGCGACCTTGGTCTTTGCCTCCGTGAACGGCCCCAGGCCACCAACCTTGCCGGCGACCGTGATGCCATTATGTGGTTTGCCGACCAGCTTGATGGTGCTGCGCTGGTCGCCCTTGCTGGCGCTGCCGCGGAGCACGACACCGCTGGCGGCAATCGTGATGGTCCCCGCGCAGGGATAGACGCCGGGGGCCAGCAGCACGGCGCCGCGGAAGCCATCCTTCAGGGGCAGAGTGGCCACCTCGTCCAGGGCAGCCTGAATCGTGGCGGTGTTGTCGCCGCTGGATGGCGCAATGGTCTTCTTGACCGCCACCGTCGGCAGGGCGACACCACCGCCCATGTAGCCGGCGTGAGAAAAGTCCATGATCTTGTCGCCCATGGGCGTCGTCTTGTAGACAAGTTTGCCATCGGATCCAGGATAGACCCACTGGCTCTTGGCCTGCTGCGGCGTGGGAGCGCTCAGCCCGGCGACGGCCGCCGCCAGCGCGGTGAACAATGCGAGGTATTGCAACGAACGCAGGGAGCAACGCATGGTGATGACCCAGAAAACGGTCCGCAGTATCTATTCCAAGGGCAGCCCGAAAACGAGGATCGCGTTTCCGGAGGCGATGGCGATGTGTTGCCGGCCGTCAATGGCAAACGACACGGGATTGGCGTGAATGCGACCGCCCGTCTGGAATTGCCAAAGACTCTTGCCCGTTTCCGCGTCGAGCCCAAAGAAGTTGCCTTCTTCCGAGCCGCCAAAGACGAGGCCCCCGGCCGTGGACAACAGGCCGGCCCAGGGTGGGGAATGGAGCTTGAACTCCCATATGAGCTTGCCGGTCATGACGTCGAGGGCGCGGACGGCACCAAAGGCCTGGTCGCCACCCAGTGCCTGTTCACCGCCGCCCAGGAATTCTTTGCCGGCCTCGAACTTCGCTTCGCCTTTGAAGTAGTAAGCCCCCATCTCACGGACGGCCACGTAGAAGAGTTTCGTCCGCGGACTGTACGATGGACTGAACCAGTTGGTGGCTCCCTGGAGACTCGGCCAAACCAGCGTGCCCTTTTCGCTGGGAGAAGTGTTGGGGAGCAAGATGGGGTGTCCCTTCTCGTCGAGTCCCTTGGCCCAGGTCTGCTTGGCGTAGGGGACGCCGTGCAGATACTCCCCCGTCTGCCGGTCGAGGACATAGTAGAAGGCATTGCGGTTGGCCATCACCAGAAGCTTGCGTTCCTTGCCGCCAACCACGCCGTCAACCAGAACCGGAATCTGGCAGGCGTCCCAGTCATGCACATCGTGCGGCGTGAACTGGAAGTGCCACTGGATCTTGCCCGTCGACGGGTCGAGGGCAAGGATACAGCAGGTGTACAGATTGTTGCCCGGCCGCACGTCGCCGTTCCAGTCAGGGCCCGGGTTGCCCGTTCCCCAGTACAGGAGGTTCAACTCCGGGTCGTAAGAGCCGGTGACCCAGGTCGGGCCGGCGCCGGTTTGCCAGCTATTGTTGCCACCCCAGGTTTCATGGCCTGGCTCTCCTGGTCCGGGAATGGTCCAGGTGCGCCATAGCCGCTTGCCGGTCACCGCATCATAGGCGTCGAGAAAGCCGCGGATGCCGGCCTCGCCGCCGCTGATGCCAACGATGATCTTGCCGTCGAGCGCTAAGGGCGCAGCCGTGATTGCATGGCCGGCCTTGTTGTCTGCGACCACCGTATCCCAGCGAACCGCGCCCGACTTTGCATCCAGGGCCACCAGATGGGCATGGAGTGTGCCGACATACACGGTGTCCTCGAGAAGGGCGACGCCGCGGTTGACACGTGGAAACCCCGGGTGCTTGATGTCCTTGGGCATGCTCGGGTTCCAGGACCACAAGGGTCGCCCCGAACGCACATCCAGGGCCGTCACCGTGCTGGCCGGCTCGGTGACGTACATGACGCCGTCCACAACGATCGGCGACACTTCGACAATTCCCGCCTGCTTCACTTGATAGATCCAAGCTGCTCTGAGCCGGGCAACGTTGGTTGTCGTGATCTGGTCAAGCGCCGTGAAGCGGTGCGACCGGTAGCTTCCCGAATACGTCAGCCAGTGCTCCGGCTCACGCTCCGCATGAGCAACGCGTTCGTAGGAAACCTGGGCGCACAGGTTGCCGGGAAACAGCAGGACCGCGCACCACGCACAGGATTTGAGACCTTTCATGGCGTTCCCTTCAGGGTGGCGAGATAGGAGACTACATGGTCGATTTCTGCTGGCGAAAGCATTTTCTCGTAGGTGGGCATCACGCTGCCGTCGAGTTTCGAGAGTGCTTCGAGTTCGCTTTTTTGCAAGGAGTACAGGCGATTGTTGGTGTCGCGCAACTGGATCGTGAAGGTGTCTTCGTTGACGCGCATGCCGGTCAGCACGCGTCCGTCCTTGGTGGCGGCCAGCACGGGAACGTAGGTGGCGTAGCCCTCTGACGTGAGAATTCGGTCTTTACCCGGATGCAACATGGCGCTGCGCAGAAATCGAGCGCCGCGCCGGCCGCCGATGTCGCTCAATTCCGGCCCCAGACTGCCGCCCTTCCCGGCGACAATGTGACAAGTGCTGCATCCCGCTTTGCCGTAGACGAGCTGACCCTTGTCACGATCGCCGGGCAACGGCTCCGGGGGGATACGGCCAAGCGTGCGGACGTAGGCGACGACGTCTCGCACCTCGTTGTCGCTCATCGCCCACGCGTCCGGCATGCCGCTCTCGGGGATGCCATTGCGGAGGAGATCGAAGAGACTTTCGTCATTGGCAGCCCGCTGTAGCTTGGGACGCCGCAAATTGGCTCCGGTGCCCCCGCCGCCCTGCATCCCATGGCAACGCGCGCAGTGCGCTTCGAACAAGCGTTTGCCGCGGGCTTGGTCGGGCGTTGGTTCCGCCGATGCTCCTACGGCAGACGAATTGGCTTTGCCCGAACTTACGTTGCGAGAAAATGACGGACTGACACCGCCGGCCGCCAGGACCGAAATCACGAGACAACTGATGCCGACAACTGAGATTTGTTGCCGGCTCGTCAAGGAGGGATTCCCGCGTTCGCAGAATGGCATGTCGTTACTCCTTCGCCGCTTGGCGACGGAGCTATCCTACTACGACGCCGCGGCTCCGCCAGCAGTCTCCAAACGAACTAAGCTGGGCGATCCAAAAACTGGCTGGCTCGCCTTGGTGCAGAGGACGGCACATCGCCCAGGAGTTCGCCGGTAGCCCGACCGCCAGGCCACATGGGAGGGCCATCATGATTCTGGGCATGCGAATCTCCCTCTTGGCGGCGTGGCCTCACCGACCCGTTGTTTGCTCACGTTCCCAGCTCGCTTTCTGCATGGGAGGAAGCCAGGCGGCAACGCCATTAGAGAATCGGTCTGCCGGCGTCTTTGCCGGTTCTTGGGAAGAGGCGTGATCACGCGCTGCCTCCACCGAATTCGCGACAACGGCAGCGACGAGAACTACTGCAAAGACGTTGTTCATTGCCGATGCTCCATGGCAATAAAGTAGTCGAGCATCCTGTTCGATTCCTGATGGAAAGACCCGCTTGGCACGGTGAATTGGGGACCTGGCTCATTTGAATTCGTCCGGCAGCTCCATGACCACGCTTGCGGTTTGCTCGGACTTCACGGCCACCCGTGTTGCGCGTCTCCACGGGTCTGCAGGGGTCTCCGTGGCTTTGTTGTAGGCATCCATCTCTGCTTTCGACGGTTGATAACCCGCCCCTTTGCCCTCGCCCGGCCAGCGAACCTCGGTATCACGGTCTTGGATCCCTTCGTGGCCAATTTTCACACCGTACTCGCCGGGCGGAAGATCGCGGAAGAGGAAGCGGCTATCGGACTGCACGCGCGTCTCTGCCCGATGACCTGTTCGCGAAAACGCCACGGCCCACAACTGGCCCTTGAACGCGGCCGGTACATCTTGGACCCGCCCGCCGATGGAACCACCGGGGACGCAGGCCACATCCACACTCAGCCCTTCATCCTCCGGGATCGTCAGCGGCCCGTGGATCGTGGGAGCATGGCCGGACTCGAAGACCACGAGGGCGAACCGCGAACCCGGTCGATATGCCTGGAGGGAGTAGTTGCCATCGCGAATGGGCCCTTCATCGACAATGGAGAGCGGGCTTTCCGTGGTGCGATTGCGCAGGACGTAGGCATTGGGCACGTTCATTTGCTCGGCGCCGATAAACCCCAGCGCGATCCAACCGCTCGCCACCGGTTGGCCGTCGCGCGTCACGCGGCCACGGACACCCATCGCCTTCGCTGTGGCCGCCGTTGCGGTGGCGCTGGTTGGTTTGGGTTTCAGTTTGATCTCGATGGCGCCAAAATCCTTGTGCTCAGTGATCGGCGGCGTGGCGTATTCCGCTTCCCGGTATCCCTTGGCAGAGAAGGACAGGTGAAAGCCTTCGCAGCGGTACGGCGGCAGGGCAAACATGACGCGAAACCGACCGGTTTCCGGCTGCTCGAAGCCGCTCGCGCCTCAGCCAAACGGTTCGAGCTTGCCCTCGCTGGTGCGGCGTAGCTGGCAGATGACAATGCGCGAGAGTTTCACCGGGGCACCGGTGTCCGCATCCACTATCTTGCCGTACAGGTACACGGGCTTTTGGAGCACGATTCGGGTGTGTTCTTGATGGACGATTACTTCCTGTTGCGGATAGCCTTCCGCTTGCAGGCGCAGGAGAACGGGCGGAGCCCGATCGAGGCCACGGAGTTGGATGCGCCCCTGGGCGTCGGAAATGAGATCCTCGTGCAACCAAAATCCCAGGAGCCGGGCGCCGGCGACGGCCTGGCCTTCCTCGGTCACCACGTGAACGACAAACGGCTTGTCGGGCCGGAGTTGCAGGGTGACTTTCTCGTCCTTGCCAGGGCGTAGTTGCAAGGGTTCCTGGAGGAATACGCGCTCTGGCACGCGGACCACGATATGCCCGCCACCGATCGGCAGCGGTGGCGATTCGAACTTGCCTTGCGCATCCGTTGGTATGCGGTAAGGTTCGCCGATTTCGAGCCAACTATGTCCCAGGGTGTAACGTTGCAGGAAGACTTCAACGGTCGCGCCGGCTCTCGGTTTGCCATCTACGTCCAGGAGCACTCCGCGGACTCGTTGTCCGCGCGCTAACATCAAGTCTCCCAGATTGCGGTCTTGATCGGAAAAGACCGCCGGGGCTGCCACGTACTGCCGCGCCAGGCCGCCAGCCTCGATGAGCAGGTCCTCGCGCTGACCAACCGTGGCGGCAAAAGGACCAATACGATAGCAGCCGTCGGAGTCGGTCCTGGTTTCCGCAATCGGCTTGGCGCCGTGCGCCCTGCACCAGACGCGCGCCCCGGCGATCGGCTTCCCGTCCGGTCCCATCACGCGGCCCGTCAAGTATCCCGGTCCCGGTTTGGCATCCCTGGCTTCCACCGGCCGGGGCCGGGGAGCCTCGTCGGCAGCGATCACGGCCACGCGCTCGCCTTCGGCGCGCTTCCCTTTCGTTGCGGCAGGCTCCGGTGCCCGTTTGTCCGGGAGGGCCGGCTGCCCCGGCATACAGGCGTGCAGCACCGCGAGGTAGGTCCCGGAGCCAGCACAGGCCAGGAACGCCGCGAGGAACACAGAGACGAACTTCAGTTTGTGGACCAACATGCTTCGTACCACTCCTTCGGCAAGGGCGGCGATCTCCGGCGAGGCTGCAACAGTCGCCGCCCGGCCCGACGCAACCAGCAGTGCCGCCTTGACTGTGGTCGTCACCAAGGCGGCCGGTACCGCGGCTGCGGCCGCGTACTCGCACAGCGCGGCAGCCAACAACCCCGCGCCCAGGTCCACGCCCCGGCGCGCGAGGCGGGCCCGTAACATCCCCCGCGCCCGCGCCAGCCGCCCCGACAGCGTCCCCTTGGGGCAGCCCAACTGGCGCGCCGCCTCTTCGTAGGTCTTCCCTTCGAGGTAGCAAAGCACCACGGGCAGACGGTACTTCTCCGGCAGCCGATTCACCTCTTCATCGAGCACGGGACCCAGGTCGCGCGCACGCAACTCTCCGCCGGGCTCCCCCGGGGAAGGCACGGATGCGAGGTCGGCGTCGTGGCCTCCCGGCCGCTCCCGCCGTGATGCCTTGGACCTGGCGTGGTGTGCGACCCGGGAGGCGACGCAGTGCAACCAGCCCGCCACCGATTGCTGGTTGCGGATGGACGCCGCCTTGCGGGCCAGGACGAGGAAAGTGGCCTGGAAGGCATCCTCGGCGTCGTGGTAGTTCCGCAGCACGCGGCGGCAGACGCCCAGCACCATCCGCTCGTGGCGCCAGACGAGCAGTTCGAACGCCGCCTTGTCAGCGGCCTTCACGAACCGCTCGAGGAGTTCAGCATCGCTCACCTCCACATCCGAGGCATGCGCGAAGACTCTCCGCAAGTGTTGCAGCACCGAGCCCGCTCGCAAATCGGCCATGACATCCCCCTGCAGCATATCCCTCTACCTAGATAGTGGCCGGCAGGGGGCCCGCGCATGCGCGTTTTTTCGCCACGTTCTCAAAGGGTCTTTACCAATGCATGACGAATCCACCATCGACATTGATGGTTTGTCCGGTCACTTGGTTAGCGCGGTCCGAGGAAAGAAAGACAATCATCGAGGCAATGTCTTCCGGGGACTGCCACCGCCCCAGAGGCACGACGGCTCGAATTTTGCGATCGGTCCACGCTTCGTAGCTGAGTCGGTCGGCCTCGGAAGCTTGATCATACCACGCTTGCCAGACCGAACGATTCAGGGGTGTCTGAACCATTCCGGGACACACGGTGTTCACGCGAATCCCATGGCAGGCCAAGTCTTTGGCCATGCATTGAGCGAAGTTGATGTTGGCGGCTTTGCTCGCGCTATACGGAGGATCGGTCTGCGAGCCGATTTGCCCTGCGACCGATGCCAGAAAGACAAACGTTCCGCGCCGGGACTGAATCATCTGCGGCGTGAGCGCATGGGCGAGATTCACCATTCCCAGGATGTTGACTTCGAGAGTCCGGGGCCAGTCCGATGGGGAAAGGTTCGTAAACGGGAAACCAAACTTGGTCGACCCCACGGCAGCGCAATGGACAACGTGTTCGACGGCCAAGCCGCGCTCGAGAAACTCCTCCAGGGCGCGCTGGACGTTCGCGAAATCCACCACATCGACCAGAGAACTGTTGGCGACAACCTGAAACTTGCTTGCGATATCGTGAGCGACCTGTTGGATATGGCGGGAGCAATCCCATAGGAGGAGCGAACACCCTTCGTCCGCGAAGGCCTGCGCGGTTGCCAGCCCGATGCCGCTCGCCGCGCCGGTAATAAGAACTGTGTGACCCTTGAGGTGAAGATCCATGTCCGTATCCCGTTGACTCCCCGAAAGGTCTCACTCCCAGCGTAGCACCGTGATCGAATAGGGCGGAAACGTGTAGCGGGTGTTACCGTTGGTGAGAGCATGCTTCCAGGAGCGCGACTGCGGAACGATGGCGCGGGGGTGGGTCCCGGTGTTCCGGCCGTCCAAGGTACCCGACAATTCGGTGACCTGGGCAACCGATTCCTTGGGGACGAATCCAGCCAGGTGAATGGGCGTGGCGATTGCCTTGTCCGTCGGATTGACGACGTTCAAGACAATCGCCCGGCCATCGTCGCTGCGCTGGGCACTGACATCGAGGCGATCGTTTGCCCCCGTTACCTGACATTGCACAAGGTTCGGTAGGTAGTTGCGGGAATACATCTGGGTGACGTAGCCGGGGGGCTGCAACCAGACCTGCGCCGGATCAAGGAACAGCAGACCCTGATTCCAGCCGTTGTCGTTTTGCTTGTCGGGCTGGAGGCAGTTGGCCGAGGTAGCGATCGGAATTCGGCCATCCCGCTCCACCCGGTTGATGGCCGCGGCGTTGGCCAGGGCGCGGCGGAGCGAATGGTTGCCGGCGTTGAACTCAAAGATCACAACGCCATGCTTGGCACCGTCGGCCAGCTTCTGCAGGGCATCGATGAAGCTGAAGGTGCCGCCGAAATCGGGCCGGGGACCCTCCGTGCTCACATGGATATCGAACCAGATCTCCCGGCCATGCTTCCGGGCGAGGCGCAAAATGTCCCGGTGGGCCGCCAGGGTAGTGATGCCGGAGAAGTTGCGGCAGTGGAAGGGATCGCGGATCGGCTCGCGGTAACCCCAATCGCCCACCACGAGGATGATCTGGGAATCCCGTACCCAGATGGCTTCCGCCAGCGCCTGGAATTTCTTGAAATAATCCTCGTCCACTCGTTCCTCGTTACCGAGCTCGAGGTAGCGCAGTTGGTAGGGCGCGGGATGGCCGTCGGCTGCTCGTCGGCTGCCCCACTTGCTGGTAGCCGGGCCGTTAACGTATTCGATGAAGTCGGCCAGATCCTGGGCCGTCTCATCCATGTTCACCGCCGGGATGGCCAGAAACCCGGCCGCCTCGCAAACGTTCAGAAAATCCAGGATGCCCCAACCGTTCGAGGAATACGGATACCAGGTACCCTGATATGGAGGCCGCCGGTCGCGCGGTCCGATCATCTTCTTCCAGCGGTATTCGGGATGGTTGATCATGGATCCGCCGTACCGTAAAACGGTGATCCCCTGGGCGATGAGAGCCTCGACGACATCGCGGCGCACCGGCAATCCCTTGAATCGCCCCCATTCTCCCGGCTGCAAAAACGCATGGCCCAGCACGATCGAGCCGGGCTCGCGCAGCTTCAGCGTAAACCGGCCGGCGGAGTCGGAAGCGTTGGGCGTCAGTGAAAAGTCCAGACGCTGCCAATCCTTCCCGGTCACGTTCAGGGTGGTTTCCCCATAGCGGCGCGATCCATCGCGGCTCTCCAGCGCGGCCACCAGGTTGGCCGGATTTTCGGCCCAAGCCCAGATGTAGCCCTCGTAACCTCGCCCCTGGACGAAGTTCATCCCCCAGCGGTTGAGCCCCTGATTTTCGATGCCCCATTCTCCGTCTCCGGCAAGGAAGGTAACCTGCTGCGATTGGGAGCCGGTGAAGGGGCGGGAGGAAACCAGGGCGTAACGTCCCGTGGCGGTGCCGCGTTGAACGGGCCGCCACATGGCGCTGACTTCCGCCTTCGGTTGGGTCGATTCAAAGGGAAGGGTTTTGGCGTTTGGGCCTGTCTTCACCCAGAGATTGCGATACCTTGCCTCCCGCTGCCAGGCGCGCAAGGCAACCTTCCCCGCGGAAAGCGCTCGTTTCCCGTCATCATGGCGAAGGATGGATGTGCCATCGACGAGGATGTCCACCACCGAACCGGACAGCCTCACCTCGAGGGGGATCCAGCGGCCGACGGCCACTTCACACTCCACCTCGTGGATCGGTTCGAAGTTATTGCGGTGTCGAGCCAGGAGCACGCGCTGGCGTGCTGGGTTCAGGGCGATCTCGTAGCCAGTGAAGCGATCGGCACCAACACCGGCTTCGTCGACGCGAACGATCAGGCCGGCATTGCCTGTCTTGCGATCCACGAATTGGACTTCGACACCGATCGCACCGTCGCTGAATGCGGCATGGTCGCTGACCAATTTGGGTCCGTCGGTGGCCTGGATGTGGACGATGCCGTCTTTTACGTGCCAGCTCCCGCCAAAGGAGGTGAACCCGATGATCGTGGGCGGCGGCACGGGCTCTTGAAAGCTCTCGCCGAAGACCATCTGGCTATACAGCCCCCCGTAAATCTCATGATTCACGTCTTCGATGCAGGCCCCGGTCAAATGGCGCGACACCCGGCCGAATACCTTGCTTGCATCGACCTGGATCTCCTGGCTGCGCACGCCACTCGCAGCCAACAGGGTGCATGTCAGAAAGGCTGCCAACGAGTGAGACGCACTGCATTTCATGGGGTTCGCTCCCTTCGTTCCCGGAATACAGTATCCCGCTTCGTTAGCATGTCAATTCTCACACGTTGCACGCATCTGCGGCTACCTTGGAATTGTGCGCGCGATGCAGGAGACGATTTGGCCTTCAGTTCTCGTTCCGCGCCGAATCCGCGCATTATCATGAACAGGTCGCTGAACCAGGGTTTCTAAGGAGGGGTTGATGTCATCACGCTCTTACAAACGGCGGCAAAGACAACACCGCAAAGACAAGAAACGCCGGCGGGCGCGGCATCCCGGGCCAGGACTCGGAAACTTCGTCGTGGTCGAGCCACCGGGCATGGCCAAGATGTCCGATGCGCTATGGGCACTGGTCGAGCCTGACTACGACGGCAGTTCAGACGACGACCGGCTGCGCAAGCTACTGACCCTTGGCAGCGCTGCCTGGAATGCCGCTCTTGTACAGGGTGCGGAGCGAACAGCTTTGCTGGAACACCTTGCGGAGACCCTCCCAGAGGAGTTGCGTCCAGAATTCCTGGCCGTCATCGAGCCGTTCATCCGCCGCAAGGAAAAGCTCTTCCCGCATATCCAAAGACCAATTCTCAGCTTTGACCTGACATGGCTGCCATCGGGAGAGCCTTATCTCTCCGTTGTGTCCGGGCTGGCGTAAAAAGCACCCCTGTATGGCCGTCCGTCGAGGGGGTGGAGCTGCACCGTATTCTCTCCTGCACCTTGCAGCGCGGCGTGGAGGCCGGCGGCTTCAGGGACTATCGGCTGCGGGTGTACGGTCTCGTGGAGAACCCGGTCGAGCTGTCGCTGGAAGACCTGCGAGCACGGGGCAAGAAGACGCAGATCACGCTGCACCATTGCATCCAGGGCTGGTCGGGCATCGCCGAATGGGGTGGGCTGCCCTTGGAGGAGCTGCTCAAACTGGTCTGTCCCAAGGCCAACGCTCACGCGGTCGTCTTTTACTCGTTCGGCGAGGGCGCCGAGAGTGGAGAGTTCTACGATAACCTTTCGATCGAGAACGCCCGGCACCCACAAACCCTGTTAGCTTACGAGATGAATTACGGACGGCTGAGTGAGCTGCATGGAGCGCCACTGCGGCTGCGGGTCGAGAACCAGCTCGGCTTCAAGATGGTCAAGTGGATTCGGGCCATCGAGTTCGTCGAGAGCCCCAGGTCTGTCGGCCAGGGGGAGGGCGGCTACAACGAAGACCACGAATACTTTGGCGAGCTAGCCAATATCTGAGAAGGCGGGTCCCGAGGTACGGCAACGCCAGACCCGCTCGAGGAATGCACAGTGAGCATATCAGATCAAGCTTCTTCTCCATTCCCAACCGTGTTGACGGTCGGCCATTCCAACCGGTCACTGGAGGAATTCGTGGGGCTCTTGCGGGCTCGCGCGGCAACCCTGGTCGTTGATGTCCGCAAGATGCCCGGCTCCCGGCGCAATCCGCAGTTCGGCCGTGACACTCTTTCGCAGGCCCTACGTCAGGCCGGCATTGGCTACATGCACATGCCAGAACTCGGGGGGCTGCGCCGTCGCCGGCCGGACTCGCCGAATACGGGCTGGGAGAATGCTTCCTTCCAGGGATACGCCGACTATATGCTGACGCCCGAGTTCCAGAAGGGTCTGCAGGCGTTGCTGGAACGAGCGGGCGAAGCGCACCTGGTTCTCATGTGCGCCGAGGCCGTGCCTTGGCGGTGCCACCGCTCTCTTATTGCGGATGCCCTGGTAGTGCGGGGTGTGGCCGTGGAACACATCCTCGGTGCCACCCAGACACAGCGGCATGTATTGAGACCGTGGGCTCGCGTGCAGGGAACGCGCATCCTCTACCCCCCGCCCGCCAAAGACAGCGGCCGGGATGCTTCCGGGCATTGATTACGAGCTTGCCTGTGGCCGCTGCGATCCGACTATGGTGCAATCGGCCTGGCATTTGGTGTTGGCTGATCGAACTGTTGCCTTCCACGCCTCGGAGGCGTACTCTTCCCGAGGGCGAATCCCCATGCATTCAGCCGGACGTGAAGGAGGGGACCAGCGTGGCGGATATGAATGATCGGCGTGCTGAATCTTCGGCCGACAC
>DATGIQ010000669.1:0-2041 GCA_035295665.1 Gemmataceae bacterium | reverse complement strand
CATCAGCCGCGGGCCGGTGGCCGGCCAATGCTATCTGTTCGCCGAGCCGTCTACCGATGAGGGACGCCAGCGCTTGCGTGCCTTCTTGCGCACTCGCGATGGCTTCGCGCTGGCCGAGGAAGACATGCGGCTGCGAGGAGTGGGTGAGTTTTTCGGTACACGCCAGCATGGCCTGGGCGAGCTGCGCGTTGGCAATCTGGTTACGGACGTGGAATTGCTGCGAATGGCCCGCAAAGACGCTTTCGCTCTGGTCGCCGACGATCCAGGGCTGCGCCGGCCGGAACATGCGCTGTTGCGCGCGGCGGTGCTGGATCGCTATGGCAAAACACTGGACCTGGCGGCGATTGGCTAGCAGGCTGTTGAAATAGGCCGCTTTGGGGTGAATCAGAATGCCACCGTCAGGCCATAAGCCACAGAGCAAAGATTCCTTGTTCGCTCATACCCACGGCTTCCCCAAGGAGCAGACAGCCAATAGAAGCACCAAGCCACCCAGGCGGAGCAACCGCCTCCCCCTTGCAGCGTTCTCGGCTTGCCCATCCCCAACAACTTTCGCATCAGCAGCCCCATGTTGTGAGCCGCTACCTGCACCACGTACCGCTTCGTCACCTTCAACAGACCCCGCAACCACGTCCGCCGTCCACCCCCCGTCTCGCAGACATGAGCAAAACTTCGCTCCACGAACTCACTTCGCCTCTTCTGCAACCGCTTACTTCTTGCTCCCTTGACCCGCCGCCGGTTTGCCGCCGTCGCCTTCCGCCACGCCTGCGGCTTGTCCTCCCAGTTGTACCCCCTCCGCTTCGGCTCGGGGATGTAGGTCCGCGTGTTCCACTGCTCGCACTCGGCCAGCGTCTGGGCCTTGTGATAGCCCTTGTCAGCAACCGCCTCCTCAATCTCCTGCTCACTCCCTGCCAACACCAGGTTCGCCTGGGCTTCCAAGACACTACCCATCAGCGTCGATGGGTCTGAGGCATCGGCTGGATGCACTGCCGCCGCCAGCACGAACTCGGAGTCCAAATCCACGACATGCTCCGCCTTGTAGGCCAGGTGCGTCGTACCGTCCTTCATCTTGGCAATACGGCTATCCGCATCCGTCGGTGATTGCCACTCCTGGTTGGATACCTTCTTGTTCTTCCGCTTCTTGTCGAAGCGGCGCATTTCCTCGTCGGTCGGATTGTCAATCCCTTCCTCGGCCATGAGCCGCTTGAGGTATTCCTTCCAGTCCTCGCCGGTGTCTTTGCGGATGATGCTCCGCATGGCCGCGTTGGCTTCCAGCGTGGTCGCATCCACGGCCACCGTCTTACCCCGTAGCAGCTTCTTCTCCTGGGCGACTTTCAGTACGAAGGTGAAGACGTGCTCGTGGACCGTCAGCGGCAGACGATCGCGAATCTTGGTCAGGCTGGAGTGGTCCGGGGTCGCCTCGTGCAAGGCAACGCCGAGGAAGTCCCGTAGCGACAGGCTGTCGGAGCACCGCCAGGCGATGCCTCGCTGCGAGGCGATTCCCTCGAAGTAGCCGATGAAAAGCATGCGGAAGTAGGTGCCCGGCGGGATGGACTCCCGACCGATGCCCTCGGCGTAGTAGGGTTGACAGAGGTTCTCGACGTAGCGATCAAAGGAAGCTTGGTCGAGGAGTTGATTGAGTTTGTCATAGAAGACATGGCCTGGGGAGTGGGGCAGGTCGGAGGTCGGCACCCAGAGGTCAACCTGATGCTCGTTGGGACGGTGGCCCATGCTCATGGGGAAGTCCTCGCACGGTGTTGGTCGATGGGATGCCGACAGTTTACCAGACCTGTCAAGTGGAGATTTTCAACGGCCTGTTAGCCCGGGCATCCAGCGCGCGACCCACCGCACATGCCACCCCGGAGAAGAATTGCTCGGGCAACCGGCTGCGGGCCTGGCAATAAGCGCCGGTCTTGCCGGAGCAGGGTTTGTGTCCCCGCGCCACGCGGTGCGCCAGCAGGCGGGCAACCGCGGCCCGACAGGAATGGTCGGCGCTCAGCACCTGGCTGAGGAAGACCCACAGCGTGACGAGCGGCGCGAAGAT
>DATGIQ010000668.1:0-7712 GCA_035295665.1 Gemmataceae bacterium | reverse complement strand
GATATCGCCTGACCCTATCATGGGCGTGAGCCCTACGACCGTCGCCAGTGTCGCCAGCTTTTCCATTGCGCTCACGAACCGATCGGGCGGCGGGTCCGTCGGTCCGGTCGACTTTTTCACGTTCTTCAGTTCGGTCTTTGTCCCCAATGATTTTGGCCTCGGAGGTGGCCAAGTCCTCTATGATGATCAGGCCGGCCGATTCTACGTCGCCGCCGAGGAGATTGATAGCAGTTCCACGGTCGCCATGGATTTCGCGGTGTCCAAGACCAGCAGCCCAGCCACCTTGGGCTCTGGCGATTGGAACTTTTTCCACATCACCGAGGCCAACGAAGGGGACAATCTCGAGGCCTTCACGTACCTGATGGGCTGGAACAGTGACGCGGTCTTCCTCTCGATGGGTATGTTCCACGGGGAGGTGACGTTCGATCACAACCTGATCCTTGCCATTTCCAAAGCATCGATCCTGGCGGGTGGACCACTGAGCACACAGGCCACCGATGTCTTCACCGGCGCCGATGACCAGACCCTGGTGCCGGCCCGCATGCATAGTGAAGCAGGGGGAAACCTGGAATACTTTGTACAAAGTCAAGGTAGTAGCACCTCGACCACGGTCAACGTTGTCCAGGATACGGGCTATCTTGCGGGATCAGGGACCTTCCTTACCACTCCGCTAACCGTGAACAGCTACGACAACAGCCCTGGCGTAGCGGGCTTGACCGGAAAAGCCGACAATCGCATCCTCAGTGTCGATTGGGTCAATAATGGATCGACGCAACACATGGTGGCCTGCGGGAATATTGGCGCAGGCGGGGTGAACCTGGCGCGCTGGTATGAGTTCAATGCGCCGACCACCGGTACCCCGACGCTGTTGCAGCAAGGGGATATTAATGTGGGCAGCGCCATTGCCACCTCGTTCCCATCGATCGCCATCAACCCGGCAGACAGTATTGCCATGACCTTCCTGGAAGACGGCTATGGGCAGGCGACTTCGATGTACGTCACCGGGCGTCAGGCTACGGATCCGCCCAACACGATGCAAGATCCCATCCTGGTCCAATCCGGGGTTCTACCCGTCCCGGATGCAGTGTACGGTTACGGCAACTACAGTGGTACCGAATACGATCCGGCCAATTCCGCTAACTTTTGGTCCATCAACCAATTCCATTCAGGGGCCACTGGTCAGAGCTTCTTCGGCGGCATCGAGATTGCCGAATTCACACTTTTGCCTGCTTCAGCGCCTTCGCCGCCTACGTTGATGTCGCCGGCGAACCAAATGGTGAATGAGGGAACCTTGATCGGCTTGAGCCCAGGCTTTACCGACACGAGCTATGGTTCCTGGAAAGTAACCATCGCTTGGGGCGACGGCAGCCCGAATACCACGCTGAATCCGACTGCGCCGGGATTGCTGGGCAATCAAACCCATACGTATGCCGAGGAAGGAAGCTATACGGTGACCATCACGGTCCTCAATGCCACGACGAATCTGTCCAGCTCGGCCATGGCACAGGTGACCGTGAACGAGGTCAACATCGTGCCCATGTCGGCAACGCTGAGCCCCATAGCCGGGGCACCCTTTAGCGGGCGGGTCGCGAACTTTACCGATCCGGGTGGGGCCGAAGCCAATGATGGCACACACTATTCAGCTAGTATCGACTGGGGGGATCACACCGCGACTACGGGCGGCGTAATTGGTTTTGCTTTTAATTCTTTTCGCATCCTCGGTGCGCACACTTTTGCCGCCGCGGGCAGCTATACCCTAACCATCACCATTACTCACGAAGGCACGACCACCACCGTCCAGGAAAGCGTTGGGGTGGCTACGCTGGGGCAGTTCGTGTCCGCAGGTCTGACCATGCCCCTCGGTTTCTGGGAAGGATTGCAAGGCCAGCAGCTCATCCGCCGTTTTGGTGCTACGAACAGCGGCCAGACCTTGGGACAATGGCTGGCCACGACGTACCCCAATCTTTATGGTGCCAGCAATGGGGCGCCGAACTTGAGCCTCTTCACCGATGGCCAGATCGGCAGCTACTTCCAGAGCCTGTTTCTGGTATCCAAGGGAACGGGGTTAGACGCTGAGGTATTGGCCACCGCCTTGGAGATCTTTGCCACGACCGAATCCTTGGGTGGCACGACTGCCCAGACGCATGGCTTTACGGTCACCAGCAATGGGCTGGGCGCTTACTCCTGGAACATCGGCCCCAGCGGCCAAGCGTTCGATGTGCCCAACAATACCACCCTGGATGTTTACCAAATCCTCATGGGCGCCAACAATTTCGCCGTCGGCGGCGAACCGTGGGACAGCGATAGCTTCCTGCGCAATCAAGCCTATGCCGTCTTCCGCGCCATAAATGGCGGCTAGCCGCGCATCCCAATTGAAGCGCCACCCGATACCATTTCCTTAGTACTACTCCGTTAGGTCGGTATGGGTATACCAAGCGGTTTCTGGCAGTGTGGGCACCGATCCGGCGCACGCGGCGCCAAAAGCTGTTGCAGCGCCCGGCGAATGGCCGGCAAGCTCAGCTTGGTGTACCGACTTTTTTTTTACCGGCTTCTCTGCTGCCGCGGCACGCCGGTGTTCCAAGGCCAAAAAGCCATAGGCCAGCAGCACCAGAGCGGCATGGTGGTGAAAACCACGCCAGGAGCGGCCCTCGAAATGGTCCAGCCCCAATTCCTCCTTCATCTGCTGATAGCCCTGCTCGATGTTCCAGCGCCCGGTGTAGTAGCCAATGACCGCCTCTGACGTCAGGGTGGGGTTGGTGGTGAAGAAGTATTCGTCACGGTGGGTGCCCTGCCGGTCCCGCACGAACACCCCGCGCAACGGCACCAGGCCACGGCCGGCCTTGTACCACTGGCCGGTGCCGCTGGCGACTTGCACCTGCCGCGTGCCACCGCCGTACCAGCCGACCGTGCGTCGGCCGAAACGGCGTCTTTGGGCCACGGCCTCACAGGGCTTGGGCAGCCGGCGACCCTTCACGCGCGGTCGTCCTTTGCCGCGGTAGCGGGGCGGGGACGTGAACAGGTTGGCTGCGGGATGGAGTTTGCTGACGAGGGTCAGCCGGCTCCGATGGCGGTAGACGAAACGGGCGGTCTCATGCGTGCCGTAGCTGGCGTCGCCCACGAACACGAAGCTCCGATCGGGAAAGCGGAGCAACAGCAAGCGGAGGAGTCTGCACATGAGCTGAGCGGGCGTGCGATGCGGGCGTTGGCGGCGACCGTTCTCCTCTTCGGAGCGGTAGAGGTCCACGAGCACCGGCAAGGCCCACGGACGGCTGGCAAAGGGGAAGCGCACGAGGACGGCGAGCACGATCCATCGGTGGCCATACCGCCAGGCAGTGTAGGAGTGGCTGGAGCGCACGGGATCGCGATGCCGGGCCTTGCCGTAGACCTTGCGACCGGGGTGGCTCTCGACGGTGTCATCACCGACCAGGCAGACGATCCCGTCGGGCACGAGATACCGCAGGATGAAGGCGGTAAGGAGGCAGGCCAGCTGCAGCCCGGACCAGGAGGCGGCCGAGAGAACGCGTTGGTAGCTGGTCTTGTGGCCCGGGGCCAGCGGACCGGCCGTGCGGAGCAGGTTGGCGATGGTGCGCCGGCCCGTGGTGAGAACGGCGGCCACCATCAAGAGCGTAAAGCGGTGCCAGGTCGGCTGCGTGAAGGCAGGCTGAAGGGCCAACAGTAGCGGCGCTGCTTCGGCGGGCAAAGCGGGTAGAATCAAGGAAGGCTGTCCTCGGGTGGTAACGATGGGTTGTCAGGTCAACTCCCATCATACCACCCAGACAGCCATCCAAATATCTGCATCAGTCGAGCTGAGGAAAGTCTGCGGGCCGAGCCGGGGAATTGCATCGTGCCACTATCCGGTTGACACCGCTACCCGACCCGTGGCATTCCCTTTGTCGAAAGACACCTGACAGGAATGCCCATGACCACAAAACCGACCACATCCCATCCAAGACCGGAGTTTCCCTGCATCGGGAGCCTCTCGGCAGCGTATGCCGAAATGGCCACCGACAGCGGCCGCGAGGCCGAAGCGGAGCAATGGCTCGAAGCTCTTTCCGTCGGTCAGCTGCCGGACGAGGCATGATAGCTAGGCGAAAGGTGACGAGGGAGACGGCCGACCCGTTCTTTAGCGTTGACCATAGTATCATTCTGTGATACTATAGAGGACAGGATGAATCAGAAGCACCGACGCACGCTGGAAGCGGTTTTCGACGATCCCGTCAGGTCCAATATCCCTTGGCGGGACATCGAAGCCATGCTCGACGCGGCCGGTGCCGAGATCACCGAGGGCCAGGGATCACGGGTCCGAATCGCACTGAACGGTGTGCGGGCCGTTTTTCACCGGCCCCATCCGCAAAAGGAAACCGACAAGGGAGCCGTCCGCTCGATGCGGCGGTTCCTGGCAGAGGCAGGAGTGACGCCATGATGGAGTACAAGGGATACATCGGGAAGGTTGAATTCGACGACGAAGCGGGGATCTTCCACGGCGAGGTCATCAACACGCGCGATGTCATCACCTTCCAGGGCAAGAGCGTTGCTGAACTCAAGAAGGCATTTCAGGAATCCGTGGACGACTATCTTGCGTTCTGTGCGTCGCGCGGCGAGGAGCCCGACAAACCCTTCTCCGGCCAGTTCGTGACGCGCATTCCGCCCGAGCTTCACCGGCAGGTCAATCTGGCCGCCAGCCTTTCGGGCAAGAGCCTCAATGCCTGGGTCGCCGACCAACTCAAGGCAGCCGTCGCCCGTATCGGAATGGCCGGGGCCAGGAAGGCGAAGAGTGCCGCAAAGCGGCGCTCTGGCCCGAGGGAAAAGCACGCCTGAGACGGCTCACGGGCATTTCCGTTGTCCCCAGATGCCCCCCCAGCAATACGACTGCAACGCCACCCGTGAAGTGTTGCCAAATTGTTGCCAAACCGATTTGCCACTTGTTATGTCCTTGAAACGACAGTAGCCGCAAGTTCTTATCTTGCGGCTACCTCTGTTTAACGAGGGCGACGGGACTCGAACCCGCAACCACCGGATCGACAGTCCGGTACTCTAACCAATTGAGCTACGCCCCCAAACGACCCGTTCCACCTGCCAAGTCTATTTGCCCGGCTCCGTAGGCCAATATATAAAGGAGCCGGACAGCCCGCAAGAGGCTCGGCCTGTCCGACCGACAACCTGCATTTTTCATAATTACATGGTGTCCCGTGCCAATCTCGGATACCATAGGATCGTCCATCCACCGGCGCGATTGCTCTGCGCGCCCTGCTGTAGGGGATGCCCAAGCCTGTTCCCGTGGACCGGGCTTTCAGGAGTATCGCTATGCGCTATCCAAAGATGCTGCGAATTCGCCAACAATTTGCCAGACAACGCATCGATAATGTGCCCTTGGCCGTTCGCACGGCCCTCGATGCGCTCGATCTGGGCCGCACCATTCGCCCGGGACAAACCGTAGCCCTCACCGCCGGGAGCCGCGGCATCGCCAACATCCCCCTCATCCTCCGCAGCGTTGCCAGCTTCCTCAAAGACCTGGGCGCACACCCGTTCCTGGTTCCCGCCATGGGCAGCCACGGCGGCGGCACGGCCGACGGACAACGGCAGATCCTCGAAAGCTATGGCATCACCGAAGCATTTGTCGGTGTCCCCATTCGCGCCTCGATGGAGGTCGTGTCGCTCGGCACCACCAGCGAAGGCTTCCCCGTTGTCCTGGATCGCCATGCTTCGGAAGCCGACCACATTGGCATCATCGGCCGCATCAAGCCACATACGGGGTATCATGGCCCAATCGAAAGCGGGCTCCTCAAGATGACGATGATCGGCCTGGGCAAACACGCCGGCGCCCTCGCCTACCACAGGATCCTCCTCGAAGTCCCGTTCGACCAGGTCGTTCGCTCGATCAGTCGAACCGTGCGGGCCCATGCCCCTATCGCGTTCGGCCTGGGACTCGTTGAAAATGCCTATGAGGAAACCGCCCATATCGAAGGCGTCCGCCCCGAAGATTTCGAGTCCCGTGAGGAACAAATGCTCCTCCTGGCCAAACGCTGGCTCGCCCGCCTCCCATTACGCCAGGCCGACTTGCTGATCGTCGATGAAATCGGCAAGGATATCAGCGGTTCGGGAATGGATACCAATGTCGTCGGCCGCAAGCGGGCTTTCCGCACGGCGCCGGCTCCCGAAGATCAACCTGCCATGCGCCATATTTTCGTGCGCGGGCTGTCAGAGCGGACCCACGGCAACGCCACCGGCATCGGCAATGCCGACTTTACGACGACCCGGCTCATCCGAGCCATGGATTACCGGGCAACCGTTATCAACTGCTTGACCGCCGGCTATCCGGAAGGAGCCAACTTGCCGGTGCACTTTGATACCGACCGCGAGGTGCTAGATGCGGCATTGGCCATCCTCGGCACCCGCCAGTCCCAAGACGCACGAATCCTGCGTATCCGCAATACCCTCCATTTGGAAGACGTGGAAATATCCGAACCCTGCCTGGCGGAACCCAACAAGGTCAACACCTTTGCCGTGAGCGACTCTGCCACGGATCTGACATTTGAGGCCGGGGGGAACCTGCCTCCCTTGCACACCGAGCATGGTTCCTAAGAGCCAATTCTCCCGAGGAATCGGCAGCCCTGGTGCATTTGTCCCGTTTGCTACAACTCCGTTCGGACAACCGACCTGAAACCCCGCAACCTGCCTTGCATTCAAGAGACAGTGGTTTACAATCGATGTTGGTGAGATAGCGAGCCTGGGGAATTGGTCCGGGCTCCGTTGCGACCCTTTCTGAATTACCGCACAAACCCATACACCCCGGGTCGGGGAAGCAGGAAAAAGCCATGGTACAAGGGTATTACACGCTGGAAGAGGCCGCCCGCATTTTGGGCATGGCATCCGAAGACTTGAGCCACATGGCCCAACGACGGGAAGTTCGGGCTTTTGCCGACCGCGGCACCTGGCGGTTCCGTACGCAAGATATCGAAGAGTTGGCCCGCCGCCGTGGACAGGGGAGCAATCCCGATCTCCCACTCGGCGAAGCCCCGCGGCCTCAACCGCACGATACGCCCACGGCACGCAGCAGCCCCGAACCCAAAGATGAGGGCGTGTTTCATTTCGAGCTGGGAGACGCCACCGAACAGCTCGATCTGGGACAAGATCTCGGTGCCGAAGGTCGAGCCGTGGCTGCTGCGGCCAGCTCCAAGAGCGGCGGCAAGAGCGATCCCAAAAAGCCCGGCTCGAAAAGCCCGACGCCCAAGCCCGGCAGCGACAGCGATGTCCGGCTGGTGCCCGATGGCAGCAACGTGGTTTTCGAGGTCAGCAGCGATAGCGATATCAAGCTCGTGGACGATTCGGCCAGCCCCAAGTCGGAAAAGCGGAAGACTCCCGGCCCCAAGGCCGACAGCGGGGCCAAGCTCGTGCCGATGGATCCGGGCCCGCAAAGCCCTGTGCGCTTGACACCCGACCACGATGACGAAAGCGCGCCCCTCGGTGCTACGCCAATGAAAACATCCTCCGACAGCGACGTTCGTCTCGAATCCCCGAGTCGACGGAGCGGGCGCGGCGAAAAAGCGCCCGAGGACTCCTTCCTTACCGAGGAAATCGATCTCGATGCCGAGCTGAAGAGAGCGGAAGAAGTCGTTCGACCCAAGAAGCCTCAGCCGAGACCGACCCCGACCACGGAGCCGTTCGAACTCTCCGAGGAAGATCTCGACGTCCCGAAGCGGCAAAAACCGGCC
>DATGIQ010000667.1:0-2136 GCA_035295665.1 Gemmataceae bacterium | reverse complement strand
GTTCATCCAACACGGGGTCAAGGGCCGCGAATTTCCGTTGTATACGTGCGACAGCAGTTGCATCATGCATGCTCCGCTTATCCCAAAACCGTCCTAACACGGATAGATCAATTCGGCGAAGTTATTTTTTCGCGGGCCCTTGGTCAGGACTTTGCGCTGCCGGAAATCCCAGATCAGCAGCTCTTTGCCGAAGTTGGTGAGATCCATCTGGGCCAGCGGCTTTTTGTAGTTGTTCAGCGGCGTGAAGCTGGAAGTAACCATGCGATTGAGGTCCGGCTTCACGGCCACGTCGTACATGTAGGGAGCGTCGGCGGGAAGATCGAGACGGCGAATGAATTCGCCCTCGTTGGTAAACTCCGCCAACCCCGCAGGTAGGCCGCCCTCCTTGCTCCCTAGAAAGCTAATTAACATCCGCCCCGGCAAGGCGTAAGGAGAGTGGGGTCCTGTCAACCCGACTTTGCTGGGGAGATCCTCAACCACCTTGACGAGTTTGGGCTTTGCAGGCTCGGCGGCGACATCAATCAGGAACATACGGCTGGAGAAAAGGCTGCATCCCCAGATGTGGGTCCGGTCGTCAGTGAAGCCGAAGTGGTGCGTCTCGTTGCCCGCGGAACCGAGGTCGAGCTGATAAATCATCTTGCCATAGTTTGCCGAGTCCATATCGACGTCGATTACGGCCAGAAAATCGTGATTTTTGGCATGGGCATCGAGGCAAAAGACGTACAGGAACTTCTCGCGCCGATCCAGGCGCTTCACGAATGGCGAAAGGCATGTCTCACCAAAGGCCGGCCGATCGGCGCGGTCACACACCAGCGCCAAGAGCATAATTAGCAGCCCGCCGATCAAGCTGCGACGAAATACGTTCCGAGTCATACGGGATGCTCCTTTCCATCCTACTTGCCAGGCAAAACCCAGACCGGATCGAACTGCTGCGGTTCCTCCACCATACAGCTGACGGCACGGGACATCAAAAACAGAGACGGGCCATCGTGCGGATATTCGGTGCACAGCCGGCCCAGGATGCGCGCGGCCTGGCGAAATTGTTGGTTTTCGAAGTGTTTGAGCGCCTCTTCATAGCCCGTTTTCAGATCCAGCCAGGCCGGAGTTATCTGCCTCACCAATTCGTATAAATTCACGGGCTCGACGATATTCACAACCCGTGCCGTGCACAATTGCCGGGTATCGAACTCCGACCCTAGCTGAGCCTGTACGGAGCCAGTGATCAGCAGCTTGGTCTTCAGATATTTGGTGGCCCCCTGCACACGGCTGGCCAGATTCACCGTGTTCCCGAGCGGCCCATATTTGAATTTTCGCTGGGAGCCGGTGTTGCCCACGCGGGCCACGCCGCTATTGATGCCGATGCCCAAGCCCATCGGCTCACCGAGGAAAGTTTGCCAACGTTCGTTCAGCTTGGGCAACTGTTCCTGCATGGCCAAGGCGGCATGGCAAGCCAGCTTGGCATGATCGGCCTGCTTTTCGGGTGCGCCCCACATGGCCATCAATTCGTCCCCGATGTAGTCCACGACCACGCCACGGTGCGTGAGCGTGCAATCAGAGAGAACCTCCATGACATCGCTGATCCAGGCGACCGTCCGTTCCGGACCGAGGCGCTCGCTGAAGCTGCTGAAGCTCCGGATATCGCAAAAAAGAATCGTCACTTCGGCGTCGCGGCCCTGCAAAAGGTCCGGCTGAGTGGCAAGTTGGTGGGCGAGCTCGGCCGTGAAGAATTGCTCGAACTGGATCCGTGCCGTTAATGCTGCCTTCTCTTGCTGGAGCCGGGCCAATCCCGTCGCGACCCCCGTGGCGATCAGCTCCACGAGCATCGCCTCCAACTTGGTGAGTACCGGCGAAGCACTCAGACCCTCCCGGCGGCGGTCGCCATAAAGCACGCCGATCACCTCGCCGGCTCGATCCAGGATCGGGGCAGCGATGACGACTTTGACGCCATGCAGACTCCGCGTCGATGCCGGTGCCAGCTCGGGTGCTTGCCAGGAGGTCTTTTTTTCCTGCCGAACCTGGTTGAGAATCTGGCGGCTCGGCTGCCAGTTCTTTTCCGTCAACAGGTGCGGCGCGGTTTGCAGCGTGTGCGTTTTCCACTGGTCGCCCTCCAACATGAGCACCCGACACGAATCCAGG
>DATGIQ010000666.1:0-2426 GCA_035295665.1 Gemmataceae bacterium | reverse complement strand
GGTCAAGCGTCAGAATGCCGCTGGCCGGGTCGTAGGTGTTGGCGCGGACCAGGTTCTTGAGCCGCGCCCGCAGGGCTGCTTGGGTTTCCGGCGGCAGGGTGGCATACTCCGCGGCGTCCTGCTCCTGGGCCCAGCGGTCCAGGATGAAGACCAACTCGCGGTGCAGCCAGTCGGCGGACCAGTCGGGGGCGACGTAGGCCCCGTGACCCCAGACGGTGCCGATCTGCTGGCCCCCCAGGGACTGCCAGACGTTCTGCCCCTCGCGGATCAAGTCTCCGTCGAACAGCACGCGGCCGTCGGGGGTGGCCACCCGGTCGGGGATCGGCGGCGCCAGCGCGGCGATGCGAAAACCGAAGCCGCCCAACACGGCGAATGAGGCGAGGACGACGAAGGTGAAACCGACCCACAGGCGTTTATAAGAAGGTTGGCGATCCGACACGGGTAATCCTTTCTGCGAAAAAGTGCAAGCGGTTCTCGTGGTGTTGAAGCAATTTCAATGCCGGTACTGCAAGGGCGTGGATTGCCCGTGCGCCACGGGCGTGGCAAACTTTTCGGGAGGTCCGGCCTGCCGTAGCCGCAGGTCTTTAAAGCATCTTGCTAAAGTAATGTCCGCGGCAATGGGAGAGCCGAAGCATGGAAAAACCCACGCAGAAGCGGTTGATGGTCGCGGATGGCGTCCAACTCCTGGATGATCCGTGCGTTGAGCTGCTCGGCATCGTGGGGGGCGAAGTTACACAACCGGCTGTACTTCAACCAACTCCACAGCGTTTCCACGGGCATCAGATCCCGGGCATGCGCCGGCAGCGGCTCCAACTCCAGCCGGCCCTCCGCGTCGCGGACTGCATCGTTGATCGGGCCTCCCTTATGCATACTACCCCGGTCCCAGATGACGATCACCGGACTGCCCAGGCCCGGCACGGCGCAGCCCAGGAACTCCGCTACGTCCTCGTTGTTAAAGTAGCGGTTGACCAGCGTTTGGAATGCCAGTCCCAGCCGGTCACGCCGGGGTGGCAGCCACAGGGCGGCTGCCACCGACACCTTCTCCCGATGGTTCGCCTGCTGCTCCAGCAGCGGTGGCTGGCCACGCCGCGACCAGCTACGCCGTACCAGCGGAGCCATCAGCAATCCGCTTTCGTCCAGCAGCACAATCGAGGCGCCGCGCCGAAGGGCCTTTTTTTGATGCGCGGCCAATCCTGGGCACGCCATCGGGCAATGGCCTCGGCATCGCGCTCGCGATGGCCGCGTCGGGGTTTTGGGGGTGTAAAGCCACGCTGCCGCAACCAGCGGGTGAGGGAATCGGGGTGCAAGGAGATACCCCACTCCTGCTCGATCAATTGTGCCAGCCGCGGCGCGCTCCACAGTTCGGTGGCGAAGCCGTATGCGGTGGGGCGGTCGGCTAGCCAGCGGCGCACGATTCTCTCCTGGGCCGGGGATAGTTTGGGCGGTCGGCCGCTGGCAGGCTGTGCCGCCAAGCCGGTCGTGCCCTGCTGGCGGCAGGTGGCCAGCCAACGGCGGACACTGCGGGCATCGACGCCCAAGAAGTCGGCGATATCGTGGGTGGAGTATCCTTCGAGGGCGCGTTGGACGGCGAGGCAACGTCGCGCTTCCAACACAGCGGGTGAGCCTTTGGTTCTCATAAGAGAGCATAGAGCAAACCTCACGCCATGCGGACATTACTTTTGCAGGAACCGTTAAGCGCTGGTGGGCCCAGCGCTTGTCGGACAGGTTGGCCAACCTGTCCGACAAAGGCTTCGCCCGCGGCTACCAGCCAGGATCGAAGAATGGCGTCGGCGCGAAAATCCGTGAGGGTGGACCCAGGCGCTGGCGGTACGTTACACCGGGCTTGGTAGGCCGGCCTGATCAGGCGTAGGTCTCCCGCGCGCGGACGAAATCGCCGATGCACGGCGCGGTCGCCAGGACGTAGCACTGCTGGACGTTGTCCGCCAGCACCGGCGTGTCCCAGGCGCGGCGGTCCGGCCCCTTGCCGCCGTGGCTCTCCAGGGTCTTGCCCATGTGGATCAGCCAGACGTGGCCGGCGTGGCCGTGCCGCGGCGGCAGGAAGGCGATGCGCACCAACTCGTCCTGCCGGCCGGCGTCGGCATAGTCCACCAGGTCGAGGCCTTGCCGGCGGCACCAGTCGTTCTGGACCACGCTGCCGTCCGGCATCCGGATGGCGCCGTCGGTTACCCGGTACAGGAAGTAGCGCACGAAGCCGGAGCAGTCGATGCTTCGGATGTCTTCCGGCCGGGCCGTGAAGGCCGCCTTGGCCCCGAAGCCGTAGTGGATGTGGCCGTCCATGAGCTGAGCGCACAGGTCGTACAACTTAAAGATGTCAATCGTCGCGAGAAGGTTCATCGGCACCGCCTCCGTTGAAGAGGTCTGCTCCGCCGCCCGGCAAGGGCGGGCATCCGGCGTCCGCCACCGGC
>DATGIQ010000665.1:0-2117 GCA_035295665.1 Gemmataceae bacterium | reverse complement strand
CGACGAACTTGCTGCCCCTGCGTCGCATCCCAGATGCGCAGCGTTCCATCCGCTCCCGTCGAGGCAAGTTGCTGGCCATCCGGGCTGAGCGCGACCGAGCCGACCGGGCCCTTGTGCGCTCGATACGTGAAGAGTTCCTCTCCGCGGTCGGGGTTCCAGAGCTTGATCATCCCTTCTCGGTCCGCCGTGGCCAGTCGGCGGCCGTCATGGCTGAAAGCAACGTGGTTGATCTGGCTCGTGTGGCCGGTCAGGGAACGAAGTTGTTTGCTGGTCGCCGCGTCCCATAGCACGGCCGTTTTGTCATCCACCGCCACCAACCAGCGGCCATCCTGGCTGAACGCCGTGCGTGCCTGGGGGTAGTGCAGTTGCCTGAGCGTGGATACCAGCTCGCCCGTGGTCGCATCCCAGATCCGCACCGCTCCGCCAGGGACGAGCACGTTCTCACTGAATGAAACGATCTGCTTCCCGTCTGGACTGAGAGCGACATTCGTGCCGGCGCCAGGGATCCGCAGCAGTTGTTGACCCTCGCCATCCCAGAGAATCACTTCGCCGGGCCGATGGAGGATGAGTTCGGCGCCTCCATACGGAGCGGTACGCTGCGTGGCTGCGGCAACGCGGCGGCCATCCCGATCAATCGCTAAATCGACGACCGATCGTGCCGTCCATGTGCGCAGTTCTTGAGCAGACTCCACGCTCCACAACTTGATCATCCCGTCTTGGCTAACGCTCGCCAGAGTCCTTCCATCGCCGCTGAGGGCAAGTTTTTCGACCGGCCGCTGGTGACCCCGCAAGACGCGGGCGACCTGCCACGTCGCCCGGTCGAGCAGGAGGATGGTGTTGTCGGGCCCCGTCGTGGCGAGCAATCGGCCATCCGGAGTATACGCGGCTTCATAATTCGGGTAGCCACGCAGGCTGACCGCTTCGGCATGGCACAGATGCTTGAGGTAATGCCATTCCCAGTGGCGCAGGGCAAGCGGACACGCATCGAGATACTCCTCCGCTCGCCCCAGGTTATTGGCCAGCCAGTACCGTTCCGCCAGGGCAATCCGCTGGAAGTAGAGACTTCTCTCCGCCCGAGCGAGAGCCGCTTGGGCTTGTTGCCTCTGTCGTTCCTCAGCCTCCTGCGCCTGCTGGGCCTCGGTTTTGGCCTGTTCTTCCGCGCTCGCCTTTGCCAAGGCCTCCTGGCGTGCCGCTTCCGCTTCGCGCCACTGCCAAATCACGCCGCCCGCACCTAGGACCCCGCTAACCGCCAGCAAGCTGGTGAGCGCTGCGATGGCCGGCCGCCGCTGCATCCATTTCAGTCCGCGCTCCCAGGCGGCGGTCCGTCGCGCGTGGATCGGTTCGCTAGCCAACCACCGTTCCAGGTCTTCGGCGACAGCCTCCGCCGATCCGTAGCGATTGTGCGGCTCTTTCTCCAAACACTTCAAGCAAATCGTTTCCAGGTCGTGGTCCGTGCGCGGATTCAAGACCCGAGGGCGCTCCGGCTCGCGCTCGAGAACCTGCAGAACCGTATCCAGAGGTGTCCCGGCCTTGAAGGGCGGCCTCCCGGTCAGCAATTCATAGAGGATGGCTCCGAGGCTGTAGATGTCCACGGCCGTTGTCAGCACCTTCTCCGACCGCGCCTGCTCCGGAGCCATGTAGCTCGGCGTGCCGACGATGGCTCCGCTCTGCGTTAGCCGGCTGTCTCCCTGAACTCGCTTGGCCAGGCCAAAATCCGTCACGTGCGGTTGCCCTTGGCCATCTACGAGGATGTTGCCGGGTTTGAGATCACGGTGCAAGATGCCGCGCTGATGGGCATGATGAACCGCCCGGGCTACCGTCATCAACAGCTGGGCCGCGTCGGTCGGATCCTGGCTAAAGCGTGCGACCTGCTCGCCAAGACTGCCGCCTTCAATCAGCTTCATGCTGAAGTAGTGCTGGCCTTGGTGCTCGCCAATTTCATAGATGGGCACAATGTTGGGGTGGTCCAGGTTTGCCGCCGCCTCGGCTTCGGTGCGAAAGCGTTGCACATCCGCCGCGGAAGCAAGCTGGCCGGCGAGAATCATCTTGAGGGCCACGATACGGTTGAGGCTAACTTGCCGGGCCTTGTAGACGACGCCCATACCGCCACGGGCAAT
>DATGIQ010000664.1:0-8661 GCA_035295665.1 Gemmataceae bacterium | reverse complement strand
TCATGCGCCTCGGCATACGCCCGGCAAAGATGCTCGGCAGCCAGCTTGGTGACCCCATACGGCGAGACCGGCCGCGTCGGCATCTGCTCATCGCCCGACGCATAGCTGCCGTAGACCGAAGAGGTTGAAGCGTATACCAATTGCCGCAACCCGTTGCTCCCGCGGACCACGGCCTCCAGGAGCCGATGCGTCGCCTTCACATTGCACGTTGAGTAAGTGTCGAAATCGGTCCAGCTCTGCTTCAGCCCCGGCATGGCGGCCAGGTGAAAGATAACGTCCGTGCCGGCCACAAGTGGATCGAGGGCGGCGTCTCGTAGATCCAGGTGGTGAAACCGATAGTGCGGATGGGCCAGGGCAGCTTCTTGATTGCGTTCTTTGGCGGCCCGAGGATAGTAGGGGATGTAGGCATCCACTCCCGTCACTTCATGGCCCTGGCGCAGGAGTTCTTCGCACAAGTGCGAACCGATAAACCCTGCGGCCCCCGTCACCAGGCACTTCATCGTCATCGCCTCGCCGCGCCGGCACCGAAGGGCCGTTGAGGAATTTCCTTGGCGCGCACTCCGTGCTCGTGGGTCGCATCCGGGAAACGAACCGGGTTGGTGGGCGGCTTTGTCGTCATAAGTCTAGACCACCATTTTTTGGACGCCAGCGCCCCGGGCGAACCGTTTGCTACCAGGGCAAAGAATTCGCTTCCTCCAGAGTCCGGTGGAGGTAGTTGCCGTAACTGTTGTTGAGCTCCCGGGCCAGCTGTCGCAGTTGGGCAGCGTCGATATAGCCCATGCGGTAGGCGATTTCTTCCGGGCAGGAAATCATCATCCCCTGTCGATCTTCCACCGCCTGAACAAAATTGGCGGCCTGGAGGAGCGATTCATGCGTCCCAGCGTCCAGCCAGGCGATGCCGCGTCCCCACAGTTCCACGCGGAGCTGGCTCCGTTCGAGATACACGCGGTTGAGGTCCGTGATCTCCAGTTCACCCCGTGCCGATGGCTTCAACGTGGCCGCCAGATCGCACACGTCGCCATCGTAGAAGTAAAGTCCGGGCACGGCAAAATGGGAGCGTGGATGTTCCGGCTTCTCCTCGATCGAGATCGCCCGCCCCTGGGAATCAAATTCCACGACACCGTAGCGTTGCGGATCTTGCACCGGATAGCCAAAAATCACCGCCCCCTTGGTGAGCCGGGCCACGGAGCGCAGTTGATCGACCAGTCCGGATCCATAGAAAATGTTGTCGCCAAGAATCAGACTCACCGGCTGCCGGTCCACGAACTCGCGACCAATTAAAAACGCCTGGGCCAGGCCGCCGGGTTCGGGCTGTTCCGCGTAATGCAAGTGGAGTCCCCACTGGCGGCCCTCTCCCAGCAGGTGGCGGAACGCGGGCAGATCGGCAGGAGTACTGATGATCAAAATCTCCCGCAGGCCGGCCAGCATGAGGGTCGACAGCGGATAGTAGATCATCGGTTTGTTGTAGATCGGCAGGATTTGTTTGCTCGCGGCCCGCGTCAACGGATAAAGCCGCGTGCCTTTTCCGCCTGCCAGAATGATTCCTTTCATGGACGAATCCTGTTTGTGGTGCGGCGACTCGCCGCGACACGGAAAATGATTCCTGAAAGAGCCCCCAAGAAATCTCTGAGCCGCGCCAGTGAATCAGTGGTGAAGGAACCCCTGCTTGACCGTCGCGGCTCGAAGAATAGCGTCGTCGCCGGCTATCTATGGCAAGACGATGAACCCCCCTCCACCACGGTCGTGGGCCATCGGGCCCCTCACGAAACTTGGATTGTCAGATCTACTTTCCCATTCCTCAGAACGCCCTGATAGGCTTGCTCAACGCAGTTGCCATTGGGCAACTTCAACCAGCGGTTCGAGAATGTAAACGGAACACCAAGCAGCAGACAACCGGTGCATAGCAAGATCCGCAGGTCCAACCACCAGCTCACATGCTGCACATAATACAGATCATATGCCAACTTGGCTCGCACACTGGCCAAATCGCAATCGGGCGGAAGCTGCACCTGGGCCAGGCCCGTCAAGCCGGGGCGGACGGCGAGCCGTTCGCGGTACCTGGGAATCAACCGTTCCAGGTGTTCGGCGATCTCTGGCCGTTCCGGTCGAGGGCCGACCAGGCTCATTTCACCGCGTAGCACATTCCACAATTGCGGCAGCTCATCGATGTGGAAGCGGCGAAGCCAGCGTCCGACCCGGGTGATGCGCGGGTCGTGGGCGGTGGCCCAGCGCGGTCCGGTGTGGCGCTCGCAATCGTGGATCATGGTCCGAATCTTGTACAGGATGTAGGTTCGGCCGTTCTGGCCGACGCGCTTCTGGAGATAGAACACCGGACCGCGCGAGGTCAGCTTGACCAGAATTGCCGCAACCACAATCACCGGCACTGCCGGGATGAGGAGGAGCAGCGTGAGGACAGTTTCGGGGATCGTTGTGCGGGAAGGAGCGGGTCCCTCTTGGATCGGGACCATCGCTTGTCCAGCAACGGAATGGCGATCGTCCCGGCGGATACTACGTTCCCGTGGAAGGGCGTCCCGCTCCAAAAACATAAGCGCTACCTACCTTGGTTTCAGGTTCAAAGGCATCCGCCGCGTGGATCAGGATTGCGACGGAGGACCAAACAGACGTCTTTGGATTTCCGGCATGAAGACTTTGATGAAATCCAACATCGGGTCCTCATCCAGTTTCTCGTCTCGGCGCGACATTTGCCGCACGAGATAGATTTTGTAGAGCGACGGATAGCGTGCAAAATGGAACCGAGGATTGTCGTCGGCGCTCCAGGTTCCGTTGGAGCTGTACGTCCACAATTGGCGTCGATCTTTCCGCAATCCGCCGTCGAACCAGTAAAATTGGCCGACCCAGAACTCGACGCGCTGGTTCGGCGGAGCGAAATCCACGCCGAGTCGTTCCTTCTTGCCATCCAGCGTGCACCCCTCTCCGCCCAGGCAGACCTCGGGAGAATGCACGGCGATCGGTCCCGGCCGGCCACACAGAACCAGGACCGCAATCTCGGTCCCGTTGGGATGCGTGAAGGTTTGATTGAAATACCCCTGAATTTCGCCGACGACGAGGTCCTCATGGGCCAATGGTTTGCCCGGATGGCCTGTCCAGTCGCCGACGATCATGGGCACGTCTTGCTTGGGAAGCTTGGCGCAGGAAGCTTCGGGCTCGCCGGAGAAACTCCAGCGGTCCGTCCAACGGCCGTGCAGCAACTCCGAACCCATCAGGATAACGAGACCGACGGCAAATGGTAGGATTCGTGACATGCTCTTCCATCCACGTCCGAACGGAGGTCCGACCCCTGGGAATTTCGTCAGGATAGGAGTCGGACTCCCTTTCGGACAGATAGGAATTCCCTGTTTCGCGGTGGTTCATCGAACTTTCGCGAAACGGAGAAGATTGTTGATACGGCCTTAAACGGTCTGTTTGGCGTATTGACGAGAATACCCGTAGCTCCCCGTGTCCACGCCGTTGACGACCGCACCGAGGATGCGGATGCCAAGCGTGGCCAGCCGCTGGTACGCGGCATAGACGCTGGGGATACGGCTCACGTCGCGGAGCAGGGAGAAGACCACGACATCGACGTTTTGACCGACGACCAGCGTGTCCACGACGGGAAGCACGGGGCTGGAGTCGATGACGATGAAGTCAAACTGGGTCTTCAACTGTTCCAGGAGAGGAGAAAATCCATCCTGCGACAGGGTAAAGGTCTGCAACGCCTGTTCATCGAATTGCCCGGCGGGGATCAGCCAGAGGTTGGTAGCCGGCGTGGCCCGGATCACCTCGTCGAGCCGGACTTCCCCACGCAAGACTTCGCACAGGCCCGGTTCGGCCGGCAATTCAAACAGGCGGTGAGCGGCCGGGTTGCGCATGTCGCAATCGAGCAGCAAGGTCTTTCGACCGGCACGGGCGAGGCTACAGGCAAGGTGGCAGGAGAGGGAGGTTTTCCCTTCCCCGGAAACGGCACTCGTCACCATGACGGTTCGCAGCCCTTCGACGCGGGCTGCATGCAAGATCATGGTCCGTGTGGCGTCCACCGATTCGGTCATGAGGTTCTGCAAGTATTGCGCGTCGCCATTTCGCCGCAGCAGTCCAGCACGGGAACGCTCCGGCAAGGGGGGCAGCTGCCCGACCAGACGCCAGCCGAGGCCGTGGACCACATCCTCGGCGTTGTTGATCCGGCGAGCGCGGAATTCCCAGTAGGCGATCACGAACAGCACCAACGCCAAGGCGCCGCCGCCGGCACCGCTGGCGAGCATGAGCTGTTTCTTGAAGACCGCCTCCGGGATCGCAACCGGCGGGCCCTCGACCCGGGCACTACCCACTGTGTTTTGGGTTTGGGCTTCTAAACGGGCTTTTTCCACCCGATAGGTATCGCGAACCCGATCTTCCGCATCGAATTTGCGGAGCCTTTCTTGGATGTCCAGGGTTTCCGGGCCCTCTTTCTTGAGATTCTTATCCAGGTCGTCGATGCGTTCCTCGATCATCTTGATGAGCGCGTATGTCGCGGCAATTTCACTCTTGTTCTCGTCCTCGATATCCTCGCCAAGCAACGTTTTTCGATCGATGATCTTTTTCCTGAGTTCAGGGGTTAGCTTGTCTTCAAGAACCTTCAAATCGTTTTCGAGTTTCTTAATCTCATCCTGGGCATCTTTCAATTGCGTGCTCTTCTTGTCCATGACGCGCTCACGGGCAGTGAATGCCTTTTTCTTGACGTCAATTTTTTGCTTCAGATCGCGAATCTCATCGTTTTCTTCCAGCGCTTTTATGATCTCTAACCTGCTGACACGGGGACCTCCCTTTTTTCGGTTCTGGTCGTCCTGGAGTTTGAGCTTGTCCACCAGTGCCAAGGCATCCAGTTTCTGTTGCAAGAGCCGTTCCCGTCGCATCCGATCAAAGTCGCCAATATTCTGGCGTTGCGATGGGGTGGCCGCTCCGTTGGCCTCGACCCAGCGCTTGAAGTCTTCCTTCTCACGGTTTACGAAGAGGTCGAGCTTATCGATGATCTGGTTGATTTTATTTAGCCGGTCCATTCGCGCCGCGCGCTCCATGCTACCCAATTCCTGGGCGTAAACACGGGAGATCGCGTCGACCAAGATGACGAGCTCCGCGGGATTGTACCCGGAAAGCGTAATGCCCATGAGCTCGGGGCTGTTATAGGTGGCCTTCACTCCCCGCCGCAACCACTCGACGGGATACAGTTGCTCCCTTACGCTGGGCAATTTTGCGACATTGGGCTCGTCCAATGCTTTCTGAACCACCCAACGCTGCGTGACCAGTTGTGCCAGCGTCTGCGGATCGAACGGGGAAGCCCCCTCATCATCCCGGAGGAGCTTGGTCTTGTTGAACACAATCGTCGCTTCGCCGGTGTACCGCACCGGCATGAAATACCATGCGGCCGAGGAGGCAGCCACCGCGGCGAGGAGGCCCAAGGTAGTCGCCAGCAGCCAATGGCGTTTGAGCGCCTTGGCCAGTGACTTCACGTCCGGCGGAGCGGCCAGTCCAGGGGGCAAGGGAATGATCGGCCCCGGGGCACCGTAAACGGAGGAGCCGTTGACGGGCACCAACGGCTGGTTGCTCTGTCCTTGCGAGGGACTCGGTTCCGGCAAATGGAGGGGAGACTCTGATTGATCGGAAGAAGCCATGGAAAAGTCTCCAAAACAGGTCTTTTATGCCTCGGTCGCGGCTTGCCGTTTACGCTCGTCTGTTCCGAACATCCACCGCAAAGCCCGCGCGGAGCGCAACTCACGTTTTTTGGGAGGGCGACGATCGCCGGAGGTTCCGGCCTCGGGCGAAGTCGAAGCTCACGGTCGGTTTTTCTTCCACGGGGATGAACAACCGATCCAGAATCCAGAGCTCACCCAGCAACAGGGCCAGGGCCACCAGCATCATCAAGTAACCCGCACCGTCGTGGAAAAAGCTATGGGCCTTCTGGTTGAGCCAAGGGGTGTCTAAATAGTCGGCCAGCCGGAACAACAGCGCGGTCATGGTGATCCGCACGATGTTGGCCAGGATGGCGATGGGGATGGCACTTAGCAGGATGATCAGTTTATCGAGCCAGGGGCGCTTGATCACGATGACGATGGCCGTCGACAGGGCAAGAAAGATGAAGAGCATTCCCATGCCGCTGCACGCCGGGGCAATCTGGAGAACGTTGTTTTCGAGGATAATGTCGGTGCCGTCGGCGATGGCCGGGAAGCCGAGCGTTTGGAGGAAAAACGTACTGGTGGCCGTGGCCGCCAGCCGCAGCCGGTAAGCCCAGGCCGTCTCGACCGAGTACGGCAAGGGCAACATGAAGAACAGGAAGGCAATGGCCGGCCAGGCCCAGCGCAATGCCGACCAGCCACCCAGCAAAAGGCACAAGCCCGCCAGGCACGGCAAGAGCGACAGTGTGTCGAACCAGCGGATGTAATAAAACCCGTCCGTGAGGCGCAAAACGACTGCCAGGGCGATGAACACCAGTCCCCACCAGTTCGGTTTCCATTCCACGGCATCCAGAAGCGCACGGCGTTGCCAGAGGAGGAAGAGAGAAAAGAACGGCACGAGCCAGCCGTGGGAGTATTGGGCCGCGTCCCATTTGTTGACGATGATTCCCAGGGCCGGCCAGTACGTCCAGCACACGCCAACGATCAGGATCGACAAAATGACCCAGACACGGGTGGGCAGCGAATGCAGGCGGGCAACGAGGTCTTTTAGCATAGCGTTGGCTTTCGCCGAATTCGCGGAAAGGGGGACTGCCTTCCCAAGCATAGAGCGCTCACGTTCCGCGCGCACTTCGTCCCCGTGGGTTACAGCTCCGTTGCTTTCCTAATCCATTGGCCTCCTTGCCGTTGCGGCAGAAAATACGAGGCCGCCGATTCCCTGCGTGCGGCTTAGAATTCTGAGTCTGGAACTGTGATTGTAGAGTTCCGGACACGTTTTGAAAGTAAATTCATGCACCCACGGTAGCAATCGGCGCCGGATCGCTCTTCGGCTCGATCATCCAGCTTTCGATCTCGACCGATACGCCGCTCTGCAAAAATTGCACTTCCACAATGAACTTGAGCTGTTTTCCTCGCCGGAGAACTTTTCCTTCCAGTCCCGCCAAGGGACCGCTGGTAATCTCCACCAGCGCACCGGGTTTGAGGCGTTCCTCGGGAGTTAAGGGCGCATCGGACGCAATCAAACAGTATACCCGGGCCAAGTCGCCATGCAACTGGGCCTGATCGGGAACAGGCAAGACACGAGCCACCAAATTGGTTTCCAACGTTTTGAAGACCGCCTGGCTATCGGCGCGCAGGAAGACATAGCCCGGGAACAGAGGTACATAGGAGCAGAGCAAGCGGCCCCGGTGCCGCCATTGCCGCTTGCAGAGGGGGAGAAAGAAGGGCGTGGTGGTGCGCAAGAGCCTTCGAGCCAACGATTTCTCCGCCCGTGGGCGCGTGTGCAGGACCCACCACGGTGCCGCCCCTTCCGGAGTAACCGCCGCGGGATCGAGAAGGTCGTCGGGAAATACGAAGGGCTCTAAAGGCAGCAAGGGCATAGGTCTCTCCTCCCGTGTTGCATCCACCTCAGGTCCACGTCCGCACTCGAGGCACCGAGTTCGTCCAGAGACGGTCAGGGTCAGGAAATGAAAAGAACGTGCGGCACACCGGCAGACACGCGGTGCCCATCGCCGTGGCCGGGTGCCGCACTTTCAACCCAATCAATGAGCAATGACCTAGGAGCAAAACCTATGCCAGCCATTTCCTGTATCCCCCTAACCCGACCCTCCATTCCCTATCCCATTACAGCATGGACAGTTCAGATCAAGACACCATTACCAACCCGTTCGCGGATTGTTGTCGCAGCCCCTCTCTTCGCGTCCGAGCATAAAGGAAGGCTTACAAATCTGTGTTAACAGTGTTAACTTCTCTTAACACCGTTTTTTTGTTTGACGCCCTCCCTGCTCCGCACAGCTTCCGGCACCACCAGTATAAGTCACCAATCCTTTCACCGCCGGTTTGTATTTCCGCTTGTCTGCGATCCACGCCGGCTATCTGGTTGTGCTGGAGCATGCATCGGACTTGCAATCCGTCGGCAATCGGCTTATATCCCCGCGCTCAGCTTTTGCAGCCGCGCGAACAGGCCTTTTGCCCGGGTCGCCCCCACCTTGCGCAGACTTCTTAGAACCCGGGGGACACAAGCTGGACGCGCAAGCGAAGGGACCGCATCATGGCTTCCTTCGCGGGCGCTTCCCGGTGGTATCCCGTGTACGAAAACGGGGTCTGAAATCATGATTCCCAAGTTCCACACCCCTTTTTCGCACAGACTCTCAGCATTCTGCCCGATTTTAAACTAGGATTCGACGAAGCCTTCAAAGGAGAACCGCTCGAATGCCAACACGATGCTTTCGACCGCATCTTGAGGAGATGGAAGCGCGCCGGGTCCTGAGCGTCGTCCCGGTGCATGCTGGGGACAGTTTGCAAGCGGCCATCGATCATGCCCAGCCCGGCGACACGCTCATTCTCGATGCCGGGGCCACCTTCAGCGGGCCCATCTCCCTGCCCAACAAGACCGGCGATCAGTGGATCACCATCCAATCCGCTGCGCTGGACCATCTCCCCGCGCCCGGACAACGCGTCGGCCCCGACGATGCCGCCTTCATGCCCAAGATCACTTCCCCCGGCTTGGGCGAAGCCGCCC
>DATGIQ010000663.1:0-12113 GCA_035295665.1 Gemmataceae bacterium | reverse complement strand
AGGACCAGTCGGGCAGCGCACGATCCCCTTCTCACATCGGAGCGACGACGTAGGGCATTCCACAGGAAGGTCCGTGTTGCCTTTGAATTCCATGAACGGCCCAATGTTGGGTGTGAACGAGGCGAACTGTACGACGTCGAGATAGCCCAGGCCGCCGCCGGACATATGGGGCACCACTGTCATCCCCGCCGCCGCGGCCATGCGCGCAATTTTGGTAGCGCGGATGAATCCACCGCCGTAGTGCAGGTCGGGCTGCACAATGTCCAGGCCGCCGTTTTGAATGACCCACTCAGAGCGGCGCAGACTGTATTCTTGCTCGCCCCCCGCGATTGGGATCGTGAGCGCGTCGGCCACCTCCTTCGTCTCCCACAGCCAGTCGAACGGGCACGGTTCTTCGTAGAAGGCGTAATGATGTTCCTCCATCAGCCGGCCAATGCGGATGGCCTCACGCACATCATACGAACTGTTGGCGTCCGCAAAGAGCGTCATGTTGTCGCCGAACGCTTTGCGCACCAACGGAATGAGCGCCTCGGTACGGCCTGGGAGCGAGTCCGTGTTGCGGTTCATCCGTCCGCCGAGGCGGAACTTGAGGGCCCGCACACCGGACCCGGCGACCAGCTTGTGAAGATACTCCACTTCTGCTTCCGGCTTGTTCCCGCGATTGCCGCTGGCGTAGTAAACTGCAATGTCTCGCCGCCGTGAGCCGCCAAAGAAATCGGCCACGGGCCGCTGGGCAGTCTGGCCCAGCAATTCCAGCAGCGCCATCTCCATCGCCGCCACACCGGTCCACAGCGCGAGGCCCTGTAGTTTGTAATTGCTGTTGTGGCGATACACGTCCCATAACAACGATTCAAGCTGGCGGGCATCCTTCTCGAGGAACATCGGTACGATGCTCTTCAGGAAGATCCGATAGAGGTCGGCCATGCGCGCCGGATTCGGCACCGTGATGGCTTCGGCGCCATCCTGAGATCGTGTGCGAACCAGGAAATGTTTACCGTTGCGGAGCAGCTCAACCGACGCGACGATCACCGGCTGCTTCAGAGATTCCAGCTGAAGCACCGGTGCATCGAGAATGCGGTCGAGCGCAGCCTTGGTAACCGAAGGACGATCCGCCGCGCGCAGCGCGGACAGTCCCGGCGTGGTCGCGCAGGCCGCCGTTTTCAGAAACAAGCGACGGGAAGTTTTCACAGCATTGCCTCCAGGGTTGCCGCGGCACAAAAAAGCCGTCTCAGCCTACCAAAAAGTCACAACCCGGCGGAAGCGCAGCCGCAGACCCGGGGGCGACCACCGCCGCCGAACGCAGTACGGCCCAATGCGCGGCCCCGGAGGTTTCCATCATGGCATCGCTTTGGGCTCATCGGGCGGGACAACAAACGTGTCCTGGATCACATCCCGATCGAAGCCGACGACCGCGGGGAAGCGGACGCCCGCCAAGATTTGCACGTCGAAGATTTCTTCGACGCCCTTTTCGAATTCCAAGAATTCGACGACTTGACCGCTCCGGTTATCGAGCACCCAGACGCCGCACTTGAGCTGATTCCGCCGTTGGGCCAATGGCATCCCGCCAAAGGTCGAGGTCTCGCGGATTTTCGACAACCCAACGAACGCGTACCGGTCACAGAAAGCCAACCCACGTGGATAGCCGGGCAGCTCGGCCACGACGATGCCCTTGCCGCTCCCCGGGCCCACGATCCGCACGTGACCATTGCCTGAATCGAGTACCCACAGCTGACGGTCGTGGACCCGCGGCGAGTGGGGCATGGCCAGACCACGGACAACAACTTGACCGCTCGGCACATCGATGACACAGCCGCCCGTGACTTTCTTCGGCCGCCAGCCTCCCGGTGTGTCGGTTTCTCCCAGAGCGGTAACATATTGGGGCTGCCCATCGACCATGGCGAGCCCATTGAGATGGCAGCGGTCTTCGGCGGTGAACGCCGTGACGAATGGCGGCCGCCAACGGGGCACAAAGCTGTAATCGGGATGGAGGGTACACAGGCATGAAAAGCGGGTGTTGACCAGCCAGAGCGTTTCGCCGCTCCAGGCGATCTCGTGAATCCGGACATCACCCGTCACATGACAGGAGCGAGGGATGAAACAGCTATCATGCCGGCCGGCTGGTTCCAATTGCGGGGCGATGTCCGGAGCGTTGCGCAGGAACCAGATCATGCTGCGTGTGCCGACCGCCAGGCGGCGGCAATCGCCTGCCAGGCCCATGGCTTGTTCGAAATTCCGCAACAAGGTCGAGAGCCGGCCCTGTTCCGCACGGACAACGACCAGCTTGCCCGCCTGGTACGTGGACACCAGGAGCGCCGCCCCCAGCTCCTCCAGAAGGCCGGCGAGGCCCGGTGTGTAGACGTACCTGAAAGGAATCTCCGGCTGGCCCGGGGTGCTTGCCTTTTCCGCCTCAGTCATCGGATCTCCTGAGCCAAGTGCATGGAATGCGCTCTCTGTCGTTCCGGTCCTTTGATTTCTTCTACATCGACGAGAGATTTGAGACAATGGTCGGTTGACGGTTGTCGGTTCGCAGGTGGGTGACAAGGTCCGGGTCAGGGCTCTCCAATGGTATCGTTGATTACGACTGGAAGTGGCTTCCCGAGCTTCTGGACGCGGTGGACAGAAAGTTTTTTTCTCATCCAGGGTCCGGTTGGTCGTGACCGTTTCGCGGCGGTGCGCAGAACCGCGCGCGGCGCATTAGCACGCGGTTCTGCACACCGTCGCTCAACAAAAACGGATACATTCAGCGGGTCTGGTTTCTCTGTGTCTCTGTGCGCAACGTTGGCGGAATGCGCCGCGATGCAGAGATTCCAGAAACTACAAACATCTTGCACAGGGAGATTCCCATGCGTGCGAAACAGTTCCATTCCCGTTCCCGCCGGCTCATGGTGGAGCAACTGGAGGATCGCGAGTTGCTCACGGTGGGGATTACCGAATTGCCATTGCCCGTCGGCTTTGGCCAACCCGTCGATATCGCGGCCACGCCCGACGGCAACCTTTGGTTTACGCTGGCGACGTTCGGGGTCGATACGGTCAGCTCGGATCATATCGGGGAAATCACGTCCGGCAGCGTTACGAGGTTCCCGGTCCCCCCGATGGGCACGATTGTCAGCTTCAACGCGGCCGGCCTGCACATCACCGCGGGACCCGACGGCAATCTGTGGTACACCGAAATCGGAATGGCCAAGATCGGCCGGCTCAGCCCGAATGGAATGGTCACGGAATTCCCACTTCCCTCGCCCGGCGGCAACCCGGGTAGCATCACGACCGGGCAGGACGGCAATCTCTGGTTTACCGAAGACCCCGACCCGTCCCACTTTGGAATGATTGGCCGGATCACCCCGAGTGGCGTGGTCACGGAATTCCCGATCGCAACGATGGAGAGTGCGCCTTCGGGCATCGCGGCCGGGCCCGATGGCAACTTGTGGTTTACGGAAAACGGTGCGAACCAGATCGGCCGCATTACTCCAGCGGGCGTGATCACTGAGTTCGCGATTCCTACCGCTGGCAGTAGCCCCACGGCCATCACTCCTGGGCCGGACGGGAATCTGTGGTTCGTGGAGCAGCAAGCCAACCAAATCGGCCAAATCACACCGAGCGGAACCATTACAGAGTTTGCGCTCCCGACGGCAAACAGTCGTCCCAACGGTATCACCGCCGGACCGGATGGCAATCTCTGGTTTACCGAATCGTTGGGCAACAACATTGGCCAAATCTCACCTTCCGGTCACATCACGGAGTTCCCCGTCCCCACCGCCAACAGCTTTCCCAGTGCGATCGTGACCAGCGCTGATGGCAACCTTTGGTTCACGGAAGCAACCGGCGGCTTGAACAATCCAGCGGGGAATACGCGAATTGGCAAGGTGATTCCGAACGTCACCGGAACATCCGACGAGCGGTTCGTGGCGCAGGTTTACTTTGACCTGCTCTACCGACCTGTCGATCCGTCTGGCCTGGCAACTTGGACGGTCGCCCTATCCAAGGGCGTTTCCCGAATGCAGGTGGTGCAAGCCATCGAAAACAGCCCGGAATTCCGTACCGTGGTTGTCCAGGACCTCTACAACCGACTATTGCACCGACCGGCCGATCCAGGCGGCTTGGCCAGCTTTACAACATTTCTGGCGAACGGGGGAACCCTGGAACAGGTGGAAGCGGACCTGACAGGCTCGGCGGAATACTTTCAAACGCAGGCCAGCGGGACCAACGCCGGCTTTTTGACCGCGCTGTACCGCAATGCGTTGAATCGGCCGGTGGATGCATCCGGTCAGTCTACGTTTGGTCAGCTGCTCAGCAACGGGGTTTCGCGTCCCCAAATCGCCACGGCCATCTTTGGCAGCGACGAATATCGGCAAGACCTGGTGCAATCGTTCTACCAGCGCCTCTTGCACCGGCAGGCGGACACCGCCGGCTTGCAAGGATGGACGGCGATGCTGCAAGCCGGAGCACGGGACGAGCAGATCATCGCCGGGATCGCCGGCTCGGCAGAATATCTGCAGCGGTTGGGGCCGGCGACCCCGTAGTCCTGGTTCAGCTCCTCTTTGGGTGGCGAACCAGGTGTTTGCTCGCGGGGTCACTCATGGTTTTCGTACAGAGTCTTGGATGCTCCATTGGACCAATCCGAAGCAATCAGGCAATTCGTATTCATCTGATCAGACGCATCGAGTCATACAAGAATCGAAGTGTCCGCCATATCTTTACCGCTGCGTCGCCTTGCGCAGCGCCGGCTTTGGCCGATCTTTCCACGCCTTGACCTCGGCAAGCAAGACGTCGACCGCCTTGGTCAGCTGCGCATCCTTGCCCTGGGCGGCTTCCCCAGGCTGCGGCCAAACGATGTAGTCAGGCACGGCACCATTTAGCTCCATATCCTCGCCGCTGTCGACGATGAACCAGCCGCGGAACGGCAGCCGGAGTGTGCCCACGTCCATGATCGTCGCCGATCCCGTGCTGACCACGCCGCCGGCCGTCGGGACGCCAACGAGCGGGCCCCGCTTCAGGGTCTTGATTGCATGGCTGAAAATCTCCGCGTTGCTGAAGCTGTTCTGATTGCACAGCACAACGATCGGTTTGTTCCAGGTCGTGTATACCTTGCGGTCGCCGGGGTAACCAGGTCCCCCGCCGCGCGGAACCGTGATCGCGTGGACCGGCTGCGTCAGCGCGGTCAGCAAGTGGTCGGCCGTACTGCCGCCGCCGTTCTCGCGCACATCAATCACCAAGCCTTCCTTGCCGGCGCCCACGGAGTACAGTTCCTCCTCAAATCGGTGGAAGCTCGGCATGCTCATGGCGCTGATGTGCAAGTAACCGAGCGTCCCCTGCGAGGCCGCCTCCACTTTGGCGCGATTGTTCAGTAGCCAGGCCTCGTAGAGCAGCGTCCGGGCCGCGGTGTAGCTGATCGGCCGCAGGAGCACATCGCGCTCCTTGCCGTCGTCCCCGCGGACGTTCAGGCGGACATCGCGATCCTGTGGACCATTCAGGACCGTGGTCAGATCCATCGATGGATCCACCGGCGTACCATCGATACTCAGGATGACTTCGCCAGCCTTGAGCCGGCTTCGGTTCTGGTCGGCGGGCCCGTTGGGCAGAACATCGCGGATTTTCAGGCCGGGGCCTGGATCGTCCTCGCGGAAACGTACCCCCAAATGGGCGGTCGTCGCGCGCCAGCCTGGTCCGCTCTCCGGCGCAGGGTTCCCGCCTCCGCGCCGGCCCGCACCGCCTCGCACCGCACCGGGAGTGAAGCCGAGGTGCGAGCCGTTCAATTCACCCAACATCAATTGCACTACGGTGGCAAACGCCTCGCTGTCGACAGCCTCCGCGGCCATGGCCGTGTACTTGTGGCGGATCGCGTCCCAGTCGCGGTTGCCGAGGCGGTCGTCGTACCAGCGATCGCGCATGGTTCGCCAGCATAGCTCGAAGGCCGCCACCCTTCGCTTGGCCAGGTCGACTTCCTGAAGAGCAGTAAAGCTGTAGCCGCCCCCCGCCGCCGCCGAGTCGGGATCGGCCGCAGCAGCAGGAGCCGGCATAGGAGCTGGAGTGGCAGGACCCCTGCCGCGTCCGCGTCCACCGCCGCCGCCCCGAGTGGCCGCGGGCGTGGCCGCTGCGGGTTCGGTACCGCCGCGGGGAGTCCCGCCAGGGCCCAGCGCGATGCTGGCCGGAATACCGCTCGATCCCAGCCACACGATCTGTGTGCCCGGCTTGAGCCAGCGCGGCTGCGTGCCCGTCTGGGAGGTCAGCAGTTTCGGCTTGAGGTCGTCAGGAATGCTGATGCTGTAGGTGCCCCGTCGGCCGTCGATGGTGGCTGTGAACGCCAATTTCTTGGAATCGGGCGACCAGAACAGACCGAGACTGCGTCCCGGTGTTTCCAGTGACGGACCGCCGGCTCCCGTGGGATCCTGTAATACCACATGGCGGACACGCTCGTGCAACCGGTCGAAGTCGATGACGACCGCCGGCACGCTGGCCTTACGTGGTCCAGCGGCGGCGCGGTCTGCTCTCGTGGGGTCGGAGCTCTCGGTCTCGCGCGCGGCACCGTTATCGGCGGCGGCGCGGCGCGAGCCGGGGCTGCGGGCCTTGCTTAGCTTTTCCAGAGCCCTTTGCACGGTGCGTTCGCGGGTGTCGATCTCATCCTCGGCACGGAGGTAAACATAATGAATCGCCATGTCCCGACCGTTACGCCGGCCGGTGAAGGCGATGGCCTTGCCGTCGGGCGACCAAACGGGATTGTGATCGTTGTCGGGATGGCGGGAAACGTTATACGGCTTGCGTGAGCCATCCAGCGGTACGATCCAAATATCGCGATTGAAATCGTCATCGTCCAAGGCATAGACGAGCCATTTGCCGTCCGGCGACCAGTCGTATTCTAACAGGCTCCAGCCAGGGATTACCTTGCGGGCATTGCGGCCATCAGCGTCCGCAACCCACAATTCACCGCGGCCCCGCACATAGGCGATCGATGAGCCGTCGGGGCTGAAGGTGAGCGCGGACTTCGCCTCGCCATCCTCGGTTAGACGCGTGAGCCTGAAGCTGTCGTTGAGGAACCACGGTTTTTGCTTATCGGCCCGCTCGGCCTTCCAGATGTCGCTTTGCCCCTTCATGTCGCTGATGAAGAGCAGCGAGTCGCCGTCGGGAGCGAACAAGGGGAATTTTTCCTCCTCGGCCGTGGCCGTGACACGGCGTGGCTCGCGGAGCTCCGTATCCATGACCCAGAGATCCCCGCCCGCTATCAACGCCATTTCCAGCCCGTCGCCGGTGAACGCCACCTGGGTGGCCGACTGCAAGGTACGCCGCTCGGTGCGTTCGCGTGGCCGGTCGGTGGCGGCCAGGAGCTCGATCTTGCGCGGAGCCTCGTCGCTGCCCGGACGCAACCGGTACAGGTCGAAGAGGTGGCGGAAGACGATGGTCGACCCGTCCCGCGACACGCAGGGAAATACCACGGAATCGTCCTGGAAGGCGGTCAGGGGCCGGTCCCTACCAGTCTCCAGGTCGTGCTCCAGCAAGTTGCAGCAACCCACCTTGGCCTTGTCGCCGACGTAGTAAAAGCCGGTGCCGTCGGGCTTCCAGAGCGGCCAAAGGCAGCCACGGTCGTCGTCGAGCACTTTGGTGAAGCTTTTCTTGTCCCGATCGTAGAGCCAAATCTGGCTGGCCTGCGAGCCGTGGTAGCCCTTCCGCCACCAGGCCGGTCCTTCGCGGGTGAACAGCAACCGCCGGCCATCGGGCGACAGGGAGCCGTCCCGGCCATAGTCATCGAAGAGGAGCGCATCCGCCTTGCGTTGGGTGGCGTCGATGGTGAAGAAGCGCTCGCCATGCCGCCAGAAATGGTCGCGGGTGCAGCTGACCAGGAGCTGCGTACCCTTGCTGCACCATTCTTGCAGTGTGTAGCCGGCGGTGTGGAACGTGACCTGCCGGGGGACGCCGCCCTCGGCCGGCATGATGAAGACCTGGGCCGAGCCTTCGCGGTCGCTGATGAAGGCGATCTCCTTGCCGTCGGGGGAGAATTTTGGCTCCTGATCGCGGGACGGGTGCGCCGTCAGCGGCCGGGCCACCCCGCCCGCGCTCGGTACCGTCCAGATATCGCCATTCCAGTCGAACGCCAGGGTCGCACCCTCGGGTGACAGGGCCGGATGGTTGGCCAGGTGGATGGTTTCCCGCGCTGACGGAATGTCACCGGCGGCGCCCGGCCCCGCGCAGGCGAGCAGCAAGGCCGTTGCCAAACAGATACAGATGCGTTTCATGAGTGCGGTCTCCAAATGTGGTCTTGCCCGCCGGGAGGAGCAGCGGGAGCTGGGCACGAAGGAGGTCCCGGAATCGACTCTGCGGATGAGGAGCATTGTCGGCTACCGCGGCGCATTTGGCAAGGTTTCCACGGCCATTGCCGTTTGGAGTGCGGTGGCTCTACCCTGCCTTGGCTGTGTCGATTCAACCGCCCGGCTGCGGAGAATGGAAAGATTCAACCATCCATAGCGGCGTTGAGCCGGCGCACTCCAAAAACCGGCAACGGGGCGTATGGCCCGGCCCAATTCTTGCCTCTGCGATACTGCATACTAGAATGGAGATGTTCCGCCTTCACCAGCCTTTGAAGCGATGCGTGTTGAGCTGGCTCTGCTTTTCGCTCACGTCCAGACGACCTCTTCCAGGGACAGCGGTGGAAGCCGGTTCGGCTGCGATAGTCGATTCCTACAATAACTTGGGCATGGATGCTTGCCTGGCGCGGCGCCGGGCTCCTGCGGTTAGCGCATTCAGGCACACTTGTTGCACAGCAAGAGCCGTGAGCCGAAGGAGAGAATGCATCCATGTCCTTTGCCTTGGCGACCCTCTGGCACGAGCGCAGCCGGTTCCTGCCTGGGATCCTGGTAGTTGCATTTAGCGCCCTGTTGATTGCGGTGCAGGGGGGGTTATTGCTAGGGATTTTCTCCCTGTTCGCGCTCCCCATCGATCGCAGCCGGGCGGACGTGTGGGTCGGATATCCCGGAACACCGAGTGTCGATCTCTGCCTACCGATCCCCAAGGCATGGGAAGCACGCCTGGCCGTTCAGCCGGAAGTGGCGCGCGTCGAAACCTACCTCTACGGCACGATCGCGTGGGGGAAACGGGGCGGGGGGATCGAGACCTGCTCGGTCATTGGCTCCAGTCTCGACGATGAGTCCCTTGGCGCGATCACGGAGCTGACCCCGGAGCTGCGGGCCCGGCTCAAGGAATCGGGATCGGTGGTGGTGGATGAGTCGGCCCTGATCGATCTTGGCTTGACGGGATTGGGGGACGTGGCTGAGGTGGCGGGACATCGCGTGCGGGTTGTGGGGGTGGTACACGGGATCCGAGGGATCGCGGGAGCCTACATTTTCTGTTCGCTGCCGACGGCCCAGACGCTACTGCGGATGCGTCCGGATCAGGCGGTGTTTCTATTGGCCGGCTGCCGCAACCCGGCAGACGTCCCGACGGTGCTGGAGCGGTTGCGGACTTACGAGAATATGTCCGCCTTTAGCCGCGACGAGTTTTCACTGCGGTCCCGGCTGCACTGGCTATTTAAAACGAAAGCCGGCGTGGCTCTGGGATGTGCCGCCCTGTTGGGGCTGATCGTCGGAGCCGCGGTCACGAGCCAAACCTTATCGGCGGCCACGGCCGCTTCGCTTCGCGAATTGGCCGTGCTGGAAGCCCTGGGCATCCCCACCTGGCGGATGCAGGCTCTGGTGTTGGCCCAGTCCTTCTGGGTCGGCTTGCTCGGCGTCGCCCTGGCCGTGCCCGCCAGCTTTTGCTCCGCGGGAGTGCTTCAGGTGCTTGGGGCGCGCATTGTGCTGCCGGCCTGGATGTTGGGAGGGGCCGCCGGGTTGACGATGGCAATGGCACTGCTGGCGGGGCTGGTTTCCCTGCGTGCGCTCCGCCGAGTGGAGCCCGCAACGCTATTACGCTGAGGACGATGCATGGGGCACGAAGAGCCAACCCTCTGGGGACAGGATTTGGTGCATAGCTTCGGGACGGGCGAGGCCACGACGGCCGTCCTTCGCAGCGTGTCTCTGGAGCTTTATCCAGGGGAACTGGCTCTGATCATGGGCCCGTCGGGCAGCGGCAAGTCGACGCTCTTGGCAGCCCTGGCCGGACTCATTCGGCCGAAGAATGGACAGGTGCTGGCCCTCGGGGAAGACGTGTGGCGGCTATCCGACCGGGACCGGAAACAGTTTCGGCTCCACCACTGTGGCTTCATCTTCCAAGGATATCATTTGTTTCCCGCCTGGACCGCGCGGCAACAGCTCGAAATGGTGCTTCGCTGGGGAGAGGGGATGCCGGCGCGCGAAGCGAGTTTGCGGGCGGAGGAAATGCTGGAGCAGCTCGGAATGGCCGCCAAGGGATCGTTGCGGCCCGGCGAACTGTCCGGTGGGGAGCAGCAGCGCGTGGCCATCGGCCGAGCGTTGATCAAGAAGCCTGCCCTTTGCTTCGCGGATGAACCGACGGCGGCGCTGGACTGGGCACACGGTGAGCAGGTGATCGACTTGCTGCGCTCTGCCGCCAAGGAGTACGGCGCGACCGTGCTGGTCGTAGCTCACGATCCCCGCTTGGTACCCTATGCCGATCGCGTGTTTCACCTGGTGGACGGACGTATGGAGGACGCGGCGGACTCGTCCTGGCAAGCATCTCCAAGCCATTGCCTGGCGGGGGAGCGGGAGCAAATGGCGTAGGGTCTCGATCCGTATGGCGTGATCGGACAAAACCGCGCCAGCCCGGGTCCGCCGGCCGGTTCCGGAGGCTGGCTCCGCACCAGGCCAGGTAGGAACAGAACCAGAATCAACCCCAAGTCAATCGCAATCACGAGGACCCAATTGCCACGCAGGTGCGGCATGTCAAGGCTCCTTTGGCAGGAGAAGTAGGTTCCCGCTAACCTCACGCAAGAGATGGCGCGCGTGCAGGACCGGAGCATCCGAATGCGATTAACGTACTCGGGTTTCCCTGATCTGCCAAGTTCCGCTGGGCGGATGCTGCCCCGCACAGGCGAAGCGCGTTGATCCCAGATCGCGCCAACGAAACCCGACTCCGCCCGTTATACCCGTAGCACGAAAAGTTCGCCCGGTCCTCTGGCGGGTCAGAGCGAAAGACTTTACAATCGGCCAAAATGGACCGCGAACACCCGGGGTGGGCGGTTCCGTTGGCCAACCCGACGTGGTGCCGCAGCGTGGCTTCGCTGGAAGATTTCGGTGAGCTCCTCACGGAGGAGCATCTGTTGATCCACAGCGCTCAGCAGGGCAACCGGCAGGCGTTCGCCGTGCTGGTCGAACGCTACTGGGATCGGCTCTATCGCTGGTTGTACCACTTGACGCACAATCGCCATGCGGCCGAAGACCTCGTCCAGGATACGCTCTGCAAAGCTCTGGCCGGCCTCAGCGGTTTCCGGACGGGAAGCAATTTCCAGGCCTGGCTTTTCCGCATCGCTTACAACAATTTCGTGAATCAATGGCGGGCCCCCGACCACAGCCGGCAACCTTTTCCTAACCAGGTGCCGGCCCGCGATGATGGGCCAGTCGAACAGCTGCTGAGCCGGGAGGCGCTGCAAATGCTTGCCCGTGCCGTGGGCCGGCTGCCGAGCGACTACCGGGCCGCCTTTCTCCTGCGGGTCGAAGAAGAACTTTCGTTTCATGAAATCGCCGAGGTTTTGGGCATCAAAGAAGAAACGGCCCGCTGGCGGGTCTTCAAGGCTCGCCAAAAGTTGATGGCGGTCCTGGCTCCGCAGCTTGAGCGGGAAGCCCTATGAACTGCAAGATCGTTCAACGGCGTCTGCTGTCGCTCCTGCACCCGGAACGCGTGCCAGCGAACTTGCGCAACCATCTCATGTTTTGCAGTGCCTGCCGCGAATGGCATAACCAGCTTCTGCTTCTGGAAGGCCATGTCCGTCTGCTGCCAGTGCCGGCCTCGAACGGCAAATCGCGATTGGTGCGCCGTTTCCTTGCGGAACAGGCCCCACGGGCCCACGCCGCACCGCCGCCGATGCCCGCCGCATCGAACGCGGCCACCCATTCCCTCGCTCGTGCCCTCACCGTCGTCTGGTCGCGCCGGGGAATCGTCGGGGTGGCCGGGGCCCTGGTGCTGATCGCGTTGGGCTGGCTGGGATTGCAAGGCTGGCTCGATTCGCAAGCCAATTC
>DATGIQ010000662.1:0-8770 GCA_035295665.1 Gemmataceae bacterium | reverse complement strand
GGTCTGCTTGGCGTCGGTTTTCTGGGCATCTTGGTGCACAAAAATCTTGCCGTTGAAGACCCCGTGGGCGTGGCCGTCCAGGATCCCCTTGTAGAGCTCATGACTGGCACAGTGCGGTTTGGCATGGTCGATGACCGTGTGATTGTCCATGTGCTGCCGGCCGCCGGCCATGTACAGGCCGTTGAGCGTGCATTCACACTGCTCGCCGTCGAGGGTTGCCCGAACCTCGTTGCGTACCAGGGCGCCGCCAAAACCCAGGTAGCCGGAGGAAAACGTACTTCGCTGCTGCTGCCGCACCTGCAGCGTGGCTACGTGGAATGCCTCCGTGCTTTCGCGCTGGAGCTTGTAGTGATCGATCTTGGCTCGGTCGTCCGCAAGAACCTCCGTCACGGCGTTGGTGAAATAAACGTCCTCTTCCAATCCGGTGTAGGTCTCCACGATGCTCGCCCGGCTCTCGGTACCAGCGATGATCAGGTTACGTGGATGCGACACGGTTCCTTCCCCGGCCGAGGTGGTGACAAACATCAGATGGATCGGTAGCTCGACAACCACTCCGGCGGGGACGAAAACGAACGCTCCGTCCTCGATGAACGCCGTATTGAGGGCCGTAAAGGCATGGTCCTGGTAAGCCGCATACCGGGCCAGGTGCGGTTCGACGAGGTCCGGATGCGCGTGCAGAGCCGCAGCAAGGCTCGTCAAGATGACGCCATGCGGGAGGGGTGGCCGTAGGGAAAGTTCCGGCGCGTACCGCCCATTGATGAAGACCAACTGGACCGAATCCTGGATTGCCACCACGGCCCGCTTGAGCACTTCGGCAGTCACACCGCTCTTGTCCTCGGATGCGACGGACCGAAACGGAATCTTCGCGATGGGGGCGACGTTGGTGAACTTCCAGTCCTCATTCCGAGTCAACGGAAAGCCCAGCTCGGTGAAACGCTTCAGGGCCGCTTTTCGAAGCCGATGGAGCCAGGCGTGGCCATCATGCGCCGACTCGTTCTCGAACCGGGCAAAATTCGACAAATAGCTGTTCGTTTCTTCCTTCACGTCGATCATGGCGTGCCGAATCCTCTGCCGAGCGGCAAAGCCGGGCTCACGCATTGGCAAGCTGGGCCCGTTTGACCTCTTCCTCCGTCCAGCCGAATTCCTTGTAGCCCTTTGCTTCCAGCTCCAGGGCCAACTCCTTGCCGCCAGTGCGAGCGATACGTCCATTCACTAGGACATGCACCGTGTCAGGAACGATATAATTCAGCAGCCGTTGGTAATGAGTGATCACCAGCGTCGCACGGTCCTTGCCGCGGAGCGCGTTCACACCATCGGCCACAATGCGCAGAGCATCGATATCCAGCCCCGAATCGGTCTCATCGAGGATGGCCAACCTGGGCTCGAGCACCGCCATTTGAAAGATCTCGTTGCGTTTTTTCTCGCCGCCGGAGAATCCTTCGTTGACGGGACGTTTGAGCAGGTCGTCGCTCATCTGTAGGCTTTTCATCTTCTGCTTGACGAGCGTGAGGAAATCCATGGCATCGATTTCTTCCTGGCCGCGGTGTTTGCGGATGGCGTTCACCGCCGCACGCAGGAAGTAGGTGTTGCTCACGCCGGGGATCTCGACCGGATACTGGAAGGCCATGAACAGCCCCTCACGGGCCCGCTCTTCCGGATCCATGTCCAGGAGGTTTTTCCCCTCGAAGACGATCTCGCCTTCGGTGACTTCATAGGCATCCCGCCCGGCGAGCACACCTGCGAGGGTGCTCTTTCCAGAGCCGTTCGGCCCCATGATGGCATGGACCTCGCCGGCACCAATCGCCAGGTTGATGCCGCGCAAGATTTCCTTGCCCTCAACACGAGCGTGCAGATTTCGGATTTCGAGCATGAATCGTTGACTCCGAGATATCGAGCCCCTTTACTCCAGATTCGAAATTCCCTCGCCAGGACAGCACGGCTAATCCGCTCGTAGCACCTGCAGAACTCGGACCAAGCAATCTTCCGGGCGCAGCTCAAAGGCGACCAGATCGATTTTCAACGTGTTATCTGCAGGGATCGAAGCCATCCGTATGGCCTCCTGTAGAGGATCACCCCACACTCCCCTCCAAACTCACGCCAAGCAACTTCTGCGCCTCCACCGCAAACTCCATCGGCAGGTTCAGGAAGACCTGCTTGCAAAAACCATTGACAATCATGTTGACGGCATCCTCTGCGGATAAGCCACGCTGCTTGCAGTAGAAAATCTGGTCTTCGCCGATCTTCGAAGTCGAAGCTTCATGCTCTACCGTCGAGGAGGTATTGCGAACTTCGATATACGGAAATGTGTGGGCCCCACAGCGGTCACTCAAGAGCAGCGAATCGCACTGGGAGTAGTTCCGACTATTCGTTGCCCCCTTCATGATTTTCACGAGGCCCCGATACGTATTCTGGCCATTGCCTGCGGAAATTCCCTTGGAAACGATCGTGCTCTTGGTGTTCTTGCCGATATGGATCATCTTGGTACCGGTATCGGCCTGCTGCTTGTGGTTGGTCAGGGCGACCGAGTAGAATTCGCCGACCGAATCGTCTCCTTGAAGGAGCACGCTGGGATATTTCCAGGTGATTGCCGAGCCGGTCTCCACCTGGGTCCAGGAAATCTTCGAGTTGCGGCCTCGACAGGCACCGCGCTTGGTGACGAAGTTGTAAATCCCGCCGCGGCCTTCCTTGTCTCCGGGATACCAGTTCTGGACCGTCGAGTACTTGATTTGCGAATTCTGCCCCACGGCAATCAGCTCCACGACCGCGGCGTGCAGCTGGTTCTGGTCCCGGATCGGTGCCGTGCATCCTTCCAGATAGCTGACGTAGGCCGCTTCCTCGGCAATAATCAACGTCCGCTCGAACTGGCCGGTGTCCGCCGCGTTGATGCGGAAATACGTGGACAGCTCCATCGGGCAGCGTACGCCTTTGGGGATGTAGCAAAACGAACCATCGCTGAAGACCGCCGAGTTCAACGCCGCGAAGAAGTTGTCATTGTAGGGAACCACAGAGCCGAGATATTTCTGCACCAGCTCCGGATGATTCTGCACTGCTTCAGAAAAGGAGCAGAAAATGACCCCCAGCTCGGCTAGCTTGGCCTTGAAGGTTGTCGCTACCGAGACGCTATCGAAGACGGCATCCACCGCAACGCCGCTGAGACGTTTCTGTTCCTCCAGCGAGATGCCGAGCTTTTCGAACGTCCGCCGCAATTCGGGATCGACTTCGTCCAGGCTATTGAGCGTTTTCTTCAGCTTGGGTGCGGAATAGTAGACGATTTCCTGGTAGTCGATGGGTGTAAACCGGATGTTGGGCCACCAGTGCGGCTCCTCCAGCGTCAGCCAATGGCGGTAAGCTTTGAGGCGCCACTGGAGCATGAACTCCGGTTCCTTTTTCTTGGCCGAAATCTGGCGGATCACGTCTTCGTTCAGGCCGCGCGGCACGGTATCCGTGTCCACTTCCGTCACGAAGCCGTATTTGTATTCACGGTTCGCAAGTTCCTGGATCGTACTGGTCGCAGTCGTCATCACTTTCCTCGAGGTCGAAAACTACCGGTTTCCTATGCAAGCTCCTATCGCGCTAACGGCGCCAGGGTAATGAGCTCCGACGCCGGCTCGAGAACTGCCTCCGCCAAACGGGTCCGGAGCAAGTCGGTGAGTCGTAGGTCGCTTTGCAAAAGATCGGCGAGCGTGATCTGGTCGAGCGTATGTCGCATCCACTGCTCCAAGGTTTGCCACAGCGCCCGGAGCGTGCAGCCGCTGTGGTGAACACAGTTCCCCTCGGCTTCTGTACCGGCGTGCCGCTGACAATAACCGGGATCGTCAAACAGTGGCTCGCCAAGCACCATGAGCACACGGCCCAAACGGATGTCGGCGGGCGACCCGGCCAAGCGATAGCCACCGGACCGTCCACGGACGCTCTCGATCAACCCCCCTTGCCGTAACACTGACAGGAGCTTGGCTGCGTAGGGCGCAGACATCCCCTCTGCGGTCGCGATCTCGGGGATGGTCAACGATTGTCCGTCTCCAGCGCTGGCCAGCCGAAGCAAACAGCGTAGCCCATACTCTTCCTGGGACGTAATCTTCATGTTCCCCTCGCTCGCCAAAGGCTTCTAATGGCATTCTAGGAACATATACTTTTTAGTCAACGATTATTCCGCTGGCGACCATATTTTTCTTGCGGGCATTAGTGGTTCGTCCGTAAAGACTTGCGTTAAGAAGTGTTGGCCGAGCCGGTGATTCTCTTGGAGACAAAAGCAGCCGGGAGCGGGGCCGCCGCCACGGTATAACCGGTCCTTTGGCGTCCCGATCGCCAGCTACGACAGCACTTATGGCTGGGGCACCCGTGCCTCCGGCGTGGGTTGCGCATCTTGTTGACGCCCCCTGGCGTGGCTGGCGTTCACGAGGCGTTGAAACGTCGGATGGGAGTGAATCGCTTTCAGGTCGGGATCGGAAGCGGCCTTTTCCAAGCCGTAGCCCTGGCCGAATGCCTTTTCGAGTAGCGCCAGGGCTTGCTCAGCGACCGGTTTGGATGCTTGTGGGTCCGGCATTCGTTGCATGGCCAAGGCAGCCACACAGGCGCCAGCATAGAGCGTCGCCCCGACGTTGGCTTCCCGTTCAAGGCACCAGTTGATGTCCTGACTGGCGCGGTCCAGTGCACCCTGGCGTGCAAACAGGATGGCCCGATAGCGTCGGGCCTCGACGAACTGCGGCGCTGCCTCGATGGCCCGATCGAACAACGGAATCGCTTCCGGGAGCTGGCCACGTTCGACGAGGAGCAGAGCTCGACCGTATAGCGCCTGAGGATGCTCGGGCTGCTCTCGCAGCACGTCGGCGAACGCTTGCAAGGCTTTATCGGGAGTTCGGCTGGCCACGGCGAATCCATAGAGCAAATGGATACGCGTCCGGACATCACTTGAAGCGGCTTGGCAGCGCTGGAAGGCGGCCTGGAACGCTTGCTCGGCCTCTGCAAACCTTCCGAGACCTTCCAGGGCGGCACCGCGTCCGGCATGCGGCACGGCATCATCCAGCCCCAACTCGATTGCTTTGTCGAAGTCGGCCAGTGCCGAATTATGCTGTTTCAGCTCCAGACGTGCCATGCCGCGATTGAGGTGCGCCAGCAGAAAGGAGGGATCGCGGTCCAAAGCCGCGCTGTAATCATGGATGGCTTCCGCCTTGTGGCCGCTCAGGCTCAGGGCGTAGCCCCGATTGAAATATCCCCAGGCGAATTCCGGCCACAGGCCGATGCATGTCCCAAAATCTCCGGCCGCCAAGGTATAGTGGCCGAGCTCTTGCCGGCAAATCCCGCGTTGCATCAACGACCAAAAATGCTTGGGGTTGAGGCGGATCGCTTCATCGAGTTCGGCCACTGCTTCGGCACAGCGCTGGTTGCGGGCAAATGTGGTGGCCAGCAAGTAATGATCGCGTGCTGTAGTCGGTCGGAGCTGCTTTGCTTTTTGCCGAGCCGCCTGTGCCGCCTCAGCTTCACCAAGCCGTTCTAGGTAGCTGGCGCGGTCTTCCCATAGGGCTCGTAATGGAGCAAGCGTGCAAATGGCCTCGGCACGGTCCAGGAGGGCTAACGCCTGCCGCACCTGTACGGGATCCTCCGACCCGGAGCGCGACCGCGCCCAGGCCAGTAAGAGCAGCAATTCTCGAACATCGCTCGCTAACCGCCGGCGCTCGATCGAGTCGAGTCCCTGCCAGTAAGGATGGCTTTCCCAGTCCGCGTGGTCGAGGACCCCATACAGATTGAGGGTCTTCTCACACGTTTTCACTCCTTGGGCCAGATGATCACGCAAGACGTTCGTGGTGTTGATCAGGCAGAGTGCCTCCTTCGTGCCCTCCTCAAAAGCGCGTAGGCACTCCTGGGCCTGTGCTGCCTGTAGCTCCACCTGGGCGCAGCTCAAATGCCGGTAAACGCCGACCAGCGTCGTGCCGGCCGCGATCAAGAGTGCGGCGGCGATGGTGGCCACCGAGCCGGACGAGATGAGACGCGGATGACGCCGAATCCATTTGCGGACCTGTTCGGTTCGACTCAGCTCCGGAGCAAATTTTAGCGGCCGATCCTCGAGGAAGCGGCGCAAGTCCTCGGCCAAGTGCTCGGCACGTTGGTACCGTTGGTCGGGCTCCGGAGCCAGGCACTTGCGAGCAATGCTTTCGAGGCTCCACGGAACATCGTTACGAATCTTGCGCAACGACGGCAGAATGTGACCCCGCTCGAGAGCCATCGCTTCGACCAGCGACAGCAGCGGGGAGTAACTCCCGCTTTGTTGAAACGGCCGGCAACCGGCAAGGATTTCATACAGGACCATGCCGAGCGAATAGATGTCGGCTCGCTGATCCACCAGCCGGCCGAGGGAAGCATCGCGCGTGGTCAAGGCGCGGAGGTGCTCCGGAGCCATGTAGGCCACCGTGCCGCCCACTGCCGTGGCCTTTGCTTTGGTGCTGTTGAGATTGAGGGCAACGTTGAAGTCCAGGAGCATCGGCTGGCCGTCCGCTCCGAGGAGGATGTTCGAAGGCTTGATATCGCGGTGCAGGACCCCGCGCTGATGCGCATGCTGGAGCGCCTCCGCCAGCCGCGCCGTGATCCACGCTGCTGCCCGGACATACGTCATGCCTTGCAGCAGCGTCAACGGCGTTGGATCCGACCGCTCCGCGGCGGGTTGGGAAGCAAGCTTCGGGGCACGAGCAGGAGGCTGCACCGCTCCCACGATCGGGGATTGCGGAGCCCGGATCTTGCCTCGGACCGAGCCGTGCTCGGAAAGTGGTTCATGGGCGAAGCGAGATGCAGGAAACCAACTGCCGACCATCGGCCCCGAAACGGCTCCCAGGGCCTGCACGAGATCGTGCCCGCGCGCGGGCCGGCGACTCTGCGCGAAGACGTTCTGGAGCACGTCCGCCAGACTGGCCCCTCCGAAGTAGGGCATGCAGACAGCGCGCAACCCAAGCTGGGCGTCCTCATGAACTGAATAAATAGGGACGATGTGTGTGTGCTGCAATTGGGCGAGGGTTTGCGGTTCGTCGCCTTCCACAGTCGAGATTTTGAGGACGACCGGACGACTTGCCAAACTGGCGTCTTCCGCCAGGAAAATCCCTGCAAAGGCGCCGCGTCCCAGCTCCCGGCGTAAGCGAAAGCCAAACAGTTCTGTTCCGAGCCCGGGCAAGGTTGGCCGGCTTATGCCGGTGTCGGATTTGCCCGCCAACGGCACCTTCTCAGGGCGGCGCGGCTGGCGATCGCTCGCCCCCGATAAGCCTTCTACTGGAAGCTTGTTCCGCTGGCTCGTTGCACCCGTGCTCATGCTTCCCCGCCTTGTGGAGCATCCACCGTTGTCCAAGCGAAAAGGAAAAAGGCAGAAGGCAAAAGGACATACGCTCCTCCCTCCCTTTGCCTATTTACCTGTCCCAGGGCGATCCAGCGGCCGTCCGACTGTTCCGTTTCTTCATGTCTTTTCCCACAACCGCCCCCACGCCGAGCAGCAAGCCCGCATAGGCCCAGCCCGGGGCCGCACTTCCTGAGGCATCGTCCGAGAAGGAATTGAGTGAGGTCGTGTCGAAACTTTCCTGACCTTCGATAACGCCTTCCAGGCCGATTCCCTCGTCCAGCGAAGTGGAGGGCGCGACCGGCAATCTTTCCAACCATTCATTCAGCCGTCCCTGCCACGGGCCATCCATGAACAGATTGTCCAGCGCTCCTCGCCAAACTCCCTCGAGGTTGGACGTGAAGGTTTTGAAGAGCGTAGTCAGGGCGCTGGCTGATGGGCGGCCGGCATCGGCCGCAGGTTTTCCAGTCCGGCTGAGCGTGGACGGAGTCTGGTCGGTTGGAGTCGTTCGCTGTGGATCCGGGTCGGAATCCGACCGGGTCGACGTCTGATTCAGCGTCATCAGCCGCACCTGCGGGTCCGTGTTGCGGACGGAGAACCGATCGCTGGAAACCTGGAAATCGCCCCGGTTCGTGCCGCGCACGCCACCAACTGGCAATGCGGATAAGCTCTGAAGAACTTCCGAAGGGATGGCCGTGAACGAAGACGTCTCACCTCCCACTCGGTAATTCGCAATCAGCAAGACGCCCGAGGTATTGATCGCTTCCACGGGAACTGAAATGTCCAAATGGGGCGGAGCGCCGGCAGCCGTCGATGGGGTCGCCACCACCGACAAGGGCGGTGGGACAGACGGCGCCGCGGGCACGGCCGCCGGCAACGCATTTGCCGGAGTGGCCGGCGGCGCCGCCAGTGTGGCCGGGGGCGTTGCAACCGTGGCCGCCGGCTGCACGGGACTCGGGCTGGGCGTGTCTGAAATGGGGGATGTTGCCACCGGGGACGCCAGTGGCGCGGGCGGCGGTGTATTCGCCGCGGGCGTCGGCGGAGCAACCGTCGAGGCCGGCGGCGCGGACGGTGGTGTATTTGCGGGGGTCGTCGGCGGAGTGCTCGATTGTGATCCCTCACCGGCTTGCGCCGGGGGCGTGCTCGGTGACGGGACCGGCGGGGTTGAGGTCGAAGGCGCATTCGGCGGTGTAGTCGAGGGCGTCGGCGTCGAAGGAGACGGCGACGGCGGAGTCGAGTTCGATGGTCCCGTCGGGGGCGTGGGTGGAGCGGGCGGCGACGACGGAGGCGGTGTCGGGGCGGGGGGCGCTGGCGTATTGGTGGGCGAAACCGGCGGTGGCGCCGATTGGTTGACAGCCAAGGCAATTCGATACGCCGGCGCGGGTACAATGGTCAGGGGAATCGGGTTTTCCGCCGCCGCGGCCAGGCTGATCTGGAGTTGATACGCCACTGTGGACG
>DATGIQ010000661.1:0-15353 GCA_035295665.1 Gemmataceae bacterium | reverse complement strand
GATCCCCGTGGCAAACTCGCCGAACGCACCGGCCGTACACGTATGGCTATCGGTGCCGAACAGGACCTCGCCCGGCCGGGTGTGTCCTTCTTCGGGCAGAGCAATATGGCAGACCCCTTTGTACCGGGTGGTCCCGACATCGTAGAAGTATTTCAGCCCCTGCTCTACCGCGAACTGACGCAGGACGTCCACGTTGCGGTTGGCCATTTTGTCGGCGGTGAAGATATAGTGGTCAGGAATGATCACTACTTTGCTGCGATCCCAGACGCGAGCCTGGGAGCCGAAGTGTTTCTTGAAGACGCCGATGGTGCCGGGTCCGCAGACGTCGTGGGTCATGAGGATATCGACGTCGATCCAGACATTGTCGCCGGGCTGAACCGTAGCCCGGCCGGCATGATGGGCCAGAATCTTTTCGGTCAGGGTCATCGCGGTCATAACACGGGCTCCTGCGAAACGGGGCTTGAAGCATCTATTCTAGCAAAATCACTCACAGTCCGTAGTCCGTGGTCCGTAGTCCGTAGCAGACTGGCCACGGACTACGGACTTCTTGGCAAATGCGTTAAGCTGCGGTGGTTTTGATGGATGTAGTTGGTGTGCGGAAAGGGGAAGATTCCCTCAAATGCAGGGTTGGAGTTTTCGTCGGACTTTGGGCGGAGTTCAGCCGATTCTAAATCTGCCGGATGCGGCGCTCCTATCGGGAATAGGGCCGCATCGCGTTGTACTCACTCTATCGCAGGTACCGGGGGAGGGAGTCCCCGGGATGCCGGGCGGAAGTTGGACAGCCCATCCGGACCCTGCATGCGGTCGCGGGGGCAACCTGGTAAAGGAGTCGCGATGAAACGGTATGCCTTGATTGTTTGCGCTGCCCTCGGCTTGTTCCTGAGCAGCGGTGTGGCCCAGGCGGGTGTCGGCAGCCTCTGCTACAGTGGCTACCAGCCGTGGTGGAACATCTTCGCCTATCGGCCCAAGTGCATGACGCCCGAAGAGGAACGTCTCCAGCACTTCTGGCACGATTACTATCACGCCCTGAAGGATTATTACTGCGCCCTTGACCACATCGACTGGGTCGCCTACTACAAGAACCACGGCTACCAGATCAACGGCGGCGGCTGTGGGATGGGTGGCGGCTGCCGGATCAATTACGCGCCGGTGTTCGTGAGCCCGACGATGCAGTGGGCCATGCCGACCGGCGGCGCGGGCGGTGCCTGTCCACCGGGCGGGATGGGCGGTGCCTGCCCCACGGGCGGTCCGGCGATGGGCATGGGTGGATACTAAATTCCGTTTTCGCTGCGGTTTGACCCTTTCCCCTGTTTCCACGGCCGAGGAACGGTGTCCTGTGCCCGCACCGTCCTCGGCCGTTTTGATTGGGGCCGCGCTGTGAAAAGCGGGCTTTCTCAATGGTGCGTTCTGGCAACACGGAAACCCACGAAGGGCCCAGTCTGATTCGGCTTGCTCACCATACGGGCTGCCGAGCGCAGGTAAGCGGCCGTGAGGACGAATGCACCGCCGCGATGAATGCGCAGCTCGTGTTGTTCAGAATCCTCTCCCTCGTCCACGTGCGGCTGTTCCTTGGTTCCCGGGCCATAAGCGTCCCCCCAGGAATGCGTCCATTCCGTGGCATTTCCGTGAACATCAAATAGACCAAAGTCATTCGGCTTCAGCAGCCCAACACGATGGACGAGGCTCTTCGAATTGCGCAAATACCAGGCATAGTTCGGCAACATCTCTTCTGAGGAGCCAAAAAACCAAGTGGTTCGGGATCCGACACGACAGGCGTATTCCCATTCCGCTTCGGTGGGCAGTCGGTAGCCCGTGCGCTGGAGGTAGTCTATGGCTAGACGCAGCGGCCGCTTTTCATCCAACTGCTTCTGAATCTCATCCACCTGGGGATAGCACATTTGGCCATCCCCAACCCCTTCCTTCTCACTCAACCACCGGCAATACTGAGCTGCTTGAAACCAAGTGAGGCCCATCATGGGCGCTTCCTCATCTGTACCCAAGCGCGGAAAGTCGCCAGCAAGTTCCTTATGCTCTGCCAGAAACGCCTTGAAATCCCGGACGGTTACTTCCTTGGTTGCGATCGCGAAGGACCGGGGAATGCGCTCGTAGTGCAAGTCTTCGGTATTTCTGCGGTCCGGTTCGTCCTCTGGCGAGCCCATCCAGAAATCATTCGGAGGGATGATCACCATTGTCTGTCCTTGCCCGTTGATGTACCAGCGCCGCTCACCTTGAGGTGTTCTCAGGATGGGATCATCAAGGATCTTGCTCAGCTCGCTGCCATATCCCCAACGGCGCAAGAGCCACTCCACGGCCGAATGCAGTCCAGGGTGGGGATGATCCCGGCAGAGCGAGCGCAGTTTCGGGACAAGGATCTGTCGTTCCCAGGAGGGTAAGTTGTCCGCGCTGAACTCGCCGAGGCACAGAACTAAAGCCGACCGCGCGGTTGCATCTCCTTCCTGATCCAGCCGGCGAATAAATATCTGGGGATCGGTCCTCAGCGGAGCAATGGAGTGAATCAAGTAAGTGCGCAGCGCAGGATTTTCCGCTTGGTAACGCAGCAAAGGCCAAATCATCTCTTCCTGTTCCAGTTGCAGCAAGGCCGCAGCGGCATTTGCCTGTGTTTTGGCCTGCTCCACTTTCTCCTCTTCCGACATTTTGGGCCCTGGATCGCGATGAAGCTCCTTGATCAGCAAGGGAATAACCTGCTGGCGGTGCTCGCGGAGACTCGCCAACAGCATGGCGCCTTGGCGGTGCTCCGCTTTCACCGCCAACGGAACCAGCAAGTCTGCTTGATCGGTCGCATAGTTGGCCAGAGTACTTGCCACGACATCCCGGTCCGACTCCGGCCGGGAAGGGTCCACGACAATCTCGGCAAGGGGTTGCACCAGTGCCGCGCTGTGGACTCGATCGAGGGCGAGCAGTGCAAGCCGGGCATGCAATTGTTCCTTGGGGGACCGCTGGGAATCGGCAACGATTTCCTGCAATCGGGGATCTGCCCAACGGCGATAGGGCTCGATCCCCGCTATGATTCGGGGGACCTGGATCCCATCCGCAATGAGCAGCTTGTCGACCAGGTTGTCGGCCATCTTGGAGGCCAAGGTTCGATTGACCTCCACCCCGAGCATTCCTAAACCGAGTAGGACAACGGCCATGATGGCCGTGCGAATCGCATAATGGCGGGTCGCCGACCTCATCATTTTGCGCTGGGGCGCCGTCCAGTGATGCTTGCGCGTGAATAGCTCGATGTTCCACCACTCCCACCAGCTTGGGAGCTGGCGCCGTTCCGGCCGCGTGCTCCAGAGAGCTGTCCTTTCAATTAGCCGCAATTCCGCCCGTCCCCGCCAGCTTTCGCGCTGCTTTCGGGTCAGCCATTGCCGCAACGCCGGCACCAAGTAGTCGTGCGTGAGCTGGTAGTAAAGCGTGGCGGGTGGCGGGTGGCGCGTGGCGGGAGAAGAAACTTCAGCCGGCTCGCTCTGATCTCTGTCTTCTTTTCCCGCCACCCGCCACCCGCCACCCGCCACCCATTCGTCACTCGCCGCGTCTTCTGGATCGGTTGGTGTGACCAGACGCAGCTCAGGGTCGAGGATGCGCATCACGTCTTCGAACGCCCGCGGCCGGCGGCCATATCCGGACGCTTGCAATAAATCCTCACGGGAACGCATGTGGCCCTTCAGATTCGTTCCCTGTTCCGGGAGCAGTGCCTGTAAGACGGCTCGGATGGCCTTCTGATGCACGTGATGCTCGGGGTTTATGCTACGAGAGCCGAACTTGTCGTCGAGAAAGGCGACGCCCAGTCCTTCCGCACCGCCGACCTGTTTCAGGGTCGCTCGGGTCCAAGGCTTCGCTTTGACCATGTCCGCGAACAGCACCAGCCGGACGGAGATCACCTTGCCATCTTGGCACAGTCCCGCGATGGCCTCGTCCAGAAATCGTTCTTGCTCCGCTGTGGTTTCCGCTGGGTTCTCGGGAAGCGAGCCGAAGGAACGGCCAAACTTTGCCAAGACCTTGCGCGCGTGCCGTGGATCGAAGAGATCGACGGTGGCAAAATTTTGGCCTTCGAGGATCGGGATTTCAAGTTCGTGCATGAAGCGGGTGACAGCCATGCCGAAATCGTCGCGGACAAGGACGAGACATTGGACACGCTGGCCGTCGCATTGCCGCAGGGCTTCGATCAGTTCTGACTTTGGTCCCTCACCCCAGGCGTGAAGCCATTGCTCGAACTGATCGATCACCAGCAAGCATTTCATTCCGGCTTCCGAAGCTCGTCGCTGGGACGAAAGAGGATGCCTGCGAAGGCTCGTTACATTTTCGATTAGCCCACCCTGTTCGGGGAGTGTCGGAAACCGTTTGCGCAGCGTCTTCAGGATCCGGGTTTCCGTCTCGCTGCCCGTCGCTTCGATGTAGATGGGTACCACGTGATCGGCCAACCGCGGTAACAGCCCGGCTTTCACGAGGGACGATTTGCCGCACCCGCTCGGTCCGTAGAGCAGGCCGACGCTAAAGGTGCGCTCCGCATCCCGCGATTCGATGCGTGTCTTCCAGAACCGGATGCTCTCGGGCAGGCCATCACGATCCCGTGGGCCGGGAAGCAATTCCAGAAAGAAATCGGCATCCTCGGCATCGAACGACCGCAACCCCTTGGGCACCACTCGGGTGGGACGTTTGTCGCTGTCGGGCGTCGCCGTATCGGACACCCGCGGCAGAGGCGTGTCTACCTGGAATTGTCGCGATTCCTCCGGGAGAACTCGAGCCGGCGCCGGGGGAACCGCTTGCGGAAGCATCACCTGAACGTTGACTGGTGCTTTTTCCGATTCTGTGGCCTGCCAATGGCGGAGGTCCTCGGCGAAGTCCAGTGCCGTGCTATACCGATCTCGAGCGCGCTTGCTGAGCGCCTTCAGACACATTCGCTCCAATTCCTTCGGGATGCGATCGTCCAGTTGACGCGGGGGGCGCGGCTCTTGGTGCTTGATTTGTTCGAGCAATTCCGACGAGCTTATCTCGCGGTGAGGTCGCTGGCCAGTGAGCAACTCGTAAAGGACGACGCCCAGGCTATACACATCCGTCCGGGCATCGACGCGGTGTCCTTCGCCGCGAGCTTGCTCCGGGCTCATGTAAGCCGGCGTGCCGGCGTAGCCCGGGCCGGTGCCAAAGTCTTCCTGCCGCATCGCCAGACCGAAGTCCGTGACATACGGTTTGCCGGCCGTGTCCAGAAGGATATTGGCCGGCTTCACGTCCCGGTGGACGAGACCCAGGCGGTGGGCGTGATGGAGGGCCAAGGCGATCGTGGCCACCAATTCCGCTGATTCGGCCGTAGAGGGTCGAGCCAATTGGATCTTCTTGGCCAGATCGGTTCCCTCGATGAACTTGGAAACGATGTAGCACAAACCATCGTCGGTGCTGCCGACATCGTGAACCGGCACGATGTTTGCGTGGTCCAGGCGGGCCAGGATCTGGGCCTCTGCGAGATAGGCCGCCGCATCTTCTGGCTTGGAAATGCGGTGGCGATGGGGGACCTTGATGGCCACCGGCCGGTGGAGCTGGTCATCATGGGCCAGATAGACACGTCCGAAGCCGCCTTCTCCGAAAACCCTCTCAACCCGGTACCGGCCAATGTACTTGGGGACATCAAGGAAAGGCGCGTCCGCAAGAGGCCGCGGCTCCTGGTCGGGTGATTGCGACAGCCTTGTTCTGTACGGGTCTTCCTTGTTCGGAGGCGGTTTTTTCGTTGAGCCCGCGACGGCTCCGGCGAGCCAGGCTGGATCGAGTTCGGGAAAGCGATTGCTGTAGTGTGCGGCCTTCGGATCTTCACCGCGGAGGCGACGACAATGGACCTCGAGGAGAATCAGTTCGGTTAAGAGAAGGAGACGCTCCTGGGCTGCCAGCATGCCCAGATACTCCTCGATGCGTGGCCGCTCCGTTGGGGAACTTGCCGATTGCCAAGCCCGCTCAAAGCGGGATCGGATTGAAACCAGGCGTGGCGCCAAGGACGGGGACAAGGCGTCTTTGATGAAGCGGCGTTCCTCGCTCATGGGGCGGTCTCCCGAACCGCGAGCCCTGAGCCGGTGTTCCTGTCGGGAACCGAATCGGTGGAGGGCATGAGAGATTTTCCCGGGGCGAAATTCCGCGGTTGCGAGGGCACTGCGATTGTAGACGGCAGGCGGAGGATTGCAAAGAGATCCGGCCGACAGCAAGCAAGGCTGCGTGAAGTATCCAGCCCCCGGGTACGTGCTTGCGGGCTTTTCTGGTTGCCCGTCCGCTTCGCAGGGCTGATAATACGGAGCGTGCCGCATCATTCGACATGCTGCAAAAGGCTTCCATTCATTGAAAGGAATGGCTCAATGTTAGGGAGGTGGCTGCGTCGGCTTGGTCAGTCCTACCTTCAGCGCGGCCCTTCTGGTCGAGCTCGGGTAACCCTTTGCGCGCCGTCCCGACGGCTTCGTCTGGAATGGCTCGAACTCCGACTTGCCCCCGCCCTCCACTTCTGGACCGGTGGTGGCGTGACCGATAACTGGTCCGAGAGTGATAACTGGCAGGGGGGGCCCCCGGCCGACGATTACCCGGTTGCCTTGATCTTTCACGCCGCGCACCGTCAGACGAACAAAAACGACATCGCGGGGCTGGTTATCCAGACGATCACGTTTACCGCGAACGACTATTCGATCGATGGCAATGCCATCACGCTCATCGGCGGCATTACTGCCAATGACAATGTGACAGGGATCGTTCACTTCGATGCGGATATTATCCTTGGCGCTGTTCAGGCGTGGACGGTCGGGACATCGCCGGGGCATGGGGATGGGACGCTTGAGGTTGGCGGCCTCATCAGCGGCCCTCCTGGAGCTGACTTGATCAAGAGTGGAGAGGGCACCCTCTTGCTGTCCAATGGGATGAACAGCTTTCACGGGGCCATAACCATCAGCGAAGGCACACTCCGAGAAGGGAGTCCCATGGCTGTTCCGTTTGGAGCAGCGATGCAGGTGTTCAGTGGGGCTACATTCGATTACGGCAATCAAGACGTCTATCTGGATAAGTTGGATGGCGACAAGACAACAATGGGGCGTCCACCGAGTGGCGGTGTTGTCGAGGGGGCGGGAACCCTCACCCTTGGCGTTCTTGGCGGTTCGAACAGTTCGGCCGGCTTTGGCGGGCGATTGACGGGCTTAGGAGACCTCGACAAACGCGGTGCCGGTACGTTTACCTTGTCGGGCGCCAGCAACGACTATTCGGGAATAACGGTGATTCACGAAGGTTCCCTCCGCCTAGGTATCAATGATGCGCTCCCCCGAGCCAGTGACGTATCTCTCGGGAAGACTGGCGTGCTCGATTTGGATGGATTCTCCGCGGCCATTGGTTCGCTCGCCGGCGTCGGCACCGTGAACCTGGTCAGTGGCACGCTTACCACAGGAGATAACTCGTCCACGACCTTCGGCGGCAATCTATCGGGGACAGGCCGATTGATGAAGCAGGGAACAGGCACGCTGACCTTGACGGGCGCGAACACTAATTATTCCGGTGCAATCACGGTGGGAGAGGGCGAGCTCCATATCGGTGGAGATGAGGCGTTTCCCAGTCGCGCGACCGTCATGATCACAACCGGGGCGATTCTGGATTTCACAAGCGGAACAAACAGCCTCCTCGGCAGCTCAAACATCAGCGGCACAGGAAGCGTGAGCTTCAACGGAGGGACAACCAATCTTTTCGCAGCCTACGACTTAACGGGCAGTCCCACCGGTACGCAGGTTTTCGGTGGGATTGTCAACTTTCTGAGTCCAGTTGTGAGCCTGGGAAATGCGCTGGCGGTTAGCGGCGGGCAGGTGAATTTGAGCGGTGGGGCAGGGATCTTGATTCAGAGGATGACCTTGAGCGGCGGCGTGCTGGGCGGCAGCGATCCGATCACGGTAACGAACCAAATGTCCTGGACCGCAGGGACGATGAGTGGTTCAGGCACGACCACCATCGATTCGGGTGGCCAGGGGACCGCCCAGATGCTGATCAGTAGTACTGCGCCCAAATACCTGGACGGCCGGGCTTTGAACAATCGGCCCGGCGGTCACATCATCTGGATGGACAATGGTGGCATCTTGATGGGGGAGAGTTCCAGCGTAAATAACGCGGGCGCCTTCGATGCCGAGGACGGCAATCACTTCGACTTCAACGGCAACCCCGGTGATATGCCCGAGGTCATCAACGCCCGCACACTCAATGTCTCGGGCACCATCCTCTTCAATTCCGGAATCACGTTTGTCAACGATGGCATGGTCAATGGCAATGTGCAAAATGGTGGGTTGCTGTTTGGCTCGGGCACCATCAATGGCAGCCTGACCAACATGGGACAGGTCAACCCTGGAGATCCCAACGCGACTGGAGCCCTCACCATCACCGGCAACTACACACAGACGGCTGCAGGCGTCTTGAATATCCGCATCGGCAGCGCGGGATCGGATCAACTGATCATTGCCGGCCAAGCAACGCTGGATGGCACGCTGAAGGTCAGCCTGATCAACAACTTCGTTCCCCCCAGCGGCAGCACGTACCAGATCGTGCTCTTCTCTTCCCCCAGCGGCATGTTTGCGACCACGAATATCGATCCGAGCTTTGTCTCCCCTCCAACCTATGATCCGACCGATGTCACCATTCAGGCGATCTGACGCATCGCTTCAGGAAATCGCGGACCACTTGCTAGCGAGCCGTTCGGGATGTTTATCGGTCGCACTCAGATCGCTGAATCGGAGAAAGGCAAAGACCGAGGCATCCACGCTCGAGGATGAAGAGATCGGACTACCTGGGATTCCAGCACCAGATATCGAGGGCTTGCCTGCTTCGCCGCCCGGCGGAGGAGCGGGGCCCGCATCCACCACAATCGTGGCCATACCCGTGATCGTGCTATCCGCCGTGTCGCTCGCAGTGAGCATCTGGTTGCCCGGCGTGATGAGCGTGCAGCCGCTTACGAATGTGTGCACGCCGTTGTCGTCCGGCGCGAACGGGTAATCGGCGGGTAGGACAATTCCCGGATCGGTGTCGGTTGAGCCGAACGCCACCGTGCCCTGGTAGCCGATGGCCGTGTGACCATAGGCATCCAGAGCCGTGATCGTGACATCGAACGGCATACCGGATGGGACCTCGGTCGGAGCACTGATCTGGAACGACGTGGCTGGTCCCGGTTGAACCTCCAGTGCGCCGATGTCGATGGAGCCGGCTACAATCCGGGGAAAGCCTGGACCCCGCTGGTCCCAGTCCGGAGCATCGGTATTATCGCCAGCGTCGACAACAGGACTGCCCGGCAGCGGGGCCAAGGTCTGGGTTGATCCGCCGTTGTTTTGCAGCGGGCCGAGTTGGGGATCCAGATTGATCAGGTCGCCCGGACCGGTCAAGAAGCCGGCGCCATCGTCGCTGGTGAGGTTGTGGCCCTGGGAGACGAAGTTGCCACCTGGGCCGGCGAAGAAGTTCGGTCTTCGTCCCCCGCCGGTTACGATGGTATTGCGAAGCTGGACGGTAGCTATACCTTCGTAAAGCTGTCCGGCATACAGCTGGGTGGCGGTATTGTTGCTGTTCGTGACGAAGTTGTCAGCGACCGTGGAGCTAACCAAGGTGAGGTTCGCATTGCCTCCCACGGCAAGGTTTGCGATGCCACCGCCTGTAGGAAAGGGAGCGAAACCCGTATTGTTGGCGATGGTACAGTTGGTGACTTGGAGGCTTCCGACATTCCGGATCCCACCTACCCAGCCGCTGTTGCCACTAATCGTCGAATCGCTGAGGGACATTGTGGCGCCGTTCTGGATCGCACCTGCGGAGTCTGGCTCGAGGGCGACAGGGTCAACGCCGTTGCCGCTGATCGTACACTTGTTGATGGTCATGTTCCCGCCGCAGACAAGGGTGCCCCCTTCTTTCGCGAAATTTCCCGAAATGATGCAATTAGCGATCAAAGCCATTGGGGATTCAATGTAAAGGACACCGAAACCACCGGTGGAGTTGTTGCCCGTGATGGTACTGTTGAGAATGCTTACCGAGCCGCCGGTGACGGCCAATGCGCCCCCAAAGGAAATCCCAAGGTTCGCGTTGGCGGAGAGAACACATGTGTTGATTGTCAGTGCGCCAGCTCTGCTCAAGATACCGCCACCACTTTCTGCGGCGGAGTTGCCGGAGATGATGCTCTTGCTGATGGTCAGCACTCCACCATTGGCGATGCCGCCGCCATCGTCGCCAAAGCTTTTGTTACTGGATATCGTGCTGTTGCTAATGGTGAGCATCCCAGCGTTATTGATACCTGCGCCCGTATTGGCCTGATTACCGGATAACGTCGTATTGGTAATCGTCATCACCCCGTGGTTCTCGATGCCACCGCCGCCATCGCCAGGATCAAAAATGGCCTTGTTACCCGAAAGCGTGCTATTGCTGAGCGCCAGCGTTCCTGAATTGAAGATGCCAGCGCCATCCTCGGTCGAGGCGTTCCCCGACAAGGTGCTATTGCTGAGCGTTAGCGTCCCCTCGTTCCAGATGCCGCCGCCGATGATCGATGCCCTGCAGTTCGCGATGGTCAGTCCCGAGAGCATTGCCGTGACGCCGGTGGCGATATGGAATCCCTGGATCGTACTCTGACCGTCAATCGTAATCGCGGCAGGTCCCGGACCGTTGATTGTGAGATCCTTCGCAATCGTCAGGTTCGCCGTAGTCAAGGTGATCGTGCCGCTCAGGCCATCCTGAAAGTCCACTGTGCCACCTGCCGGTGTGGTGGCAATGGCATCGCGGAGGGAGCCGGGATTGTGATCAGTGAGGTTGGTCACAGTACTGGGGAGGCAGCGACTCTCAAGAGCCTCCAGTCGCAGGCGGCCAGGTTGTCGGCGAGACATAGCGGTCCGGCAGGGACGGATCGCGAAGAAGCGTTTCGTCCATGTCAACCACTCTTTGCAGAAATGGTCTGTCACGATTCGACCCCTTGAAAAAAAGAATGGGGCGGGTTGACTTGCTGCCGGCAACACAGGGCCGCGCCACCCACCTGCCGCTGGCTCGCACCTGGCAACATCAGCCCACGAAATGTCCACCATTGTGGTGCCTGTAGCGTAGGAAAGCAAAGAAAAACGCAAGGTGATTTCCGAAATGCGTCGAACGCTGCGCTTTTTTGGTTGCACGCCGGCTTACGGACGCTCATACTAGGGAGTATTCTCTGTCTGTTCCTTTCCCCTTGCAGTGCAGCCGGCAATCGGATGCGGCTCCGCATCGGCGTTTCGCCCCTGGTTCCCGGACGAGGTGTTGCAGCATGTTCTTTTGCTTGTGGGATTGCCTCAGGAATCCGCGATCCCGATCAGCATCGCAATGCACCCGCTCCTCGCGGCGGCTGCGGCTGGAACATTTAGAGGAGCGAACCTTGCTTGCCGTGTTCCCCGTCACAACTACGAACGACAGCGGTCCGGGGTCTCTCCGCGAGGCGATCCTGGACGCCAATGCCAACCCCGGCCTCGATACGATCAACTTCGCGATTGCGCAGGCGGGACTTCAGAGCATTGTCCCACTCTCCAGCTTGCCGACCATTACGAGCCCTGTCCTGATCGATGGGTATAGCCAATCGGGCTCCAGTCCGAATACGTTACCCAACGGGGAGAACGCAGTCCTCCTTATCGAGTTGAACGGCAGCAGAGCGGGCGCGAGCGGAGCGCTTAGTATTGGTTCAGGGGGAGCTGGGAGTACGATCCAGGGGTTGGTCATCAACCGCTGGAATGGCGGCATCGGGATTTCCAGCAGTGGCAATGTGCTGCAGGGCAACTTCATCGGCACCGATATTACGGGATCGATCCCCCAGGGCAATGGCGCGGGCGTCAGTCTGAACGGGAATAGCAACACGATCGGCGGTGCACTTCCGGGAGCACGCAATGTGATCTCGGGAAACGGAGGGAGCGGCGTCAGCGTTTCAGGCAATGGCAATTTGGTACAGGGCAATTTCATCGGCATCCCTGCGAAGGGCAGTATGGACCTGGGCAATAACTCGGGCGTCGCTGTCATCGGGACGAACAACACGATCGGTGGTACGGCCGCTGGGGCCCGCAATGTGGTGTCAGGAAATCATGGCGACGGCATCGAATTTGTCAGCGGAAACTTCGTGCAGGGCAACTTTATCGGCACCGACGCCACGGGCACCAAGGCGGTGGGGAACCTCATTGGTGTTTCGCCCGGCGACAATTGCACCGTCGGCGGAACCGCCGACGGGGCGGGCAACGTGATCTCAGGAAATCATTCGTACGGGGTCGGGATCACGGGCAGTGGCGACCTCGTACAAGGCAATTTCATTGGCACGGATGCCACGGGCACTAAAGCCGTGGGCAATCTTGGCTCGGGTGTGGAAATCCTTTTTCGCATCTCCGCTGGAACCAAGAACACGATCGGCGGCACAGTTGCGGGGGCGCGCAACGTCATCTCGGGAAATCAGAATTCGGGGATTGGGATCAGCACTGTTGGCAACCTTGTGGAAGGCAACTTCATCGGCACCGATGTTACAGGAACGATCGCCTTGGGCAATCAATTGTCCGGCGTCAGCGTCGGAGCTGCCAACTGTACCGTCGGGGGGACAGCTACTGGGGCCGGCAATGTGATTTCGGGAAACCCCGATGGCATCGACATCTTGGACACCAGCAACCTGATTCAGGGGAATTTGATCGGTACCGACGCCACGGGCACCAAGGCGATGGGGAACCATATGTTCGGTGTCAACATCGGATCCATCAACTGCACGCTCGGAGGGACAACGGCTGGGGCAGGCAACGTCATCTCAGGAAACCAATCGTTCGGCGTCCAGGTGACCGGCAGCAACAACTTGGTCCAGGGGAACTTGATCGGCACTGACGCGCGGGACTCTAGCATGGTCGGTAATGTCGGAGGCGGCATTACCTTCGATGGTGCCTTCAACACGCTGGGCGGAGTCGTCGTCGGTGCAGGCAACGTCATCTCCGGAAACCAGAAGGACGGAATCGATCTGACCGGGAGCCTGAGCAACAACTTGGTGCAAGGCAACTTCATCGGCACCGACAGCACGGGCACTCTGGCCCTTGGCAACCGTGGCAATGGCGTGATGCTGCCCCCCGGCACCGCCTCCGGCAATAGCATTGGCGGGCTGTCGGCTGCCGGTGGCAACCTGATCAAGTTCAACGCCGGCGATGCGGTGAGTGTGGATACAGGGCCTGGCTCCTTCACGGTCCTGGGCTCGAACATCGTTTCCCAACGCGTGAGCGTTCTAAGCGGCATCGTCCGCTTGGGGTTTACCAATGCCCTTCCCAGCAGCAGCGCGGTTTTGGTGGCCACGGGGGCAACCCTTGATCTCAACAACTTTAGCGATGCCGCTGGGTCGCTCAGCGGAGGGGGCTCGGTTCGGGTGGGATCGGCAACGCTGACCATTGGCGGCGACAATACCTCGACCATTTACAGCGGAATATTCCAGAGTACGAGCGGCGTGGGCCTGCTGGTCAAGATCGGTACCGGAACCCTTACACTGACCGCTGGTAATCCCCAGTACAACGGGGACTGGATGTTAACGGATGGAACCTTGGCGATCGGGGATGGATTGGCTTTTGGCACCGGTTCGCTATTTCTGAACGGGGGCACGATCCAAACGACTCCCCAGGTGCTCCAGTTGGACAACGCACTCTTCGTGAACGGCCCCGCTACCATTGGCGGCAGGAACAGCATTCGCTTCACGGGCCTGGTCACGTTGGCAAGCACTTTGACCGTCACGACCACTGCTGCCATCGTATTTGATTCTCACCTAACAGGTAGCGGATCCCTGTTCGTGGCAGGGGGAGCAGGGACCGTGATGCTGACTGCCGAGTGCGACTTTCTGGGCCAAACGAGCATCAGCAGCGGCACCCTACAACAAGGTGCGGATGGTGTCTTCTCACCCACCAGTGCAGTGGTAATGACAGGCGGCATACTCGATCTGAATAGCTTTGACGCCGCGGTTGCCTCGTTAGCTGGATCCGGCAGCGTAACCTTGGGGACTGGGACCCTAACCATCGGTGGGGATAATACTTCAACGACGTTCAGCGGCACCATCAGCGGGATGGGAGGCCTGACCAAGGACGGAACAGGCACCCTTGATCTATTGTCCCCGAGCACTTACCAAGGTGCAACCGCGGTCGCACAAGGGACCCTCCAATTAGCTGCCGACGACACGTTGCCGGTCACCAGTACTGTTACTGTGATGGCGGGCGCCATTCTGGATTTTAACCAGGGGCAGAATGATTTCATGACGGGTTCCAGTATCACCGGCGCGGGCACGGTTAGCTTCAGTGGCGGCACGGCAAATATCCTTGGAACGTACGATCTCACTGGTAGTGCCACGGGGACGCAAGTCCTCGGGGGAAATGTGATGTTCAATAGCCCGGTGGCGAGTCTGGGCAATGCACTAAATATCAGCGCCGGCCTGGCGAATTTCAGCGGCGGCCTGGGTATCTTGATTCCGACGGTGACACTGAGCGGCGGCGAACTGGGCGGCAGCGACCCACTTACGGTAACGGCACAAATGTCCTGGACGGCAGGGACCATGAGCGGTTCGGGCATAACCAACATCGATTCGGAGGGCCAGGGGACCGCCGAGATGACCATCAGCGGAAATGGGTCCAAAAACCTGAACAACCGGACGTTGAACATCCGGCCCAGTGGGCATATCATCTGGATGGACAACGGTGGCATCTCGATGGGCGGCAACTCCAGCGCCAATAACGCAGGAGCCTTCGATGCCCAGGACGGCAATCACTTCGACTTCAGCGGCAATCCCGGTGACATGCCCCAGGTCATCAACACCGGCACGCTCACCGTTTCGGGCACCATCCTCTTCAATTCCGGAATCACGTTTGTCAACGATGGCATGGTCAATGGCAATGTGCAGAACGCCGGACTGCTCGTGGGCTCCGGTACGATCAACGGCAGCCTGACCAATACGGGTCAGGTCAATCCCGGAGACACCGGCACGGCGGGCACCCTCACCATCAACGGCGACTACACGCAATTGGCCGCGGGCGTTTTGAATATCCGCATCGGCGGCACGGGGTTCGATCAACTGGTCATCGCCGGCCAAGCCACGCTGGACGGAACGCTCAATGTCAGCCTGATCAACAACTTCGTTCCCCCAAGCGGAAGTACCTACGCGATCCTGCTCTTCAGTTCCTCGAGCGGGATCTTTGCGACAACGAATATCGACCCGAGCTTCCTCCCCATCCTCTATGATCCCATGGACATTACGCTCCAGGCCATGTAGCGGCGTGGGTTTAAGCCCCCATCCGGCCAGAGCATGCTTGGATTTGCCCGCACGGCAATCAAGTCCGGCCGAATCGGAACGCTTGGCCGCACTTTTTCAAGAACCAAAGCCCCCT
>DATGIQ010000660.1:0-34353 GCA_035295665.1 Gemmataceae bacterium | reverse complement strand
CTCAGATTGCTCGGGCCAAATATGCGGTCGAAGGAGCGACCAGCTATCCGGATGCCACGTTTACGCTCCGACTGGCTTTCGGCGTCGTCAAAGGGTACGAGGAAAACGGTGGACAGATCCCGTTCGAGACGAATTTCGCCGGCCTCTACCTGCGGGCCAAGCAACACCATAATCAGCCGCCGTTTGATCTCCCGCCCCGCTGGATCGAGCGCAAGGACAAGCTCAATCTGGACACGCCGTTCAATTTCGTATGCACCGCGGACATTATCGGAGGCAACTCCGGCAGCCCCGTGATCAATCGCAACGCCGAGCTCGTCGGCTTGATTTTCGACGGGAACATTCAGTCCCTGGTGCTCGACTTCGTCTACACCGACAAGCAAGCCCGCGCCGTGGCCGTCCATTCGCAAGGCATCGTCGAGGCCCTCCGCAAAGTCTACGATGCCGGAGAATTGGCGGATGAATTGACGGCGAAAAAGTGATCTTAGTCCGTAGTCCGTAGCACTGTGGCTACGGACTACGGACTTTGTGTTTCTATCCGGGTATGAACCCAATCACCGAATAACCGCTGTTGCCGCCCAGATTGATGTAACGGTTGCCAAACCGGCCGCCGCCGAAGATGTAGCCGCGCAGCACGTGGACGTTCTGCGCCGTGACGACGTTGTCCCCAGAGTCACTAAGCAATACGGTGAACAGTCCTGCGACCTGGACATTCGACAGATTGACCACATCGGTGCCGTGGCCGAAGTCCCGCATGAAGAAGTAGGCATTGGCATCGTGGACCCTCACGTTCGTGAGATTGATGTTGACGGTGTCGCCGCGCTTGCTGTTGAACGTGATGTACGGGTCGTTGCTGTCGACATCCAGCATCGTCAGCGATTCCAGGCTATTGATGCCGCCATCGCCCATGGCAATATCCAATGGGCCGTCATCGCTGGTCGGATCCACGGTGACAGCGTCCCCATTGCCGGCCATTATCTGCAAACTCCCATGAATGATCATCGCGCCGGGAGCGTTCGGCCCTTCGTTGGGAGAGCTCACCACTTGGACGTCCCACATCGGGACGGTCGGGTTGATGTTACTGCCGACTTGGACGTGCAGATCGCCGCCGGAAGGACCAACCCCGACCTGACCGTTCACGGTGACAAAGGGAGGCGGCAAGAGTGACGTTGGATAGGGGGCATCATTCCCTACGATGACGGTTTCGCTCCCTTGGATCACATTTTCCGAGACGTCCACCACATCCGCGTCGTTCCCAACAGAGAGGGCCAAGCTGCCGAGCTGGCCGAAATCACTCTGAACATTCTGGAAGTGATCGCCCAGAACGACCCGAGTACTTCCGGTGGTGCGAATGAAGTTCAACAAGGCGCTGGATGCCGGGGTAAGCATGTGCGTCGCCGGATTGAAATAGGGAATTCCATCGTCGGCTCGAACATTGAGTTTACCGCCACCGCTGAACGTGAGACCGCTCATCGCCACATTAATCAGCGAACCGAGTCCGCTGACCGGCAATCCGATGAGCGACCGACCGCTCACCCCGCTTCCATTGAGGATGCTGAGGTTGACATGATCTCCCGTGATGACGTCGTTGCTAACCGTGGAATTGACATCGAACTTGGGGGCCGTGACGGCCGGGTTGAACTCTCTACCAATTGTGGAATCAAGCTGCTGAAACGTTGAATTGACGACCATGAGCGTGTCCGGGCCCGTTCCTTCGGTCACGCTCAAGGCGCCCGGGATGTGGATTCCGTTGATGGATACGGAATCCACGCCATCGAGGAACTGGACCTGGATCGAATTGACGTTGGTAAACGAAACAGGATTCGACTGACCGTTGATGGTGCTGGTCATACTGGCGACAACAATCGCCGGGCCCGATTGGGAAATCTCGACATCGTTATTACCGGTATCTCCGAGAATGGAGAGCACGCCGTTGTTGGAAGTTGCCGTGATGTTGCCTGACAGAAGAGCACGATCTTCCAACCGTTCAATGAACAACGGTCGGCGGAATTTCCTGGTTCGATTCTGGTTTCGCATGGCACCAACGCCTCCTGGGGAGCGAAGACTGGACGAAGAGGCGAACCTGGCGCCCGGGGCAACCGCAAGGGAACAATCTCGCTAGGGCGACGAAGCTCCAGGCAGTCGTGGTGGCTACCAGAATGCACCCTTGAACGGATTAACAATCGTGTAGATGAAAGCAATTCGTGTGCCGCACCACCGCGAGGCCAATTCATGATCGATCAGGCCCCGGTTCTAACTATTGCGGAACATTTTACTAAAACAAAAGTCCGCATATGGTTATAGCCCAAAAACATGGCGGCGGCCTACCGTTTCCATCTCCACCTCGTGTTAATCAAAGTTAACGGAACCCAGATCCCGTGTTAAGGCAAATTAACAGCTTAGCCAGGAGGGCGTGCGGAAAGCCAGCGCCAGCCACGAATTATTGGGCAACGCGATCAATTTCTGGCTCCGGAGTCCTGCAATTGCTTCAACAGCGCCTGGAAGCCCGGCTGGGTGCGCAGCGGTTCCAGGTCTTTGTCCTTGCGGAGGCGGTCAACATCCTTGAAACCTCTTTTCACTGCCTGCTGAAGCATCGCCAACGCCTGATCGACGTAGCTCCCGAGGAACCGCTTGGACTCGGCATCGGTCTGGACCACGCTGATACATTGTGCCAAAGCGCGTGCCGCGCCATACGCATCCCCAGCGGGATTCCAGCCCTTGGCCGCCAGCTCGGCGGCAATTTTCTGAGCGGCAACATGTTCCCCCAGTCCCGCGAGAACCGAGGCCAGGATTATGCGGTTGTACCGAAACATCCGCTGGTAGATGGGGCTCTCAGGATAGGCCTTCAACGCAGCCTCATGGTGGGGGAGTGCATCAACTAGGAGCTGGCGCGCTTGGCGATAATCCTTGCGTGCGCGGAAGAGTTCCGCCAGACTATCCATGGTGATCGCCAGGTCATTCGCGTAATCGGGCATGGCATCTGGCTCGGCCACCAATTTCCTTTGGATATTGAGAGCGGCCTGGAAAGCTGCCTCTGCCTCCTCCGGCTTCTTCATCTCGAGCAGGAAGTCGCCCAGGTCATTCTGGCTCCTGGCCAGATCTTGGCGGTAGCTTGGCTCAGCACGGTTTTCCTCGGCTAATTGCTTGCGCATATCGAGGGCTTCACGCAACCGCTTTTCCGCATCGGCCTGGTCGCCTTTCTCTCGCAGCAGTTTTCCTAGCACATTGTAGCTCGTCGCCAACTCCTGGCGGTACGATGGAGCAGCGGGGAACTGGGCCAGCAAGCGCTGAAAGAGTGCAATAGCCTCGCGCAAGGGAGTGTCTGCTTCCTGAAGCCGGCCCGTGTCACGAAAGAGGAGGCCCAGGTTGAGACATGTGATTGCCATCCGGTGGAGATACTTGGGGACATTCGGGGAGTCGATGGATAATCGCTGGTAGAGAGTGAGCGCGTCTCCATAATTGCGCTGAGCTTCGTCGATGCGACCCATCTTTTGCAGCAGCGTACCCAGGTTATTGTAGCCGGTCGCGAGATCCTCACGATAGTTTGCCACTTCGGGAGATTGTTCCACCAGTTGCTTGTGGACCGTCAGGCCCTTCCGGTAGGATTCCTCCGCCTGCTTCGATCGCCCCATTCTCTTCAGCAGATTGGCTAGATCATTGTAACTCCGAGCCAGATCCTGACGGTACGCGGGGGCTGCTGGAAACTCATTCGCTAATTGTTGCTGTAGCGTAATGCCCTCACGGAGAACTCTTTCGGCATCCCGTAACCGTCCGTCTGCTATCAAAAGATTTCCCAGGCTATTGTTGGATTTGGCGAGCGCCCGTTGGTAGTCTGCCGTCTTGGGAAAATTTGCCATGAGCTGCTTGTAATGCTCGATGGCGCTCCGGTAAGCTTTCTCCGCCTCCCGGGCCGGGCCCAGCCACCGATGAATTTCCCCCAGGCGCAAATAAGCCGCGGCCACACCGGCACGGTCCTCCTCGCTGGCTCCGGCATCATCCGCAAATTTCCGGTACCGTTCCCGTGCCCTTTCCAAGAACTCCTGCTGAGCGGGCTCGAGTTTCTTGATCTCCTGCCGAGCCAGCCAACCGTCGATCGCCCGAGAAAACACTTCGTCCAACGTCTGCCGTGTTTCTAACCGCGCCTGCTCGGCGCGATTCCTCTGGTCATTGACAACGACAATTCCGATCGCGAGCGCCGCCACGGTCGTAATCAACAACCCCGCTACCCCCGCCGCCAGTCCACGATGCCGCCGCACCCAGCGGCGCAGCTTCCACGACAACGGTTCGCGGTAGGCGGACACTGGCTCATCGGCCAGCCAGTGTTCGATATCCCCCGCCAGCTCCAAAGCGGATCCGTACCGATCTTCCGGGCGTAGAGCCATCGCTTTACGGCAGATTGCCTCCAGCGGCGCCGGCACGTCCTTGCGCATCTTGCGTGGCGGTAGCCAGTCCCCACGTTTGACCTTGGCAAGGATCTCGCCCAGGTGGCGTCCCTGGACCGATTGCTGGCCGGTGAGCAGCTCATAGAATGTTGCCCCCAGGCTGTAAATGTCCGCAGTGGGGCCGAGCCGGTCCAGACGGCCCTCCGCCTGTTCGGGACTCATGTACGCCGGCGTACCCATGACATGCCCCGCCTGGGTCGGCGTTGAGTCGCCGCTCGTGGACGGATGCAAGATGCCTTCCTCGGACTTCGATCGCCCCTCGCCGTCTCCCATGACCTTGGCCAAGCCCCAATCGACGAGCAAGGTCTCGCCATATTTGCCCAGCATGATGTTGTGCGGCTTCACGTCCCGGTGCAACACGCCGCGGGAGTGGGCATAGGCCAGGGCATTGCACGCGGCCACAAACTGCCCTAACAGCTCCCGAAAGGCCAATGAGCGTTCCCCGGGGTCGCGCTTTTCTGCGTCCGCGGCATAGAACCGTCGGATAGCTTCGTGGAGGCTGTCGCCGCGGATAAAGCGCATGGCGTAGAATGGCCGGCCGTCAGGATAGCGGCCCAACCCATAGACCGGAACGATGCCGGGATGCTCCAGCCCGCCGGTGACCTCGGCTTCCAGAAGGAAACGCGTCTGGCTTTCGATATGGTGGGCATATTTCTCCTGGATCTCCTTCAGGGCAACCTCGCGGTGCAGTTCTTCGTCCTGGGCGACGAACACCGCGCCGAGCCCCCCGCGGGCGTGTTCCCGCAGAATCCGGAATCGCTGGCCGGGGACGCTCGGCTGTCCGGCGGTGGACGGTCGGGTGACGTATGGATCATCGTGGGGACCGGCACGCTGCACGAAAGCCAGGCTGGCACACACATCCGCGTCGCCGACTTTTTGGAGCTCTTCGTGCAGGGATCCCACCGAACTGAGCGAAGCCAGGCTTTTCTGTACGTTGTCGCCGTGCATGTGGAGGTGGCGCTTGATGAGCACATCGAGCAGGTCGCGATCCTCTTTGCGGAGTGCCCGCTGTTCCTGCAAGATTTGTCCCAGGGGCTTCGCCTTGTCCAGCGCCCAAGCATTCATGGCCGTGATCAGCGCATCGCGGTTAATGAAATCCATTTGTAGGGCCATGATGCCGAAGAGGAGATTGCGATCGGCAGCGGCCGGGGTCGATGGGTCAGGGGGCATGATGCAGCGCCTTTATCGAGCAGGGTGGCGAAATCAATCCATTTTCTTGAGTCTAGCAACACCGATGGAGCAAGGGAAGCAAGGTCAACGCTCGAACCGCAATCGCGTTCCGGACTTGCAGCAGCCATTCTCTGTACCGCGTGCCCTCCGTGGAGAATCGCTTCCGACTTCTTTTTTCCCTTGACTCTCCCCTTGCGGGAGGCCGTATCCTCTCGACATACCGAAAAATGATGACTTCCCCGGATGAGGGCGGGTTCATGTTTTCCATCGGCGAGTTCTCCAGAATCACCGGTTTAACGATCAAGACACTCCGCTTCTACCACGAGAAGGGGATCCTGATCCCTGCCTGCGTGGAGGACCAGAGCGGATACCGTTATTACGATCCGCGGCAAATTGAGAAGGCCCGTCTCATTACCCGCCTTCGCGACATGGAATTCTCGCTGGAGCAGATTAACGACCTGCTGGCCAGCTACGACGACGAAGCCGACATCGTGGACTTCCTGGAGCGGCAGAAAGGGATCCTGGAAGCCCAGATGCGGCGGCACCGCACAATTGTGGATTCGCTCAATCAAATCCTTCGTACCGAAAGGGAGGCACGCATGGTTCTGCAAAACTCGACGTTTCAAGTTGAACAGAAGCACCTCGACCCGATGCTCGTAGCCGGCATCCGCATGAAGGGCCGCTACAGCGAATGTGGCAAGAGCTTCGCCACGATCAGCAGAGCGCTCGGAAGGTATATCTCCGGGAAGTGCTTTCTGCTGCACTACGACACGGAGTACCGCGAAGAGGACGCCGACTTCGAAGCGTGTATGCCAATTCGGCAGCGGAAAGCGGTGGAGGGAATCTCGATCCGTGAATTGCAGGGCGGACGTTGCGTTTCGTTGCTGCACAAGGGACCGTACGAAGAACTGGGACGGTCCTACGCCAAGATTTTGACGCACATCAAGGAAAAGGGGTACGAGATCGCCCTACCCACTCGTGAAGTTTACGTGAAGGGACCGGGAATGATATTCAAAGGAAATCCCAAAAACTATCTAACGGAAATTCAGATGTTGATCCAGGAATGAGCCGGGCGTTTACGGCGCCAGTTGTGCAAAGCTCGGCAAGATAGAGAAAATAACTGGCTTCCTTCGTGCGCGGTTCGGTCGATTTTTTCCGATTTTTCAGATTTTTGCTCCCCCCGTGTCAGTAAACGGGGTCGTTTTCGCACTTCTTTAATAGAGGGACAAAATGGCGTTGCCTCAGCAAGAGCGGTCGGCAGTGCTGCCCTCGGCAAGGTCACCTTTTCGTGGAGGTTGGCATGTTGGTTCTGACGCGGAAGCTGGGCGAACAGGTCATCATCGATGGTGACATCACCGTGACCCTTTTGGCCACGGATCGGGGACGCGTTCGCCTCGGCATCGAGGCTCCGAGCCGGGTTGCTATCCTCAGGGCCGAATTGGAGCGGCGAAGTAACCGGGAAATGGAATCCCTTCAGGATTTGGCAAAACGGGCGAGCCGGAAGTATGCATCCGCTCACGCTGAGCTGCTGTTGACAACTTGATCCGGCATAGACCGAGCACACCGGTCCGTGAATTCCTGGATTTGCCGAGGCGATGCATGGCTACGAGTGAGGGCCAAGGAAGGCCCTCTCATCCCCCCTTCGGCAATCGACTCCTGGAACGCGGAATCCGGGCAGGGAAGTCCTGTTGTGCTGGTTCAGCCTGAAATGGAAAGTCGCTGGGTCCGAGTTAGCGGGTAAAAGATGACCTCCCTTGAGACGCTCAGGGGATTGTACAGGTGTTTGATTGCGTGGCTACGGGTTCCTCTTCTCTGTTGCCGGGTCGAGGCGGTTGCCGCAGGGGCAGCGGGATGTTCAGGCGTTGGCACAGGTCGACGGCGGCGTGGTAAGGGGACAAGCGGTTGGCAGCGGCCCACAAGTCCAGGGCGTTGCCGGAGCGGTTGCACTTGAAGCAGTGGAACGTGTCGGCGTGGGTGTTGACGCTGAAGCAACGGGCCGTGCCGGTGGTAGAGCCGTGCAGGGGGCAGGCGCCGCGCTGCTGGCCGGCGTGATCGGAGCGCGGGACAAAGCCGAGCAGGGTCAAGACCTGGGCGATGGTGAGGGCGGCCCGCACGGCAGCGAAGTCGATGGCGGGCCGTGAAGTCTCGGCGCCGGCCTGCTCCTGGTCGTGGCGCGTTTGCCGCAGCTGCTTACGGCGTTCGCGGGCCTCGGCCAGTTTGCGATCGCGTGCGGCGAAGATCGCCGCGTCGTTGCCCAGGAGCTTGTCCTTGGGGGTGACATAGCCGATGGCGCTGTGCAATCGCGCCTCGTTGTAATGCGCCACGTAATCGGTGACGATGCGGCGTGCTTCGTCGGCCGAGAGCGGCACCTGAACGCGGATGCAATCGCCCTTGAGGGTTTTATGCCAGCGTTCGATCTTGCCGTTGGACTGCGGGTAGTAGGGCGCGGTGCGCACATGAGTCATGCCGGCGATGCGGATGAACTCTTTGAAATCACGGGCGATGAACTGCGGCCCGTTGTCGGTGATGATGCGGGGGTGCGTGCCGGGGAACTTTTCGCGGGCACGTTGCAGGATGGTTTCCACGTCGATTTCCTCCATTTTCTCGCGGATTTCCCAGTCGACGAGGAAACGGCTGTAGCCGTCGAGGATGGAACACAAGAAGTAAAAGGTGCCAGCGATGTTGAGGTAGCTGATGTCCACATGCCATTGCTGGTGCGGCCCAAGCGGCTGCACGAAGCCGGTCCCTTTCTTGGTGACGTGCGGCGACGGCCCGGCCAGGAGCCCCGCCTTCTTGAGGACGCGGTAGACACTGGCCGGGGGCTGCACGCGACCACATCGGCATCGAGCATCAGGAAGGTCATGCGGCGATAGCCCTCCAACGGGTGAGTACGGGCGAAGGTGCAGATGGCGAGCTTTTCGGTGTCCGTGAGCCAATGGTCGCGAGGCACCCAGGTGTTGTGCTCGTTGACCTGGCCAAAGCGTTGCCGCCAGTCCTCGTACTTGCTGCGGCCGATGCCGATCCAGGGCAGAAAGCGCGTGACCGGGATGTCGGTCTTGTCCGACCAGGAGCGAACGAAATCGACGAGCTGGTCGCGCGTATCGTGGGGGACCCAGCAGCCGGTCAGTCTTCCCCAAGACTTTTTTTTAGTTCGGTGTGGGCCTCCATCAGCTCGGCCATGACCTCGTTCTTCTTTTGCAGCTTGGCTTCGAGCTTGTGGATCTTGAGCTGTTGGGCGTCCTCGGCGGGCTTGCTCTTGCGGCCGTTGGCAAAAGCGAGGTGGCCGTTCTCGAAGAACCTTTTGAGCCAGTCGTAGAACTGGTTGGGGTAGATCTGGAGTTCTTCGCAGAGATCGGAGACGGGGACCTTATCAAGGAGATGCCGTTTGAGGATGGCGACCTTCTCAGAATCGGCAAAATGACGTCGCGGCTTGTTCATGGGGAAACCTCCGTTCAGGTAATGCTAACCCGAACGAAGCGTTTTTCCAGATTCGACTGAGGCAAAACACTGTTACCACGCATGCTCTGCCCTTACCGCTTGCGTTCCCTCGCTTTGACCTGCTCCTCTTCCCCCACCCACCCGAGCACGAGTTGCAAGGATTCAGTCGCCGCCGGCACCGTCATTGTCTCCTTAGCCAGATCGTCCTGCGGGCGGCGTCTGACAAACTCGGGAATTGCCCGCAGGCATCCTTCCAACAGCTCGAGTTCCCAGGCCAGCGGCGGCCGGACCGACAGGCCCCGCTCCTTGTGGAAGACTTCAGGATAAGCATCAGGTCCGGCCACGGACCAGCCGTGCTGCTGAATCGCTTCGAAGTCGGCCACCGAAATGGTCCATTCTTCTCCGAAAGTGACCGTGGTGGCTACCGTCTGCCGGGCGTTCTGCTCATCGTCGCCGTCGTTTGTCCACATCCGAGTTAACGTTTTCAGATCCTCATAAAGCGCCACGCCCATCGTTAAGCCGGATTGTCCCATGAGGACGGCGTACCACGGACCGTTCTGGAACTTGTCGCATTCGACCCGGATCGCCGATTCATAACCAACCCGTTTCCACGGCGCCTCTCGGAAGAATGAAGCCGCAGCCTCGTAGAATCGGCCAACCTGCTCCCGTCGGATTCCGGGGATATCAAGAAGCCCAGGCCGGGGCTCACCACAGACATGGACGCACATCTGCTTGAGGATTTCGGCCAGCGGCTTCAGTTCCTGGTGGAAGTGCAACCCCATGCCGATTTCCTCAAGGTGCGGCTGCAAGGATTCCCAGCGTGCATCCGGCCGTACATGAATCTCGGTGGGCCGATGCGGGTGCCCCGAGAGCGGACGCAGGATGGCCTGCGCGAGCACGTCCCACAGGAGCGCGTCCGATGGTGGCACTTCTGAAATGGCATGTGCAAGGACAAGTTCGTTGGTGGGGCTTGCGACCAGCACGACCCAGGGACGAATCGGTTGCCCACCGTTTGGGATCCAAGCTGGCATCTGGCGGAAATCGACTTGCCAGACATCGTGCTCTTGGGGCAGTTCGTCGACTAGGTATTTCTTGAGGAGATGCTCGGGCCCCTTGGGGCGCGAAGCTGGATTGGTTCGCTTCTTGGGTTTGATATTGGCCCGCAGCCAGGCGATGGCCCCTGGTGTCGACTTCCATGCGGCCAGGGAACTGCTGATGTACTCAAGGGCTTCGCTCTCATCCCCTGGAATGTAGTAGTCAGGCGACTCACTGGGTGGAAACTTCTCACCCAGCAGATAGGCCGGGACGTGTTTGTTCTGCTTCTTGGCCTCCTTGAGCAATCGCCGGGCGGCCGGATCATCACCATTTTGGCGGAAGGCGAGCAACGCTTTATGGTAAGCCCATGCAGCCGATCCTTCGTCCGGGTATTGTTCGAGAAGATGAGCCAAATCCTCGTCGCGCTCGAGGAAGAACAGAAAGCCGGCCAGGGTGTAGCGGATGCCTTGATTATCGTTGGGGTTCAGCCGGAGCATCTCAAGCAAGTGCGGCACGGCCTCTTCCCGACGACCGGTAGTCCAGAGAGCATGAGCCAGTCCCAGCCGGGCGCGCATGTACGGCCTGGTTCCGAGAAGACCCCAAAAATGGCCGGCCTCCTCTCGAAAGAGGTCTGGACCCAGTGCCCGCTCTCCCGCCGCCACGCCTTGCTCGTACAAATGAAGGGCTTGCTTGCGGGTGGGGGCGTGCTCGGCCAAAAGGACATAGGCATCCGCGCAGTCGGGACAGATGGCGAGGGCTTCTTTCGCCAGATCGAGCTTGCGCCGTTCATCTGGCTCCTCAAAGGCCTCGTACATGATCTGTTGTGCTTGATCGAGCGGCGAATCCCCCCGTGCACCGCCGAAGCTCCCCCACATCTGGCCTTCCAGCGCGCGCCGGTCGGGAATGTCCGTCCGGCTTGGCGAGCGGGGTTGCTTCGGCTTTCGATTCGGTTTCGGTTTTTTCTTGGCCATCGCGAATCCCCCGTAATGAGAATTACCTCTCCTCGTATATTTTACCAATCCTGACAGCACCGTTCCTGCAACCCTGCCCTGGCGGGTTCCGCGCGGACTCATTCAGGGAAGCCTTGGACCGCATGGATCCCGATCTCTGCTGTTCTCGAAGGAACTGCTGGCAGAGCGGAAAATATGGATGAGATTCTGGATATGCGCGGAGTTCACAAGCCGGCTATCGCGAAGGCAGCACCAAGAATGGCTTCTGCTCTCCCAGCCCATCGCCAAACAGCCGTGCGTGGTAGATGCGGAGACCGTGGGCGGCGTGGTACAACGTACCGCCTTCCATGGGTTGATTCTGGATCTCCAGGAACATCAGGGCCAGGCGGTTCACGGCCCGCTCGATCCACTCCTTGTGGAGTTCCGATTCCGGCAACGAATAGGCCAGCCACTCCAAGATGTGGCCAGTCGAATTCATGCGCAGCTGCATGTCTGGAGAATTCCCACGCTCGCGGAAGAACTCCGTCGAGAACGAACCGTCCGCGTTCTGATATTGCTGAGCCAACCGCTGGTACTTCGCCTGTTCGTCCGCCAGGTCTTTCCAAACGCCTTCCGTTTTCCCGCCGTTCCGCAGATGCAAGTTGTGCACCCACTGGAGACCAAATAGCCGGTGGGTGCCGCCACAGGCCGCCTGCTCGACATTGGCATCGACTTCGTACCGCACCAGATCTTCAAAGCGGAGCCTTTCGCCGTAACTGTTGGTCCAGGAGACGTCGGTTCCCAGATATTGTCCAACCACGATGATCGTCCAGCTCAGTTCCTGGCCGGCGTTCACCCGAGCCCGCATCTGACTATGGCGGACGAAATCGAGGAAGTGGTATTGTTTGCCCTGGATGCGAAACTCCCGGTCGGCCGGCATGCCACATTGGGCCATCTCCGCCACAAATTGGTCCTGGTGTCCCTGGCTGACGAACATCTCTCCGGTTTCCACGTCGACGCCGTATTCCGTGGGAATGAAATGTAGCCCACGCAGCTCTCCACCGCTACAGATGTAATCCACGGCATTGACCTGGACACCGAGCAGGGGATGCTTGAGCGAAACACTGGGACCCAGCCCCAAGATGCCATGGAACACCGTCCAGAACCCGTTGTTCAGCAGTAGCTCCCGCTGGCGAACCTGACCAATCACCGTCTCGATGCGATCCTTGAGCAGCTTATCATTGCCGGCTCCCCGTGACGACAAAGGAAGCACTGGCGCGGGAATCGGGATCACCGTTTGCGCCTCGGTTGTCGGCTTGGCGATGAGCTTCTCGTCAGGGGAATCGACCGGGGCACAGCTTGCGCACACCAGGAGGCTGGCGCTCCCGGCGAGGAGGCAAAGACCGATCTTCAAGCGCATCATGGTTCTTCTCATCGTGTTCCCTGTGGGACGAGTGGCTCGGAGACTGCCGCGAGGCGGGGAGCGATCCGCTGCACGCCGGGAACCAACCGCATCAGAGCAATCAGGCGATGCCATTCCTTTGCCGATACGTAACTGAGACAGCAGGCACAGAAAGCGGGTCCGAAAACCGGCACCCCGTAGAGGAAGGCACAACCCAATCCCCCCGCCAGCGCGCCGCCCAGCAGAACGGGACGCCAGCGTGGCCGCCAAGCGAATGCCGGAAATCCAATTTGCCAGGCAAGCATGGCGTAGGCAGCCGGGCCGAGCAGCATCAAGCTGGAGCTAACTTGCGTGGGAGTGTCGGCGGTGCGTGCGTTCATCTCCATGACGGGGTGCAGCGGATACCACAGGGCGAGCCCCGACCACCAATCGCCGAATTGGAGCTTGTGCAGGCCGCTGACCGCCATCACGATGGCGAAGTGGACCTGCAACAGGCGCACGGCGACATTGGCCGCTACGCTCTTATGTTCCCACACGTGTTCGGCTGCCGGCCGCCGTCCAAACAAAAACGTGCCACGCGCCCCCAGCAACCGCGCGGTGACCGGTTGGTCGCGGTCCGTCAGGCCAAGGAGCACATAGCCAACCATCAGGTAAAGCGTCAACATCAGGAGCAGGCTGTCGGCATCCGAGCCCAACGCCGGCGACGCCGTGAAGGAAGCAACGATCAACCACGTCAGGATCGCCGTCAAGCGTGTCCACAACCCAGCGGTGAACAAGATCAGGACGACCATCGAAAGCCAATAGACGGCCTTCAAGAGGCCGGCGTTGGAACCGCACAAGTACAGGATCGACCAGGTAATGGGCTGCGGCAACTCACCAGAGATCCGGGCCGCTTCCCGGTAAGCCTGGCGATCGAACCAGCCGTCGAGCCCGAACAGCGCATCGACATTTCCGGCCAGGGGCAACAGCCAGGCCAGGAACACCAGACCAGCCGCCAGGCGCACAACGTGCAGTCCGACCGGATCGGTGGGAGTGAACCAGAAGCGTATCCACGCGCGGATCGGTCCGGCTGGCGTGGGCGTGGACAGGTCCACGTTCGCTGCACTCGTACGTCCGCTAATGCGAGTTTTGCTCACCGGATAGGTCCCCATAGCTAGCGATGAGATCCGTAAACGCCATCGGGGGCGGGTTGCCCATCTGCAAGAAGCTTGGAGGAATTGATTCCCGGCTATGGCGAACCACCTCGGCCATGGCCGCTCCATGCTGACGGCACAAGTAACGGGCATAGGAACGCACCAGGACAAGTGACCACTCGGTTGGACCGTAGACTTGACGGTTCCGAGGGATGAGATGTTCGGGCACGCGGTTCAGCCGCAACGACTGGTCGCCGGCGACGTCCCAGATGGGTACCATCCGGACTTGCTGATGGGGTGCGGGAATCGCCTCCCCCTGGGGCGGAGTAATCGGCTGGTCCGGGACGAGCCCCTGCGCGAAAAGCCCTTGCAGGTATCGGACCCAGACATTGGCGGTGGAATCAGGAAAGTGCAGTGTCGTCAGCAATTCGCCCTTGGCGTCCTTGAGCTTCACATCCACGAAGACCCCCGGCGCGGATGGGCGGTTGCCCCAAAAATGGTAGTTGTGCGTAAGCTTGAGCGGCTTGAGGTACATCGGAACGAGCGGCTCATCCAGCGACTGCGCGAAGGATGGCGGGCTGGCCATCGTCATGCCCTCGGGGCCCGGCCACGGACCGCTCGGCGCAGCCAGCGTGTGGATGATGATGACACCCAGGTGTAAGAAAATCGCCAGGCTCCCCAGGGCAATCAGAAAAGGAGCCGGCTCGGCCGATTTGGACCGCAGCTGTGCCATCGCGTTTTCCTGTAGAATTCTCGCGGTTCCGTCGGGCCCCTCGTTCCCAGCCTGGGAAGAGGAACTACAGAAGCTAGTAAACCACTTGCCCTGGGCACGTTCAAGGTATTCCCCGTCGTTCTCTCAAACCCCGCAGCTTCTCGGAACGGGATTCTCCGTCTCACCGGCGTAACCAATTCCTTTGGATGCTCTTCCGCAGCACAGCAGTCGGGTGTTGCCACCCGGATGGGGTGAAGGATCGGCCGGCCAATCCTTCGTCCTGTTCCTGCACAACCCTTGGCCATTCTTGGGGTTTCTCATAGGGTGGGGCTTAGGCTCTTGCAGGCTCCGGAAGCGACATCGTATGAAAGCCATCATGATCCACCCGAATCTGAGGACGCCCCTCATCGTGGGGAGCGTTTTGCTGCTCGGGGCTGTCGGCGCTTGGGGTCAGGACGGATTGGACAGGGAAATTGCCTTCGAGATGCGCGATAAGCCGTGGAGTGGAGAAAAGGGGAGTGTTCTGGAATGGTTGAGCGAGCAGACCGGCCTGCCGGTGAGCCTCTCCCGCGCCAAGCCCGCGGGAACGTTGACATTTATCAATCCCCGTCAGGGTGGCGCACCCCGACATTATCGGCTTGGGGAAGTGATTGACATCCTCAACGACGAGCTATTCAAGCAGAAGCTCATCCTGATCCGCCGTGCCAAGACATTCACCATCGAGCCATTCGATGAAAAAATCGACCCGGCGGCCTTACCACGGGTCCTGCCGGGGGAATTGGATCGGTATGGTAATACCGAGCTGGTGTCGGTCGTTTTCTCTCTCCCTGAACTCGTGGCGGAAGATTTTGCCAAGGAAATCAAGGGAATGCTGGGACCGCTTGGCACGGTCGCCCCCTTGGCGCAGGCAAACAAAGTCATCGTGCAGGATACGGTCGCAAACCTCAAGCGCATCCGGGATCTGGTAAAGGAAACGGGTCAACGTACGCAGAAGACACCGAGCGGCTGCTTTTCCCATCCGTGCCTGTATGTGCCGGCACGGCATGCTGCGCGGGTTCTCCAGGAGCTATTGGGTGATCCCAAGGAGTTGCTCCAAGTCTTCCAGGCGCAGCTATCGGTCCGCGAGGCCTTTGCAGGGCAGTTCGGCACATTCGCCGACGTTCCCAAAATGCGGTTGCACCATATCAGCGTCGACGAGAGGAGCAATACGGTCCTGGTTACCGGGTCGGCCGACAAGATTGCTCAAGCCGAAGCCATCTTGAAGACGATCGATGTGCCGCAGGAGAAGGACCAACAACCGATCCGAAGGGGCCCCGCGGTCCTCAAATCCTATCCGGTGCCCGACGGCAACGCGGGGGTTCTGGCCAAGAGCTTGCAGGAAATCTACAAGGACGTACCCGAAATCCGTATCGGTGCAGTGACGAATCATTCGATCATGGTCTGGGCGGGGCCGAGGGAACAAGTGGAAATCCTTGGGCACATCCGAGCATCCAAGGCACCGGAAAGCACTGTGGAAGTCATTCCGCTGCATTCGCTTTCGGCCGGGGATACGGTGGACACGCTCAAAGGGATGCTGGGCAGCGATGCCAAGCCGGGCGCGACGTTCCTCCAGGCGGATACGAAGCGGAACGCGATTGTCGCCAAAGGCACACGGCAGCAGATCGGCGATGTGAAATTCATGCTCAAAGCCCTGGGGGAAGAAAACGCACCCCCGCCTTCAGGCACGCTTGTCCTGACGATTGAGCAGGGGAGCACGGCGACCCAGAGCGTTGCTGAAGCGTTGGAACGCGTGTTGCCGCAACTCCTGCAAAATCCCGTGCAGATCCAAACCTTCGGCGGCCACGAAGCCAAGGGAGAACGTTCGAAACCAGAATCATTGCCACGCTAACGCGTTCGCTTTCTCCCAGCGCGACCTGTCATTTCCGATTGCCCCGCGCTTTCTGTTCGACTTCCCCGAGCAACTGCTTGAAGTCCCCGCGCTCACGCAGCGACTCGAAATCCGTTTCCGTCTTCATATCCTCGGGATGCTCATCCCCTTTTTCCACCGCACTTCGCAACAGCGCCACCGCACGCGCAGCATAGCGCTCGGCCTGCTCACGATCCAAATCGGGTAGAGCGGACGCAACCGCAAAGACACGTGCAGCGCTGTAGGCGGTCCAAGCGGAGCTGTCCTGCTTCAGCTCACTCTCCGCTACCTCGGTCGCCTGCCGGTGCTGGTGCATGCGCGCTGCGGTCAGCGCTCTCCCAACACGCAAATCGCCTTGCGAAGGACCGGGGGCCGCAAGCGGAATGGCTCGATCCCAGGATTTCAGGGCCTCTTCATATCGGCCCAAGCGCGTGAGCGAACGGGCCACTCCGTCGTACATCCGAATGAGCTGGTACCTGGCACGCTCATCCTGAGGCAATTGTCGGTGAATCGATTCCAGTCGAGCCGCCCCCTTGCCATACCACTCCAATGCAGCCGGCGCCTTCCCAGTCTTGAGGTGCAAATCGCCCAGGTCCCCGTATATCTCGGCCAAGGAAAGGGAGTAATCCCATGCCTCCTGGTGGGCTTCGGCGAGGTGTTCGAACCGCTGGACCGCTTCGAGGTATTCTTGCTCGGCCTTGTCCCATTGGCCCCGCTCTCGATAACTCACGGCCCGGTCACTGTGAAGGAGCGCCAACTTGGCCTGATAATCCGGAACGTGAGGCCAAGCAACGACCAGCTGTTTTTGCAGGTTGAGCGCTCGCTCTTCGTATTCCGCTGCGCTGGCCCGCTCATTTTTCTCGCTGTAAAGCGAACCCAGGTTGGCCAATATCTGTACCAGATGCACTTGATAGCGCGGTGCATCCGGGTGCCGATTTGCAAGGGGTTCACTCAGCTTTCGCGCAGCTTGAAACGCGGTCTCCGCCTCTGCGAACCGGTGCAGGCGAGCATAGAGCACACCCAGGTTTTGATGGCAGAGCGCCAATTCGATCTGATAATCCGGGTTCTGCGGATCCGAGTCGACGAGCTGGTGATGGAGACGGAACGACGCGCGCAGAGTTTGTTCAGCTTCGGATTGCCGGCCCTGGAATTGCGTCAGATATAAGGTACTCAAATCGCCCTGAACCTGGGCGAGGCTTTGGATAAGCTTCGGCCGCTTCGGATAAGTGTCCAGCAGAGGCGTTTGTAGGGCGATGGCCTGAAGATATCGTTGCTCGGCCTCGGTCGGCTGCCGCCGAGTTTGTGCCAACCACCCCTCGTAGAACAGCACTTTCGCCAAGCCGAGGAGATAGTCCAGTTCTTGGGGAAACTCCTCCATCAAGCGCTGGTAAAGAAAATGCGCCTGGGTGTAAGCTTCCTGGGCTTCAGCAAGCTTCCCGTTCTTCTGCAACATGTGCCCCAGCCGATTGGAGGCCAACGCCAATTGGTTGCGGTACGTTGCTTCCTCCGGGCTGCGGTCCACCAGCTTCTGAAGAATGTCGCGTCCGCTCTGAACCTGGTCGATCGCTTCGCGGAGTGCACCCATTTCTTCCCGAACCATGGCCAGGTAAACATGCGCCCGGCCGAGTTCGTATTCGAGGCCCGGCTCCTGACCCCGCTCCTGGATGAAACGACTATAAAACTGACCCGCTTCCTCGAGCAACTCCCGGCGCAGCCCGCGCAGGCCGGCTTCTTTCAGACGAGGGTTGTCCGTGATTTTCACGAAATATTGTTCGACCGCATCGCGGGCCAGCTGAAAATTGGCCTGGGCCCGGTTCCGAGCGGCCACCGCTTCTTGCTCTTTGCGGCCAAGCAAGACCAGGCCAATGCCCAACGCGGCAACGGCCGTGAGCAGAAGCGCTGCCATGCCGGTTACCAGGGTTCGATGCCGCCGTGTCCAGCGACGGAGCCGGGCCAACACCGGCTCGCGATGAGCCAGGACAGGCTCGTCAGCCAGGTAGCGTTGCATCTCCTTCGCCAGCTCCCCTGCGGACGGGTAGCGGTCCGCTGGTTTCTTGGCCAATGCCTTCAGACAAATCGCCTCCAGCGCTCGTGGGGTGCTTGCGACAACCGCGCGCGGTGGGATGGGCGGCTGGTTCATCACGTTCCACTGGATCTGCTCCAGGGTATTGCCGGTGAACGGCGGCTGGGCGGTCAGGATCTCGTAGAGCAGCGCGCCCAGCCCGTAAACATCCGTGCGCGGATCGATCTCGTTTTGCCGTCCCGCGGCCTGCTCCGGAGCCATGTAGCCTGGCGTGCCCAGCACCTGTCCTGAAGCGGTGGTCTCTCGCGAGGCGTTCGTCTCCTGCCGCGCGCCGCGAGTCGATTCCGGCCCGGTCGCTCCTGGCTCGCCCTCCTTCGTCGTCCCGTCGCCCCGGATCTTGGCGAGGCCCCAGTCCAACACAATGACCTCACCGAAATCTCCCAGCACGACGTTTCGGCCCTTGAGGTCGCGGTGAATCACCCCGCGCGCGTTGGCATAGGCGACCGCGTTGCAGACGGCGACAAAGGCGTTCAGGAGATTGACCTGTTCGAGAGTCCCGGCTTGGCCGCGTTGGCGTTGCTGGTGATAGCTTTGGGTCGCTTCACTCAGCGTCCGTCCGTTGATGAAACGCATCGTGTAGAAGGGCCGTTGATTGTCCGGACGCTGGGCCACTTCGTAGACTGGAACGATTCCGGGATGTTCGAGCTGGCCGGTGATCTTGGCCTCTTCGAGGAAGCGCGCTCGCAACGGAGGATAATCCACGCAATCCGGGCGCAGCTCTTTGAGAGCGACTTCCCGGTCCAACGTAGAGTCGCGGGCCAACCAGACCTGGCCAAGCCCTCCTCGGGCGTGCAGCCGATTCAAGGTGTAGCGTCCACCCGGCCCGGCCATGACCGGCGGCGTGAACGCGCGGGGCCGCTCAGCCTGGGTCGACTCCGCCATTTCTCTTGGCGACGACGGTGCTACAGGAGAAATCTGATCCGGCCGTATTGTGGGTGTGTCAGGCGCTGGTCCGACAGAGTCCGCCGCGTTTCCAGGCGGTGACGGCGAATCGATGGTTTCCGGCTCCCCGGCCAAGCCCGCGCTTTGATTGAGCCGGCTGGAAGCAAGGGCCCGGTGAAGTTCGAGCTGCTGGCGGAAGCGATTGGCATGCTGGGGAAAACGCGCCAGATATTCTTCCGGCGCTGGTGTTTCGCCCAGTTCCTCGCGGAGTAAGAACTCGCCGTAGACCAGCTCCAGCGCCTTCTCGCCATCTTCCTGAAGCAGAGGATACAACTGGAGGTAGATTTCTGCCGGGATGCGTTCGCCGCTCTGCCAACGCTCCCGTTGATCGACCGCCAGCACCGCGGCCACCTGGGCCGGAGATAGGATGCCGGCACTGGCAAGGAATGCGTGGACGTCCGGCCGTTGGCCCTGCCGCCAAAGTTGCCACAAGTCCTGGTCGGGGGCGTGTAGCCCCTGCTCTGATTCACGCATGGCGATCCTCTTCCAGGCTAAGCGGTCCCGCGCCGCGCTCCCCAGCGCGGCTCAACCCGCCGGGGGTCCCGGCTCTGCGTTTGCCGGCCCCCGCGTGGTAGGCGACCTTGTTGCGAACCATCACCACGAGGCGCCGGAGGAGCTGGTCCGGCTGTTCCAAGAGGACGGGTTGGCCCTTCTTTTTGTACCGGCCGTGCCTGGACGGGGCCAGCCCGCGTTGTTGAGGTGCGTCGGCTCGCTTTCAGCAGGCATCGGGACGGGGAGCCGTGAGGGAAGCGCTTGGTCAGGTCGGATGCAAATTAGCGCCGAAGACCTTCCATGGCCTGATCGACTTCTTCTATTGCACGTTGCCCGGAGATGAAGCCATTGGCCAACGACGGGTGCTCCTGGGATGCTGGGCCGTCGTTGCGAACCAGGACAATTGCGACTGCACCTATGCCCGGATCGAGGCATGGGGCTGGGCAATGTTTGTTACGCCGGATACTAGGAATCCTGTCCCGTATCGCTGCTTGTATCGCTGCTGCCGTCGCGACAATCAGAGCCAGCCCCATCAAAGGTTGCTATCGTGCCGCTGTCATTGGAACCGTTGTCCAAAGTGCTCGAATCGGTCCCGGGATCGTACGTGGTTGTGTCGCTCTGGCCTGGATCGACGACAATCGGCGCAGTCCCACAGAACGGATCTCCGAGGAACGGATCACAATACGGTTCAACTGAAGTTGAAGTATCACCGGAACCATTGTCGGGTGCCGAAAGCGCAGTGGGCATATCCAACGTCCCATGAGCCGTGAGGGCGATGAATTCATCGGAACTGGCGATGCTTGCCACCAGGTCTGACGGAGACAAGCCTTGTTGGAGTTTTGCAACCCAGGCGGTCAAACCGAAGGCGTCGGGATTGCGCCGTAAGAGGTCCAGGTAAACACTGGCCACCAGCCGGCTATCCGCTTCCGGGCTATCGACAATCGCCAGGGCCACCGCCGCACGGGAGAGTCCGGCCTGGAGACTTTGGCTCCAGGCAGCCAGGCCAACGGAGTCGGGGGCTCGGCCGAGGACCTTGGCATAAACGCCCTTCAGCCACGGCACGGCGCTGCCGCCTTGATGGCTGAAGAATTCATCCGAAGCGAGAAAGCGGCTTTCCACCTGCTTTTCGCCGATCCCTGCTTGAAGCTGCTGTAGCCAACCAGCGGCCTCCGCCGGCGCCGGTTGCCGGTCCAAAATGAGGGTGTAGTCGGCCCGGATCATGTTGGTCGAGTACTCCAAGCTGCTCGTGAAAGCCAAGGCCACCTCTTGGGAGCTGGCACCGGTGTTGAGCGTGTTAACCCAACTGGCCACCTCGGCCGGGGATGGAGTGCGGTGCAAAATGGCTCCATACAATCCGGTGACATATTCCGCCGTGGAAGGAAGGCATCGCGCTTCCAAGGCTTCGACTTGCAAGGCCACGGGACGGTCCTTGGATAACGTGGTACACCGCATGGAAGGCTCCTCATGTGACATCGGCGATCAGGGTGAGGGGTCCGTTGTTTCGGCCGCATCTCCACTTCCGCCAGAAGAACGCGGCAAACCGCGCCGCTTGCGCTTCGATTGTTCCTTGGCAGCCTTTGGCCATAGAATGAATCGCAATCGCCGCCTACACGAGGAGATGATTCAGATGCGTCACGTATTGCTTTGCGGCTGGCTCGGGATCTTGACGTCCGCCATGCTGGCCGTCGCGTCGGGATCTGGAGCGAACTCGCAGCCTGCCTCGGGCCCTTCTGCCCTGGATCAGGACTCCAAGGGGTGGGTCGATTTACTATCGGGCAAAGACTTGCAGGGCTGGAAGCGAGTCCCGATTCCCCCCGACAAGACGCTCAATGCGAAGAACCCCTGGAGTTTGGCCGATGGCGGCCGGACGCTGCATTGCGACGGGGTCGGCGTCAAAGAGATGTTTTTGCATGAACACGTTCGGGGCGACGGGATTTTCCATGTCGAGTGGCGCTTCCAAAAGGTCGCCGCAAAGACAGGCTACAATAGCGGCGTCTACGTGCGGACCGCGGCGGATGGCACCGTTTGGCATCAGGCCCAGGTGGCACACCTTGACAAGCCACCGTTGTTAGGAGACCTATTCGGCGAGACGCGGGTGGACGGCCAAATGAAACATTTCCAGGTCTTGGGGCAGGGCTCGAAGCTGGCCCGGCCGCCGGGGGAATGGAACACCTATGAGATCACCTGCAAAGGCAAGACGATCACGGTCCGGGTTAACGGTACTGTCGCCACCACCTGGGACGATTGTCAGGTGCCGCGGGGCCACGTCGGCTTGCAGGCGGAATTCTTTGTCATCGACTTCCGCAACCTAAAGTTCAAAGCGTTGCCCTGACCGGAGGCGCGGCCAAGGCTAGCCGGGTTTCTTCCCGCCGTTTGGGTTAATTCCTGGCAATTCGGGCGTGTCCTCGGTAATGATTTTCCACGAAGCGCCCCTCTCACGCAGCGCCCGGAAATCCACCGGCTGGTATGTGAACTCCAGATGGGGCGTGGCCAGGCTTTTCCCCTCGGCCCGCGCATGCATGGCCGCGTCCAGTACACCGCTCACCAGCAAGGTCCGCTCTACCGGGTAGGACGGTCGAGACGTATGGATCATCTGCTGGATGGCGTGCGCCAGCGCCTTGAACAGGTTGCGGTTTTGCCAGGGGCCCACGTAAAAGCGCGCCGCTCTGGGTTTCGGATCATTCTTGAGCCGGCAAGCAAAGTTCCAGCGCGTACTGCTGCTGCCGATCTTCAAAACCATGGCACGTAATCCGTCGTGGTAATGCAACAGAATGCCATGCGGCTGGGCGCGCCCAACGCCTGCGGCCGAGTTCAAACTTGCCGAATTCGTGCCCAGCTCCGCCGCCATTGCCGCCTCAGCCAAATCCTTCGACCACTGGCCGCCGGCCGCCGCTCTCCAGAGTCCGTCTCCTTGGAGAAACGTGACGCGCGCAATCCCTGACTCTCCACCCTTGCGGGCTTCGACGAGCGATTGCAACACTTCCAGGGCGTGAAAATCGTACGATTCCAAACCGCCGCCGTGGATTGACACAGCCTCGACGATCTCCGCCCCCGGCTGCAGCTCCAGCGGCGGAATGCGTTGCGCCAACGGCACCGAACTACCGGCCATGAACGGGATGCCCAGCGCCTTGGCCGTCGCTACCATCTCCTTGGCCCAATCCCACCGGTAGGAGAGATGCTTATCACTAAACAGCGGAACAAACCGCTTCGACCGCCGCATGACGGCCACGATTTCATCGAAGAATCGCTTGCGTGGATACTCGGTCTGTCCGAGTTTGTTGACCGGGTAGGTGCCGTGTTCCCCGATCGATAGCACGGCATCCACTGCCAGCTCCTTGCCACCCAGGCAGAGCGCTTCTTCGATCGTCTTGCAAACCCGCACCTTGAACTGCCCGGCCACGTCCTCCGTCATATCCCCTTGCTTCGCGCGCTGGTCGGCATAGAACGAGACAACCTCCACACCGGGATCGGTGAGCTGGCCATTGAAGTAATAGGGTGCCAGAAAGTTTTCGAGAAGAACGTGGGCGTGGGAGCGGTGGTGGAAGACGGTGTAAATCGCGGCCACCCGGGGTCGTCTTGGCGGCTCGGCGGCAAGCATGCGCTGCCATGGCCACCCGGTCAGGGCCGCCGCCGACAAGACAAATTGGCGGCGCGTCAGGCCGAAGGATCGTGGAATCGGCATTGCTACCCTCTGGAAAGGGACCGTTGCATTGTTGGTCATGACGAGATTATAACCGAAGGATCGGCGGCGGCCAGGAACCGGTACAATGGTGCCCGTGCGCGTCTTCGACGTGAGGGAGGAGCATGCTGACTGGTAAGCTGGTCCGGGTGCGTTTTGCGCGGAACCGGATCATTCCCCATTACCTGGATGCTTCGGACCCAACCTGGCTGGCAGTGGCCGAGCGTCTCCTGGAAGTCTTTCGCACCCAACAGGGACGGACGCGCGGCTGCCTGGAAGAAGACTTGCGCGAATCCTTTGGCAACGATCCTTCTCAGCTCATTCATCAGGGTCTGGCCAAGCTGCTAGAGGATCGCTGCACGTTTGAAGTCGTGTCCGGCCAGCCGCCGGAACAGCTCCGGGAGGCTGTCTTTCGTAGGGCCACCGCCTACCGAAACCGAACCCGGGAGCAGAAGAATGCAGGAGCGCCGGAACCCTTTCCGCGCGCAGCCGTCCTTCAGGAAGTGGCCGACACGCTCGGGTTGACACCGGAGCTAGTCGATCAAGGCCTATTCGCCGATCTCAAGAGTGAGCAGCGCCTGGTCGGCTTCAAGGACACGACACCCGTGCGGTTGCTCCATCGCTATAATGTTGCGCTGGCCCAGGCTGTACTGCTCCGCTCGACGCAAGTGCATGTGGTCATCCGCAATGCACCGCCGCAGCGCTATCGACAGCTGTTCCGCTTGGTGAAGTTTCATCGCCTCGTCTGTGCGATCGAGTCCACCGGGTCGGAGAGCTATCAGCTCCATCTCGATGGCCCCATGAGCCTGTTCACGGCTACGCAGAAATACGGTCTCCAATTGGCGTTATTCTTGCCAGCCGTCCTGTTGTGTCGCGATTTCGACCTGCGTGCAGAGCTCAACTGGGGACCGCAGCGCAAACCCAAAACGTTTACGTTGGCGCCGGCGGATGGCCTGGTGTCGCACTACGCCGACACCGGGACCTATGTCCCGCCCGAAGTTGCAATGTTTGTGGCTCTCTTTCGGAAAAAGATTACGGATTGGGATATCGCCGAAGAAACGGAAGTCCGCCGGCTGGATAACGGCTTTTGGGTCCCCGATTTTCGCTTGATCGAACGTGCCACCGGCCGCAGCGTGCTCCTGGAGATCCTCGGTTTTTGGCGCCGGTCTAGCGTGGAACAACATCTCCAGCGTCTGCGTGAACATGCTCGTGAACCGTTTCTGCTGGCTATCTCGGAGCAGCTCCGCGTGGATGAGGCGGACCTGGTCGGGCTACCGGCCGGCATCTATCGCTTTCGCCAGATGCCGCTGCCCGATGAGCTGGCCCGTCTGGCTCAGGAAGTGCTCCATGCCGAATGGGACAAAGGGAGTCCGCCGCTTCGCTAAAATGCATACTCAGAAAGGGAGCGGACTCAACCGCTCTTCGGCGTCCTGTTTGCCGTGTGGATCTATGCTGCGCGAACTTTCGGTCCAAAACCTTGCCCTGATCGAAGATCTCCGCATCGAGCTTCAGCCGGGGTTCTGCGCCTGGTCGGGAGAGACCGGCGCGGGCAAAACGCTGCTCTTGGAAGGACTCGGCCTCCTTCTGGGCGAACGGGGCTCCGCCGAAATCTTACGGTCCGGCGCCGATGAGCTTCGTGTGATTGGCCGATTTGAGCTGACCAGGGCCGAGCTGCGCACCGAAGCCCAGACGATCCTTGAGCAAGAACTCGATGAACCGCAGGTCATCCTCGCGCGGCGGCTTACTCGTGCCGGCCGCAGCTATGCCTACGTCAACGAGCAGCCCGTGGCCCTGTCCACGCTGCGGCGGCTGGGCGCAATCTTGGTGGACATTCACGGCCAGCGGGAAACGCAGTCGTTGTTGCAGCCAGCTTATCAGATGCGTCTTCTGGATTCGTTCGGAGACCTGGATGCCCACCGCCAACGGTACGAGGACCTGGCCCAGACGGTTCGCCAGTTACGGCGGCAGCTGGACAGCCTGGACGATCAGCGCCAACGACGCCAACGGGAGCTCGCCCTCCTGCGATTCGAACGGGAAGAGCTGGACTCGGCCGCCCTGCAACCGGGCGAATTGGCCGAACTGAGCCGGGAGCGGGAACGCCTGGCCAATGCGCAGACATTGCAAGCATTCGCCGCGACCGGCTGTTCCGAGCTGTATGATGCCGACGGGTCCTGCGTCGAGCGGATGGGAAAGCTACTGCGGGAAGCGGAAGATTGGGTGCGCCTCGATCCGGCCTTGGCGGAAGTTGTCGCCCGGTTAAGGAGCCTGTGCGCGGAAACGCAAGATGTAACGCAAATCCTGCGGGATCGGGCGGCACATTGGGAAGCCGACCCGGCCCGCCGCGAGGAAGTGGAAGAGCGGATCCGACTGCTGCGCCGCCTGGAAACGAAGTATGGCAAAACCGTCGACGACCTCATCGCCTACCGTGCCACTCTCGATGAACAGACGACGCGCTTGCAGTCCGAAGAGGATGACCGCGCCCGAATCCAATCAGAGATGGTCAAAGCATTCGGCAAGTTGCGCAGCGCCGGCGCCGAGCTGAGCCGTCAGCGGCAACGGGTAGCCAAGCGTTTCATCACGGCGGTGCAGCGCGAATTGGCCGACCTCGGCATGGCGGAAGCGCGGCTGGATGCTGTGCTGGAGCCCTGCTCACTGGGAGAAGACCCGGCGACGGCAGAAGTTCCGGTTGCGGGCCTGGAGCAGATGGAATTGATGTTGGCTGCCAACCGCGGCGAGCCGGCCCGGCCTTTGCGGAAGGTAGCCAGTGGCGGCGAGCTGTCACGAACGATGCTGGCTCTGAAAACGGTGCTGGCGGCCCATGACCGGGTCGGCACCCTGGTATTCGACGAAATTGACGCCAACGTCGGCGGCCGGCTTGGCGATGTGCTTGGAGAAAAATTGGCCGCCCTTGGCCGGACGCATCAGGTCATCTGTGTAACGCATCTGCCCCAGGTCGCCAGCTTTGCGCGCCATCAGTGGACGATCCGCAAGGTCCGCCGAGGCGTGCGCACGACAACAACGATCGAGCTGCTTGGTGACCCCGAGCGATTGGACGAGCTGGCCAGCATGCTCCGCGGAAAATCGCGCGGAGAGACAACCCGACAGGAGGCCGCGGCCATGTTGGCGGCCGCCAAAAGGAGATGGTGAATGCCCGCCCTACTGAATCTCCCGTAGCTGAGGCCGGAAGGTAACTCAGCGGTGATCAAACGGGTGCTTTGATCATCCTCCGCGGCCTCACGACCCACCCACACTGCCCCTCGTCCCCTCAGACCGCCAAACTTGCTCTGGGATATCCCTGTCCAGGCCAGTAGAATACTCGCTTGGAATTACGCATTTCCACCGGAATCGGTGAGGAAGCCGATGAGTGTCCCCCAACGTCGCCGGGTTGAACCCCCTAAACCGACAGCCCGCATGCGCAAGGCCGACCGCAAACAGCAGCTCCTCTCCCAGGCCAAGCACCTGTTCGTCACTCTCGGCTATCAGAATACGACGACGGAAAAAATCGCGCGGGCGGCAGGGGTGTCGGAACCGGTTCTGTACCGGCACTTCGAAAGTAAGAAAGCCCTGTTCCTGGAAGTCTTGCGCGAAATTCGCCAAGCCACGCTCACGCGCTGGCATACCGACACTGCATCACTGACCGACCCTCTCGCCAAGCTGCACGCCATCATCGATATGTATCTGGGCACGACCCGTGCACACGCGCTCGAATTTCGCATCATGCACCGGACCCTCATCGAAACCAACGATGAGGAAATTGCCGCCTTTCTCCGCTCTTTTTACCTAGATAGTCAGAATTTGCTTGCCCATGTCATCAGCGACGGCCAGCAGACCGGTGTCTTCCGGCGCTCCCTCGATCCGCGCGATGGCGCTTGGGAAATCATCCGCACGGCTCTCGGTTACACGCTGACGCTCCCCTTGGGCATTCCGCTCTACGAGGAGCCGGATTACATTCCGCGCGCGGTTGACTGTATGCTGCACTGTTTGCTCAAGACCGATGTGTGAGCAGGGCCGGGGCAGCTGACTAAAGCGTTTTCAGGTATTCGATCAACGCCATCCGTTCCGCTTCCGTGAGGTCGTCGCCGAAAGTGTGCCCACCATTGCCGCGGCCCGGAAGGGCCGTATCGTAGATTTTGCGGCGTTCGTAAGCCGACGCGGAACGATCCGTGGCCGGCTCGACAAGCTGCACTTTCCAACCGAGCTTGATCGGATCATAATCGTCGGACCCGGTCCGGTAGGGGCGCGTGAATCGCCGAGGGCGAGTCTTGGAATTCAAGACATCGTAGACCGTGGGCGCGGACCCGTTGTGGAAATAGGGAGCCGTAGCCCAAATCCCATCCAGCGGAGGCGCCTGGTACCCGGCCGTCGTTCGCGCTTTGCAATCATCCGCCAGCCAGCCCGGCTGTTCGCGGCCGAACCAGCTCCGGTTGTAATGCGCCCCGAGAGCGGCGGAAATGCCGTAATAACGATTCGGATCCGTACCAATCTCTTCAAGCGGCACGATTTTGTTGGGATACGTCCAGTGTTCCCCATAAGTGCCATGACAGCGGGCGCATGTCCCGGAGAAAATCTTTTCGCCTGCCTTCGCCCGCGCTGAATCAATCGGAAAGGGATATCTGGGCGGTTGCAGGTCGAGAATGTAAGCCTGGATGTCCCGGAATGTGGGCTCTTCGCGATCGAACGTGGAAGGGAGCGTGAGCGGACTGAGCATGAATTGCATGAGTGAGCGCACCGAGCGGGCGTCGCCGCTGCCGGTGTAGTACATCGTTTTTTTCTTCTTCAACAGCCACCACGCGGGCACGTCCTCGCACAAGTCATCGCGTAACCCCAGCTCGAGCCGGGTTGTGCGCATGGTGAGGTCTGGTTCGCGCCAGCCAAGCAGATAGGCGGCCATGGCCCCGGCTTCCGAGGTGCCGCGCACATTGCTGAAGGTGAAGGGAAGTTTCGGCGATCGGCCATCGGCCGCAGCCAGATCCTCGAACAATGCCTGGATATCGAGGGAAGCATTCCCCAGGCCAACATAGCTCTTGCCGGCAATGGAGCTAGCGTGACAGAGCAGGCAGTCGGTGGCGATACCCTTGGTGAGCAGGCTCTTCCCTTCGCGCAGTCCCATGGGATAGTCAGCGTTGGGATAGGGAGCGGGGTGCAAGCCATAGTGCTCTCGAAACGCCGCGGCATACGACTGGGGCGCTCGGCGAAGCGTACCGTCCCAATGGCGCCAGGCATTTCGGTACGCTTGCGCCGACCAGGACGGCGGATTGAAAGCCTGCGTGAGCAGTGCCGTTTCGCCACGCTCTACCGCGCTGGGATTCGCTGCGTTGAGCGCGGAAAGCATCGCCAATCCCGATAAGGCCGCGCCGGCGGCCAATTTTCCCAGGGCCATCGCTACCTTCTCCGTACAGAAAGCGAACTGGCTCCAGTCGCCAGGTCCCAAGTTGCACCTTCCTCATTCTAAATCCCCCTGGAGATTTCGGCAGGGGCAAAGGGCAATGGATTGCTTCCCCCTGGCATTTGGTTACGGAAATAGTTCCAAAAAAAACTGATTTTGGTGGTGACAAGCCCAGAGCCGGGTCAATTCCCAGGCGTAGTCGTGAACGTAGGGACGTTGACGACAACCGGCCACACCAACGAGGTTCGGTCCAATCCTGCCGACATTTCGCAGGCGATTCTTCCCCTGGGCGCGAACGGGTTCAATATCCCGTCGTTGCCAAGCCTGCATGAAACCGCGCCATACTTCTACCGCGGCCTCGCCCAGACGCTCACGAACGTCTTGGATGGGTCACAGGAAGGCAATGGCGGGACGCAGGTCCAGTTTGACGCCAACGCAACCCAGCGTGCGCAGCTGGTGCAGTTCCTGCGGTCCATTGCCCAAAGGACGCCGACGTTCCCATGATCGGTGCGATCCAAAGCGTGTGGGTGAACAAGCGATTGATTAAACTCGACCGTATTCACCCGGTTGGTGAGGAACGGTCGCATGGCGCGGGTGCCCCGAGGAAGCGGCCGAATCGATCCGCACGCTGATGCCCTCGCCGGCACCAATTTCCTGTTCCACCGGCATGCTCTCGCGGAATCCATCGTCGGCAATCAGGCAAGGGTGTTTGTATTGCTCCATCGCTCCCCCTGTGCGCGCCAACCGCTCTCCAGCCCACGACTGCCAGGTGCCTTTGGGCAAGAGCTGTAACCGAACTGCGCCCAGCCGGGCTGTATCCCGTTTGCTGGCGTATTCGCAATTAATCTGGCGGAGCTGTTCGTCCAGGATTTCCACGAGTTGCGAACCTTGTTCCGGGCTGACCAAATCCCCGCGCTCTACGAATAGCCCATAATACGGCAATTCCTCGTGCCAACACGGGGCAAGACTGTAAGCGGTCAACGATACATTCAGCGTACGGAGCACTTGCTCCATGGCTTGCGTGACGTGATATTCGGAGAGTTTTTCTCCGGTAATGTTGGCGAAATGGGCGCCTTTGCTGAGGAATTCGATCAGCGGCGTCTGGTTATAAAAGCCGGTGACCCGGACCAGGTCGGAAATGTGGTAGCGGTACAGGCCAAATGCGGTCGTGGGCACGATGAAATACGTCTTTCCCTCCTGGACTTCATGGGCGGACAGGACCGTCGGGTCGGCCAGGCCGGCTTCTTCCTCCGGGATGAATTCAAAAAAGTGGCTGGTGATATCCAGGACGCCGCTCGGTGTGGCGTCGCTGAAGGGAATCGTCATGCGTCCCTCGCTGGCGATCAGGCCGACATCCCGCACGGGCTTGTCTCCGTAATAGCGCGGATAATGGCGGAGGTAGGCCCGGACACTGCCGCCGGTCCAGTTGCCGAGCAGACAGTGCGGCGGCCAGTAATCGCGCGGGTAGAGATTGCCGACCCGGTGAACGATGGCTTCCAGTTCGCGCGCGCGCCTGCGGCAGCGGCGGATGCGCCAGGCCAAGGCAGTACGGATCGACGGCGGAACATCCACCCGCGTGCTCAGCGTGCCGTCATACAGATCACGGATCAGGCTCTCCTTGTCCTGGTCCCCGGCGCGGGCCAGGTTGATGAGCGTGCTCGGATTGGCGGCGATGATCATCCCGACCTGTCGCGGAAGGCTCAGACGCAGGGCCACGTAATACTTGGCGGCCACATCCTTGATTCGGGCCACGCAAGCCGGCACGCAATAGACAAAGCGGATGATCCGCTTCTGCGCGGTCGCCGTCAGCCCGGTGACGCTGCCGCAGGGGATATTGGCTTCGGTACGGTACTCATCCCAATCGGCCGACATTTGCACGATCGGACGAAGTTTGATCTCGGGATGATCCCAATAGGCACGTAATCCCCAGATGTTCCAGCCGCGGCGATAGTCAGCCAGGTACTGGGGAGTCACGGGAATGTACTTGCGGGCCGCGGTCGTGCCGCTGGTCAGGGCGAACATGTGCACGCAGCGATCGGCCAACAGTGCCTTGAAGTCACCGCGGCGAACGCGTTGCAGGTAGGGCTCGAAGTGCTCGTAGCCGGCAATGGGAAGCTGCTGGCGAAAATCCGCGAGCGAGCGTAGCGATGCAAAATGATGTTCGCGGCCAAAGTCCGTATCGGCGTGATAAGCGAGGATGCGGCTCAGGAGGTTTTCCTGCACTTCGCGTGGCCGATACGTGGCGGCCTCGAATGCAGCCAGCTGGCGGCGAACAGGGTAGGCAACCACTTTGCCGACCAGCTGGCGTAAGAGTCCAATACCCATAGCCCTCCCCGGCAGGCGAATCTCACTGGTTGTCGGCTCGGACCAAGAACGGTTGCGTTGGCTGCAATCCTGCGGGCAGGCCAAAAGCCCCGTGTGGCGGCCGTACGCGGTCGCCAGATGCATTGGCCAGGTGTGCCTGAAAGAAGGTGAGCACGCGCTGGCGGTACGCATCCCCGGCCACCTGGAGGGCCTGATTGTGTTTGGCGCCTTCCACGAGCCAGAATTCCTTCGGCTGTCGTGCCCGGGCAAAGAGCGCCTGGGCGATTTCGGGCTTGATGTACGTGTCTGCTCCACCATGGATCATCAGAAGCGGGCGCGGCGCCAACCGCCGCACCGCCTGCTCCAGCGGCGGGAAGTGGCAGTGATTTTCTCGACTGATTCGCCTGAGGGTGGTATCGGCAAACAAGCCATAGTACCACTGGGGCAGCGCGCGTTGCAGCCAGTACCGGGTGCTGATGATCGCAACCCACTTCCGCATGTAGAGAACTACCGTCCCGCGCGTGGAGAACATGCCGTCGGTCACGCAGCAGCGCACATAGGGATCCTCGGCAGCCGCAATCACGCCGGCTCCGCCTCCTTTGCTGATCCCGAAAAAGCCAATTCCTTTGGGGTCGGCGTCCGGCCGCGCCTTCAGATAGGCAAGGGCCGCGCGCAGGTCGTCCACTTCGTAATCGGTAACCCATTGGCGCGGCTCGTAGCCCGGCTGGGCGTCACTCTCTCCTTGCCCCCGAAATTCCACCGCGAAAACATCGAAGCCGTTTTCCACCAGAAACCGACAATAGGGAACGCACGCCCAGCGGTTCGAACCGAATTCAAGACCGAAAAGGATCACGCCCAGGCGATCCGGCAACAGCGAGTGCAGATAGCAGCCCCGCAAGCTCAGGCCATCGGAGGTGGGAACGTGCACATCTTCCGCGTCCGCAATCCGCTGTCCGTGCGGAATGATAAATAAGGGTTTCTCCTGGAAGACGCGCAGCATGAAATTCAAGTGGCGGTTTACCAGGTAGAAATAGAGATAGATCAGTGCCAATGCCACTCCGAGCGGCACACTCAAGACGGCGCCGAGACTGAGCCAGAGCCAAAACACAGATGCGACTCCTCGGTGAATGGGGGGGTGCGCTGGGGTCGTAACCGCGGTCAGCCACGAATCGCCGATAACGCCTTTCTACGTCCTCAGCGATCGAATCGGCTGACAATGAGCGTAATATTCTGCCCGCCGAAACCGAAGCTGTTGCTCAGGGCATGCCGGATCCGTTTTTCGCGCGCGACGTTGGGCACATAATCGAGATCACACTCCGGATCGGGGACGTCGTAGTTGATCGTTGGCGGCAGGGTGCCTTGCCGCAGAGCCATGATCGTGATGATCAGCTCGACCGCACCGGCGGCCGCAATCAGGTGCCCGATCATGCTCTTGCTGCTGCTCACCGGAACCTGGTACGCAACCTCGCCGAACACCTTCTTGATGGCCAGCGTCTCGACCTTGTCGTTCACCTGGGTGCTCGTGCCGTGGGCGTTGATGTAGCCGATGTCCGACGGCATCAGACCGCTGTCTTTGAGCGCCATCCGGATGCACGCGATGGCACCGCGGCCATCCGGGTGGCTGTCCGTGACACGGAATGCGTCCGCTGTCGTCCCATAGCCGGTCAGTTCGGCGTAAATTGGCGCACCGCGGCGCTGGGCATGCTCCAGTTCTTCCAGCACAAGCATGCCGGCCCCTTCGCCCAACACAAACCCATCGCGCTGCAGGTCAAAGGGGCGTGAGGCTTTCTGCGGCTCGGCATTGTAGGTCGAGAGGGCCGTGAGCAGATTGAACCCCGTCAGACCGAGCGGGTGGATCATGCTGTGGGCGCCGCCCGAAAGCATGACGTCGGCGTCGCCATGGCGGATCAGCTCGGTGGCTTCGCCGATCGCCTGGCTACTAGCGGCGCAGGCGGTCAAACAATTGTAATTCGGCCCCTGGAGGTCGAAATAGTCGGCTAAATGAGCGGGAGTCGTATGGGGCTCTTGTTCAAATTCCCGCCGGGCATGGAACTCTTTCAGCCCGCCCTGGGCGAAGGCGTGGCAGTCTACTTCGCGCGCCTCCGGCTGGTAGCTGTCCGCCACCAGGCTGACCAGGTTATGGAAATCTTGGATCCCCTCGCCGGAGCCCAAGTAAACACCACAGCGGGTGCGGTCGACCTGGTGGTTGTCGAGAAGGTCTGCGTCCACCAGCGCTTCCTGGGCAGCGCCGGCCGCGAACCGGGCGTTCGAACCGGAATGGGTCCAGCGCGATGCATCCTTTACGTGCCGGGTCAAGTCAAAGTCCTGCACTTGGGCAGCGAACTTGGTGGGGAAATGGCTGGCGTCGAACAAGGTGATCGGGCCAATGCCGCTGCGTCCTTCCAGTTGCCCCTTGAAGAGATCCTTGACACTGTGGCCCAGGGGAGTGACCACGCCCATCCCGGTGATGACAACTCGTCGTCTCATGAGCGCCTCGCGATTCCTGCACGCCGTGAGTTCGGGTTACCCAACCGCAACACCCCATCACCACTGCGATACTTTTCGAAGCACCACCGCAGCACACTGTCCCATCTCCGTGAAACCGATTTTGAGTACATGGGGTTGTGTCAACGGACCGGGCTGATTGCTTACCGAAATCGGACAGTTCGGATCGGGCACTTCATAGTTCAAGGTCGGAGGAAGCACGCCATGTTCCAGAGCAAGCAGACTCGCTGCTAACTCGGTGGTTCCACTGCCTGCGCCCAGATTTCCGAAATAGCTCTTGGGGGCGAACACGGGCACGGGCCGCTTGCAATTCCCAAACACTTCGCGAATCCCATGTGCTTCCCAGACATCGGCCTCACGCGAACTGAAGCCCTGGGCATTCACATGGTCAATTGCTTCGGGGCCAATGCCGGCCTCCGCCAGAGCTTGGCGGATGGCGCGGGCCAGGCCGGAACCGGTGCGGCCGCGATCAAAACTCGATCCAAAGCCGGCAATTTCGGCATACACCCGTGCGCCCCGGCGGCGGGCCAAGTCCCAATCCTCGATGGCCAAGACGCCAGCGCCTTCGCCCAAAACGATGCCGTCCCGGTCGTGGTCAAATGGCCGCGAAGCCTTCTCGGGTGCATCGTTACGCTGGGTCAAGGGAAGGAACAAACTGTGGCGAACCATGCTCAACGGATTGATCTTGCTATCCGCGCCGCCCACAAGGAAAAAATCGGCGTGATTACGGAGGAGGGCCCGCGAGGCTTCCCCCAGCGCCAAAAGGCTGGCCACGTCATTTTCCGTGATGGTGTTATT
>DATGIQ010000659.1:0-2145 GCA_035295665.1 Gemmataceae bacterium | reverse complement strand
GGCCACATCCTGGGCCGTTCCGTCGGCTTCATCGCCAACCAGTCGTCGGTCCTCTCCGGAGTCCTGGACATCAACGCCTCGACCAAGGCCGCCCGCTTCATCCGCTTCTGCAACGCCTTCAACATCCCGATCGTGACGCTGGTAGACGTGCCGGGCTTCCTTCCGGGCGTACAACAGGAGTACGGCGGTATCATCCGCCACGGGGCCAAAATGCTGTTTGCGTACTCGGCGGCCACGGTGCCGAAGATCCAGGTGATTCTTCGCAAATCCTACGGCGGCGCTCACCTGGCGATGTGTTCCCGGGATCTCGGTGCCGATCGCGTCTATGCCTGGCCCACCGCGGAGGTCGCCGTCATGGGTGCTGAAGGGGCGGTTGAGATCGTCTTTCGCAAGGAAGTGGAGCAGGCCGCGGACAAGGCCTCTCGCCGAGCGGAATTGATCGAAACTTATCGCAACACGTTCTCGTCGCCCTACGTGGCAGCCGGCCGCCGGTTGGTCGATGAGATCATTGAGCCGGCCGACACGCGCAAGCATCTGGCCCAGGCGTTGGAATACCTGCACACCAAGCGCGACCGTCGGCCGCCCAAGAAACACGGTCTGATTCCCTTATGATTCGGAGCAACGCATGGGCGCGGAGAAGCTGAATTCGGACAGCATCGCGGAAGCGTTGGAGGGGCTACGACAGGAAGTCGCGCGCCTGGGCGAACGGGTGGCGGCATTGGAGGCCCGCGCCGGGTCGGCACCCCGCGCAACCACCCCCGCCCAATCTAAGCTGCCCGAGGCGGCGACCGAGGAACTGAACGAGGAACTCCTTCTCGTCCTCAGTGCGGCCATCGCCGCTTACCTTGGCAAAAAAGCCCCCATCCGGCAGATTCGCTTGCTCCGCTCCGATGCCTGGGCGCAGCAAGGCCGCACTACCATCCAGGCGTCGCACGCGCTCTAAATTCCATCACGAAAACACGAAAGTACGAAAACACGAAAAAAGACAACAGGAGGGCAGAAAGGGTCGTGTTCGGCTGGTACTGCTGTCTTCTTCTCGTTCTTCTTTCGTGATTTCGTACTTTCGTGTTTTCGTGTTTCTAATTAGTCTGATAGAACAAGGAGACCGCCTTGAAACTCAAGATCACCGTCAACGGCAAGGTGTATGAAGTCGAGGTCGATGTCTCCGAGCCGGAAACCCTCAGTCCCGCGTATGTGCCGCCTGTCGGCCAGGCCCGTGTTCCCGCGGCCTCTCCTCCCGCCGCGCCTCCACCCAAGGCCGCACCGCCTTCCGTGGCCGATGAAAGCAAAATCTGCCGCAGCCCCATTGCCGGCACCGTTGCCAAGATCCCTATCCAGGTCGGTCAGTCGATCCAGGTCAACGATGTAATGCTGATCCTCGAAGCGATGAAAATGGAGACCGTCATCACCGCTCCCGTCGCCGGCAAGGTTGCCAAGATCAACGCAAATGTGGGCGACTTCGTGCAGAGTGGACAAGTCCTTGTTGAATTCGAGTAAATATCTTCCTTGGCCCGTTCCGCGATGCATTCTGGTTTCTGACGCGGTACAATCGATTAGTTGCTCCTATCAATAATTGACTCGCATTGGGCCAGAATGTGATGAGTCAGCCACCTTCTGCCGATCCGCCGGACCCCATACTTGAGGACACAAGGATCATCGAACCGGTCCCGGCCGGCAACGAAGGGCAGCCGAGGATCGAAGCTGCATGTACTCCGAACGTCCCGCCGGATCCCGCCTGCATTACCCCGACCATGCCGGCCTCGTCGGTCGATGCCCCCGTCGCGCCTACGGCCTTCGGGCGTTATCAGGTTCGACACGTGCTGGGATCAGGCGGCTTCGGCGCCGTGTTCCTCTGCCACGATACTCAGCTCGACCGCCCTGTGGCCATCAAAGTTTTGCGTGGCACCTCTAAGCAGCCGCAGGTCGAGGGCGAACGGGCCTTGAAGGAGGCGCGGCGGCTCGCCCGCTTGCGTCACCCGGGAATTGTGGCGGTCCACGATGTCGGCATCCACGAGGGGCAAGTCTACATCGTCTCCGATTACGTTGACGGTCCCGACCTCGACCGCTGGCTGAGGAACAATCGTCCGATCTGGCCGGAGGCAGCCCGGATCGCGGCCGCCGTGGCCGACGCCCTGGCCCACGCCC
>DATGIQ010000658.1:0-15667 GCA_035295665.1 Gemmataceae bacterium | reverse complement strand
TCCAACTCCACGAAGATCGACACTGCCATCGATCGCTTTTCCCGTACCCCTCAGGGAATTCAACGGCTGGGTTAGATTGGCTGCCTGGAGAACCGAATACAACGTGTTCGCGCTGCCGAGTGATGTCGTCCTGACCACGTGCGCCGCCTTTCGTACCGGAGCCTGTGGAACCCATCGACTACACGTAGTATCGAACCGTTGGCGAGGAATGTGCAGCAGCTTGTCGGAAGTGTCCCGGGTTTATCGAAACTGGGACGTTAAACGCAGAATTGTTTCTCTCTATTCTTGCGGTGATGTGTGCGGACGTTCATCGCGACCAGGGTTTGCGCTTCCCCAGCTGAGGCGATCTCGGCAGACAGCCAGCGCGATGGCGGCGAGAGAAGTGGCCAATACTGGCTCGTCTTCCCGAACCGCTTTCGCTGGATTGCACCAGCTGCCATCAGTGCGTTGGCATTTCAGCAGTTCGTCGGCCAGTGCTTCCGCCCAGGGAGCTTGGCGGGTGCGTGATTGGCCATCCTGCCGGTCGACAGTCCGCAACGCCTGTGCCACGGAGCAAGCGTAATAAAAATATACCGCCGGGCGGTCGCCCTGCCGTTCGTTCGGATATTTCCCCGGATGGCTCGCAGCACTGAAGTTCCTTTCCAGCCAGCGCCGGGCTGCTTCGACGCGCGCATCCGATACGGCCAGACCGCAGGCGAACAAGGCACGCAGACCGTCGGCGGTCATGCTGCCGTACGATGTGAAGCGTTGCCGTCCAGCAGCATCAATCCCCGCCATTCCGGCCTTGTTGCGGACCGGATCGTCGTAAATGAAGAAGAACCCGCCGTCATCAAACTGCGGATCGGTGCCGAAATTCTGACAGCGCTGGATAAACACCAACGCCTTTTGCAAAGTGGGATCCTGGACAGGGACACCCGCCGCGCGGAGTGCCGTCAGCGCAAAGACTGTGGCGGAAAGGTTGGACTCGGTCAAGGGAGGCGCTGCCTGGCCCGGCTTGGGTTTTCGGGGCAGACCACTGGCGTATCCCCAGCCGCCATATTCTCGATCCGATGGTTGCCAGCCCAGTTCCTCGGTCAGTTGCCGCATTCGGAGAAACGACAGCCAGGCATCGCGTTGCTTCCGGTAAGCCGCATTGCCGGGCTCGCTCAGCAGGATCACGGCGTTGGCAGCGGTGTAAACGGGGTAACTCAATCCACGCGGCCCGGCGTCGATGCTGCTGTCGCTCTGCACCATCTTCACCAGATAGTCCCTCCCCTTGCGATAGGCGATCTCCTGCCTTTCCGAGGGAGGAACGAAGTGAAGCGCTTGCAGGACAAGCGGCGTCAAGGAGGCACCATCCTTGAACACTCCGTAGGTATCCGGCCGCCAAGCGCCCTCGGCCGCTTGTTGGCCGGCGAGGTATGCCGCGGCAGCCGACAGCGAGCGATCGATCCGTTCGATCCGTGCAGGAGCGCTCGGCTCGCTATCGGGGCCGCCGCAGCCAGGCACCGCTAAGCTGGCCGTGGCCAGAAGGATGCCGGACAGCCACAAAAAGTGTGTCTTGGTCATGGTCATCGAATCACTTGCCCAGCTTGGTCGCGATGGGTACCGGAGCACGATCGGCCATCAGGACCAGGAGCGCGGCCGCGGTGCAGAAGGTTCGGCCAGTGATGCAGTGATGCCCGGTCCAGCTGCCGTCTTTGTTTTGGATGTTATTGAGATTCTCGGCCATGCGCTTGTCCCACTTCTCCCATTCGGCACCGCCCTTGGCCAGCATCGTCTCGCTGATGTTCATGTAACTGAGGAACTCTTCGCCGCCATTGGAGCCGAAGCCCTGGATAAACTGCTTGTCGTCCAGCCGCTTGACGAAGGCCGCGGTGGCTTCCTTGTGGGCCTGCTCGGTTTCCGCGAAGCGTTTCAATTGGGCCTTGGCTTCGTCTCGCTCGGCCTGGCTCGCCGACGGCTTGGCGGCGATTTCCCGCGCCTTCTTCTCCAGCAGCTTGTTGGTGTTCACTGCATCCTGCAGATTGGAAAAATTAGAAGCGCCATCATAGAGCGGCACGCCGGCGGAACCGAGTGCGGGCCCGGAAGTTGCCCGACCGGCAGTCGTGGCCAGGAGACCGCGATACGGGCTCGCCCCCCGCGCCGAACCACTCGAAGCGACCTCCACCTTGGTCGAGTCCGTCGCAATAGAATTGTCCTTGGCGTATTTCTCCGCGCGGGCCAGCACGTCGACCGAAACAGCGAACCCATTCTGAGCGGCCCGATTCAATCCCTTGCTGGCAATCGACTGCGACAGAATCGGCGCCCATCCTTCACTAGCCCACGTCCCATCGGGGCGCTGGTTCTTCTGGATCTTGGCCAAGGTCTTGTCGAGCGCAGTCACGAGGCGCTTTTCGCTCTTTTCATCCGGCATTCGACCTTTCAGCTCCGCGAATAGGAGCGAAACGGTAAACGTGTCCACATACGGTCCGAGTTTGCCTTGCAGCCGGGTGCCGCGTACATCCGTGACATAGAGCGTATCCGTGTTTGCCTTTTCGACCTGGGTGCAAATGAAGTCGATGGCTTTCAGTAAATGGTCCGCGTACTGGCCCTCCTTGGGTGTATTCCCCGCGCGCACGAGCGCCAGGGCAGCCATGCACGTGTCCCCGACGTTGGGAATGTCCCTCACCTTGCCGCCACTGTCGCCCATCTGGGCCGATTCTTCGCCCTGGCTCCAGCCGCCATTGGCATGCTGTTGGCTGGCCAGGTACGCCAGGCCTTTTTTGACGTTTTCACTCAACGGCTTCGGCTGGACGGGGGAGACCGTTGCCGCCGTCTCGCTCCCGACCGTCGCGCCGGCAGGTTCGGCCTGGGCCGCTTTTTCTTTGGGCGCGGAATCCTGAGCCCACAATCCGGTTAACGTGATCATCCCCGCGTAAACCGCGAGGAACAGCACCAGCCGCATTCTCACCTGATTGCTCATGTCCGTTGACCTCCGCCTTCCAAGGAGTTGGTCCCGCACTCACGGGACCGGTTAGATCTTTTGGTTCACCACCGCGCTCTGTTTAGACGCTTCGGAGTCCGAAGCTGGTTCCAAGAAGATTTCGTTCTTCGGGCTCACGCGCGTCGCGGTTGATGGCCACACGCTCGGAGTTTACCAATTCGTGTTCAGCCGCGCTGTAACAGGTTTGTAAAATCCTATCCAGCGCCTTCTGCTGAGCACCGCGGCCATTCTTCTCCTATACGACGGAGAATCCGGCGAATGGTTTGGCTGGCTTCCGAACCTTGCCCCCGCTGCATGTGTCACCTCGCAAGCCCAACTCATGGAGAGACGCGATGAAAAACCCCTTCTTGATCGGCAACACGATTTACCTGCGCCCGCTAGAACGGGAGGACGCGCCGCAGTGTTTGGCGTGGTTCAATCACCCGGAGATCGCGCGCTCGCTGCGCATCTATTGGCCCATCAATCTCCGGGCCGAGGAAGAGTTCATCGATAAGGCTTTGCAGAACGAACACGAACTGGCGCTCGGCATCGCCATTCGGGATACCGATCGCCTGATCGGTGGGACCGGATTGCATCAGATCGACTTCAAGGACCGCCGCGCCGGCTTCGGCATTTCGATTGGTGAAAAGGAGGAATGGGGCAAAGGGTATGGAACCGAAGTCACGCGCCTCATGGTCCAGTACGCCTTCGAGACGTTGAATCTCCACCGGGTCTGGTTACACGTTTACGAATACAACCAGCGTGGCATCCGCACGTACGAAAAGGTTGGGTTCCAAAAAGAAGGAATCCTGCGCCAGGATACGTACCGCGAGCGCCGTTATTGGGATACGATTGTGATGGCGATCCTGCGCGAAGAGTGGGACGCTCGTAAAGCGGAAGCACCTTGAGGATCTGTCCGAGGCCGCCCTGTGGGGATGCAGGGATGAACGACATTCGCGTCTCGAGCTGGAGTGAGTTAAACGAACAGCTGTACGAGGGATCGTGGAAGGAGGAGTTGCGGCATTTTCGCACGGACTTTGCTTTCCGGGGGATGCCGCAAGCAACCCGAACACTCCAAACGAGATTGAAGCGGTTGCATGGCGATTACGCGGAAGTGGAAGGCCATCTGCTCCGTAATTTGCGGAAGTACGCTCAGCGCAATGCCGTGCCGGATGATTTGGTCTGGAACTGGCTAGCGCTCGCCCAGCATCATGGTCTGCCGACGCGGCTTCTCGACTGGACGTACTCGCCTTACGTGGCCATGCATTTTGTCACTGAAGACTTAACCCAGTACGGCCAGGATGGTATCATCTGGTGCGTGGACTATGTAAAGACCAACCATCTCCTGCCGGGCAAACTCAAGACCATCTTGAAGAAGCAAGGCTCCAACGTGTTTACCGTTGACATGTTGAGCAAAGCCGCGAAATCGCTTGCAGGCTTCCAGAAGCTCCATCCGACCGATTTTGTCATCTTCTTCGAGCCGCCTTCCCTGGATGATCGGATCGTGAATCAATATGCCCTGTTCACGATGATGTCCAACCCTTCTGTGGACCTCGATCAGTGGCTGGGGGAGCACCCGGACCTCTATCGCCGGATTACCATTCCGCATACGCTCAAATGGGAGATCCGCGACAAGCTGGATCAAGCTAACATCACCGAACGCGTCTTATTCCCCGGCCTGGATGGACTTAGCCGGTGGCTGACGAGATACTACAGCCCTCGATTCGATCTGTGAGATGGCCGCCTCCCGCATCCGTTTTTATCCCCCAAATAGTTTGCGAAGGCCCTGTCTGAGCCCACGAAGGAACGGCTGACCGGAATCGCCTGCGTTGTTTGGGGAATCCGAAGTTACCGACGACGAGACAGGGAGAGCTGGTTGCGGTTGCGGCTCGGGAGATGCCTGAGCCCGTGCCTCGGCCTCGGCTTCCTTGGCGAGTCGGGTTTCCTCTTCCACCCGCTCGGAAGCTTCTTCGGCGAAGGCGTTGATTTCCTCAGCATGCTCCTCGGTAATGCCGGCCAGCTCGGCTAACTGGGCCGGTTCCAGGAAGGTCAGATCGTCGTAGCACAGGAACCCTGCTTCGATCAACGCTTCCACTAATTCATCCGTCACGTGGGGAAGCTGCGAGAACCAGTTCTCTGCTTTTTCGATTCCTTCGTTGAGCTCATCATGCGTCATGATCTCGATGTCCCAGCCGACCAGCTTCGAGGCCAGCCGGACATTCTGTCCACGTCGGCCGATGGCCAGCGAGAGCTGATCTTCCTTGACTAGCACGATGGCCCGACCCAGCCGCGGGTAGAGGAACACTTCCTCAATCTGGGCCGGTTGCAGGGCGTTGGGGATCAGGACTTGCAGTGAATCGTTCCAGCGAAAAATGTCAATACGCTCTCCGCCCAGCTCATCGACTATATTCTTGATACGCTCGCCGTAACCGTAAGTCCCGACGCATGGCGTCACGCAATCGAAGTTCGGGTCAATGCTGGAGACGGCAATTTTCGACCGATAGCCGGCCTCCCGAGCCAGGGCCTTGATCTCGATGGTGCGGTCGGCAATTTCGGGGATTTCGTTCTCGAAGAGGCGGCGGACGAAGTCGGGGTGGGTGCGGGAGAGGATAATCTTGACGCGGTGGCCCACCTTGCGGACTTCCAGGATCACGGCTTTGACGCGTTCTCCCACGTGATGGGTTTCTCCCGGAATCTGCTCGCCGCGCGGGAGAATCGCTTCCGATTTCCCCAGCGTGACGGTAGCGGCGCCCCCTTCGAAGCGCTGGACGGTGCCGTGCACCAGGTCGCCCTTCGTGGCGGCGTGCTCATCGAAGCTCGCGTTGCATTCGGCCTCACGGATCTTCTGGATCATCACCTGCTTTGCACTCTGAGCGGCAATTCTGCCGAGTAGAGCTGGATCAATGGGCTGGCCGCCTTTCTGGGCGCGGATTTCGCCCGTGTTCCGGTCGATGCTGACGGCGATGACCTGCGCATCGTTATAGTGCTTTGCGATTGCCAACTGCAGCGCGACTTCAATCCCTTCGAAAATGACGTCCTTGGGGATGTTTTTTTCTCGGTGCATCAAATCCACAATCCGCAGCAAGTCATCGCCGTTCATGCATAGCTCCTCTGGTGTTCGTGAGAGCAAGCGGATACAAGCAATCGGCGAGAACCATAAACGGCGGAAAGCCCGAAGGTCGCCCCTTCACCTCCCTTCCATGCCGCAGACTCACAGCTTCGGAATGAGCACCGGGAAGAGGTGGATCGGGTTGTTGGACGCAATGCAGTAGTAATGGCGGCGCGGATCAATTTTTTCATCGGTTCGCACCTTACGCTCGGCATTGCGCTCGTCCAAGAAGTGAACAAACCGCTCGCCGTTGCGGTTCTCGAAAGTGCCTTCGTAGCGCAGCACTTCTGGGTAGATGCCACTATCCCGGCAGGCGAGTAAGAACGTCCGTAGTTGCTGCAACTTTTCACGCACGGACCGCTGGTCGGGGACCTGGCGGGCTGTTGCGTTGTCGTGGATGAGTTCTTGATTGCGCCAACGAATGAAGTCCTGGAGCAATTGCTCACCATCGACTTCCTGTCCGGTCTGTTCGCGGGTGAAGCGCGCCGGCAAAAGGGCGGGCTTGCGCCGGCGGAGCAGCCCGAGTTGTTCGCGCAAGCCAGCGTTCTTCTTGATCAGGGCTTCCAGCTGGACCAGCGCGTCTCGGGCCTGACCGAGCGTGAGCCGGGCTACGCCGCCGTCCCGGCGTGCGGGGACGATCTGCTGCTTTACCAATTCTTGCTCGAAGCCCGGCCCGAACAGGTGGAGGCCGTACAGTCGCAACAGATCTTTGAGGACCTGCTCCAGCACCTTGGCAGCCTCCACGCCGGCGGCCAGGCGCTGCGCTGCGGCCGCGTCGGGGGCGTCCAATTCCAGGATCAGCTGCTCCACGCGCCCAACATACTGCACCATCCCGATAGGCGGCGCGAGAAGGTTGAAGCAGAGGGCACGGAGGATGAGGTCGATGAGTTGCTCGGGATCGCGGGCAAGTTCGCAGTCTTCGCCCAACTCTTCGGCCATTCGACGGAGGTCCCGGGCCCTGAACAGAGCAGGACCCAGCGCGGTGCGGAGATTCCTCTCGTCGAGATAGAGGAACTCCGTCAGCCGCTGTTCCACGGCCCCGCGGAACCCAGAACATTCCGGCCGGCTGAGCAGCTCTTCCTCGATGTCTCCAGAATCAGCATGCTTCAATAACAGAGCGGCCAAGCCAGCCACCAACTTGGGTTGGTCGGGGGGTGTTCCCGCCAACCGGGTTTCATCGATGAGACTGGGGAACTGCTCACCGGTTTCGTCGGCCAGATCGCTCGGGCCGGGACCATGTCCGACCTCCTGGGAATGCTCCAGCGTTTTCTCCCCGGAAGGAGACTCCCCAGAAGCTCGTGGCGGAGCGGTTGGCGCCTCTGCGAGTTGCTTGTCAATCCGGCGGAGGGAGGAGGCTGCGCACCGAGGAGCATGGCCGCGGACAAGTTGTTCATAGAAAAGGCGCTCGGCTTTATCGCCGATCAACGCCAGCACGACCTGCTGGATCGGCGTGTCGATCAGATTGCTGAGCAATTCCTCGATGATGATTTCCGAAGCTCGGGCGATATCGAAGCCCGCGGTGCCGGTGCCCAGCGCAGGCATGCCGAGCGTGCGCACCCCGTCTTCGGTAGCGCACTTGAGCAAATTGGCGACAAGTTGCCGCAGAGCGGCTTCATGCATGTAATGTCTGAAGTCTTCAATCGTGATGGCATGGTAGAGGTATCGGCACGAGAGGCGGCCACCCGAAGTGCGGGCCACGTTGCCCAGCCGCAGTCGCTTTTCGAAGCAGAATTTGAGTCGTTCCCGACGTACATCCTCCCCAGCGACGCGCGCCAGGGCAGCGGACACGCCGCTGCCGGCCGAGAGCTGATTATCGTCGGAACTGACGAGCGCATCAGCCTGCACTTCTGCCAGACTTCCTTGATAGATATGGATGGAGTGCTGGTCATCGATATCGAAACGGTGAACGTAACGACCCATTGCCATCACCACGCCCTCCCCGGTAGTAGGAAGGTTCCGGGTAGTCTTGGGCCACGGTACGATCCCGGACACAATCGAATCGATGCAATCATCGACCGAGATCGAGCAGGCATAGGAATCGCGCCCAACCGTGCTCTCTTTCATCGAGAATGAACGCTGATTCTAAAGGCTCAGGGGGGCCGTTGCAACTCATTTGTGCGGTTGCGAACGTGCAGAGGATGAAGCGGCGCCTCGAAGTTACTGACGGCGAGCTTTATTTCGCGCCGGTTGGCCGACTGGCAAGACGGGCTGTGAATGCCGCCAGCCCACGCAGGGCCTCCACCTTGTCCGTGTGGCCAATCTTGGCCGCATGAATCGCCGCCCGCAACCGTTCGATGTTCGCATCATAAAGCTGGCGATTGACAGCATAAGGATGGCCATCCTTGCCGCCGTGGGCAAAACTGTACGCCGCGGGATCGCGCCGGCTTGCCGGTGCCTGGTAGATCACTTCCGCGAGCAAGCTGAGGCTGCGCAAGGCTTGTGGACCGATGCCCCGTTCTCCCAGAAGTTGCTCGAACTGTTGCGCTTGCCGCTCGTAGGTTTGGAGCAAGACTTTCTTCAGGCTCGCGGGATTCAGATCCTTCGTTGATAGACGATGACGCCCTGGAAGGTTCAGATCGGCCGGTTTGGGCTCCGCCACGGTGAGCGGGCCATCAAATAGCGGCATATGCGGTCCTGCCAAGAGCGGGCGAACTTCACGCAGAATGCGGTCGGGATGTTCGCGCGCCACTGCCGCGATCGCCTGACGATGGGTGGACCCTTCTCCCGCAACCAAGTTCAGGACCGGACCGCGGTGGTCACAGGCGACGGCCGAGTGCGGGTCCGCTACATAACTCTGTAGTTCCCCCGAAAACCAGTGGTAACGGCGTGCATAGCGAAGCGCCGGGTTCATGCCCTGCTGGACGACACACCAGGCCCGGCTGGACGGAATGAAGAAAAAGCAGTGATGATAGAGTTGGTAATGGTCCTGCACGGCGGCACTATCGACCTTGGCGGCCGTGCGGCTGGCGTACAGAAGCGCGTCGGCGGCCATGCCGGCCCGATCGCAAGCGCGGCAAATTTCTTCGGGCGTTCGCCGGCTGGTGGCTCCTTTGCCGCCGCACACGACGATGCCCAGATCGCTGCCACAACGGCGGGCCGCCTCCTTGAGCGCCCCGCACACCGTTGTGGTGACGCCGCTGGAGTGCCAATCGAAGCCGAGCACGCAACCGAAGGCTTGAAACCAAAATGGATCGCTGAGCCGTTGCAGAAGCTCCAGCGGCCCGCTGTCGCGCACGATCAACGTGGTAATCGCGCCCGCCATGGCCACCATCCGGCGAAAGAGCCACGCCGGGGCACTTCCCGAATGTAACGGCAGATCGGCAGTCTTCGTTCCGCGCACCGTTTGTCCCACCCTTATTGACAGCCTCCCTCAGACCGGTTACAGATAATCTGAGGAAATTCCTCCCCCGTTCGTATCCCGCTACTTCCTGGCCGAGTCCATCTTGGCCGGCCACGGAATCTCACAGAAGGAGAACCACCTTGGTAAACGCCAGGCCGCAACCCGATGCTCCGAATGCCTCCCGCCGCGAATTCCTCAAATCCTCCGCCACGGCGGTCGCCGGTGCGGCGTTGGCGACGAATTTGGCCGCCGTCGCCCATGTGCACGCCGCCGGCAGCGACGTGATCCGCGTCGGTCTGATCGGTTGCGGCAGCCGACGCGGTGGCCGCGGCCGTGGTGCGGCCTCCGATTGCGTCCATGGCGGGCCCAATGTCAAACTGGTCGCCATGGGCGATGTGTTCGCGGACCATCTGCAATACACCCGCACTTATCTTAGCAAGCTGGGTCGTGACAAGGTCGATGTTGCGGATGACCATTGCTTCGTCGGCTTCGACGCTTATGAGAAGGTGCTCAACTGCAAAGACGTGGACCTCGTGATCCTGGCGTCGCCACCGGGATTTCGCCCCCTGCACATCCAGGCGGCCGTCGCGGCCGGCAAACATATCTTTGCCGAGAAGCCCGTGGCTGTCGATGCCCCGGGTGTGCGTGCCGTCTTGCAGGCCTGCGAAGAGGCCAAGAAAAAAAACCTGTCGCTGGTCTCCGGGTTGTGCTGGCGCTATGACACCCCCATGCGCGAAACCATGCAGCGGGTCCATGATGGGGCCATAGGTGAGATTGTCGGGCTGCAATGCACCTACAACACCGGGGGGCTGTGGAAAGTTCCGCGGCAGCCGGAGTGGAGCGATATGGAATGGCAGCTCCGCAACTGGCTCTACTTTACCTGGCTCTCGGGCGATCACAACGTCGAACAGCACATTCACAGCCTGGACAAGATGGCCTGGGCCATGCGCGACGAGTACCCGGTGAAGGCCAGCGGCATCGGCGGCCGGCAGGTACGCACCGGACCGGAGTATGGCCACATTTTCGATCACCACAGTGTCGTCTACGAATACGCCAACGGCGTCAAGCTGTTCAGTGCTTGCCGGCAGCAAGACGGCTGCGCCAAGGATGTGTCGGATCAAATCGTGGGCAGCAAAGGGGTCTGCGATATCGATACATTCAAGGTAGCCAGCATCCGAGGCCCCAAAGCGGGGAGCACGACTTGGAAGAGTCACAAGCTGGGTGGCGAGATGTACCAGAATGAGCACAAGGAATTGATTGCCAGCATCCGCTCGGGCAAGCCGATCCACAACGGCGACTACATGACCAAAAGCACGCTCATGGCCATCATGGGCCGGATGGCGACCTACACCGGCAAGATCATCACCTGGGAGATGGCTCTCCATTCCAAGGAAGATTTGCGTCCGCCCAGGTACGAATTTGGTCCGCTGGCCGTCGCGCCGGTGGCCATGCCGGGGATCACGAAATTTGTATGAGATCCGTTTCGCGGCGGTTTACCCAACCGCACGGTTGGGTAAACCGCGAAACTTCCCAAAAGGATACCACGGATGGAACTCAAGGAAGTGCAGCGGCACTGGGATGCCTTTGGCAAGACGGATCCGCTCTGGGCCATCATGACTCGGCCGGACAAACGTCACGGCAGGTGGAAGGCCGCCGAGTTCTTCGCCAGCGGTGAAGAAGAAATCCAGCGCCTGATGGGCTGCATTGCTTCGCTTGCCTTTCCTCTCCGTCCCGGCCGGGCGCTGGATTTCGGCTGCGGCGTCGGACGGCTTACGCAGGCCCTCAGCCGTTATTTCGAGGAAAGCCACGGCGTCGATATCGCCCCGTCGATGATCGCGCTGGCCCGGGAATATGACCGTCCTGGACGCCGCTTCCGGTGCGAAATGGCACGGCTTTGGAGCACCTGGCGGTCGGGCCATTTCCGCTGGGCAGACCGTTGGCCAGGCTTTGCTCGCCTGCTCAAGGGCAAATGTTGCCACTACGCCGTCAACGATTCCGGCAAGCTGGCGCTCTTTCATGATGACACATTCGATTTTGTCTATTCCCGGCTCGTGCTCCAGCATATGAAACCGGAGTACAGCCTGAATTACATCAAGGAATTCTTGCGCGTGCTCGCTCCGGGCGGGCTGCTCGTTTTCCAGATTCCCAGTCATCCCTTGCTCGAACGAGCCACGCCCTACAAGGCCTGCATTCGGATGCGGCAGCCTTCGTTGACGATCCGGCCCGGCAAACAAAGCGCGCTTCTCGTGCAGGTGAAAAACGCAAGCGACCTGACCTGGCCAGCGGTCAATCTTGGCAACCATTGGCTGAGTGAGACGGGTGAGCTACTGGTCGCGGATGATGGCCGGGTTGCCTTGCCGACGGGAATGCGTCCGGGACAGGAAGTGCAGGTTTCCATCACCATCACCGCTCCCAAGCGGCCCGGCCAATACTGGTTGGAGCTGGATGTGGTCCAGGAATTGGTGACCTGGTTCCAGCACATGGGGTCGGAAACATCCCGCATTCCTTGCCAGGTCCAAGGCCGCGGTCCCAACTGGACGGACCTTTCCCGAAAGTTCAAGCGTTGGCTCCGGGCGCGCCGGGGTTACGGCTTGGCTGCGCGGCTGTACCGGAAATTGCATCGTCGGGGTGAGCCTGCGACTCCCGGCTTTGAGCCGGTCATGGAGACTTACGGAGTGCCCCGGGAAGAGCTGGTCAAGTGGATCGAAAATCACGGCGGCAGAATCGTTGACATTCAACACGACTGGGCCGTCGGCAAAGATTGGGAAAGCTTCCGTTATTACGTAACCAAGTCGTAGGCATGCGGGCCAAGCGCATCGCGTCCGTGTCGCGTCGAACAGATCCTCGGCCCAATCCCCGCCTCCCCAGAAACCTTGCCGCCGAGAGGCGGGTATCAATATTGAAGTACCTGAAGACGAATACGCTCTTGGGGAGAATCGCCCACTCCGGCTCCAATGATCCTTTGCGCGAGGGCAGCCATGCGCTGGATTCCGAAGCGGCTCCTGATTGTCAGCGTGCTCGTGGGACTGGCCGTGTTCGGCGGGGTCCAGGCCCATTCGTGGTGGCAGCACCATTCCGTACCGAAATACGTTACCGCGACGGTGTCGCGCGGCCGGGTGGAAATGGTCGTCAACTCCAGCGGCACGATCAAGCCGGTTCTGTCCGTCTCGGTCGGAGCCTTTACCTCCGGGCCCATCGCCAGGGTTTTCGTCGATTTCAACAGCCCCGTCAAGAAGGATCAGGTCCTTGCAACCATCGACCCCAAGCTATTCGAGGCCGCCATCGACCGTGATCATGCCGCCCTGGAGAGCCAGATCGCGGACCTGAGCCGGGTCGAAGCCTTGCTGCAACAGGCCAAGAACAACGAACAGCGCGCCCGCCAGCTCCAGGCGATCAACAAGGATTACCTGTCCGACACCGATATGGACCAGTTCCACTTTACCCGCTTGACCTATGAGGCCCAGATCAGGCTGGCGAAAGCTTCCATCCGGCAGGCGGAGGCGAACCTGAAAAATTCGGAGGCCAACCTCGGCTACACGAAGATCCTCGCACCGGTGGATGGCATCGTCATCGAACGGAAAGTCGATCCCGGTCAAACCGTGGCGGCCTCGTTCCAGACCCCGGAGCTGTTCACCATCGCCCCGGAAATGGAAAAGCACATGTACGTCTTCGCCTCGGTCGATGAGGCCGACATCGGCTTGATCCGCACCGCCCAGGAACGTGGCCGGACGGTGCGCTTTACCGTCGACGCCTATCCGGGAGACCTGTTCGAGGGGAAGATCGCCCAGATTCGCAAGAATTCCACGACCACGCAAAACGTCGTCACCTACCCGGTCGTCATCGAAGCGCCCAACCCGAACCTGAAGCTGCTGCCGGGCATGACCGCGAACCTGACGTTTCCGATCGAGGCCAAGGAAAACGTGCTGCGGGTGCCCACCACCGCGCTGCGGTTTGTTCCCCAGCCCGCCCAGGTCCGACCCGAGGATCGTCACTATGTGGAAGCGATGCCGATCAGCATGGCCGACAACAACACCAAGCGCTCGGCCGATGACAAAGCGGATCTGGCCCGCAAACGCCGCCACCGCGTGGTCTGGATCCAAGATCAGGAGCTGCTCCGGGCCGTCCCCGTCACGCTCGGGCTGATGGAAAACCACTATGCCGAGCTCGTGACGGGCGATCTTCAAGAAGACCAAGCTGTCGTGCTGGGGACGGAAAACATGTTCGGCCCGAGATAATCCTGTGGACCTCTGGGACCTGTTGCTGATCTCCTTGCGGACGCTTGCCAAGAACAAGCTGCGCTCCGGATTGACCGTTCTGGGCGTGGTCATCGGGATCGCCGCGGTCACAACCATGGTGTCGCTCGGGCAGAGCGGCGGCCAGGTGCTGCACCATCAGCTGGAAACCCTCGGCTCCAATGTCATCCTCGTGTTCCCCGGCATGAGTCAAACCGGCGGCGCCCGCTCCGGTCGGGTCACGACGCTCACGGCCGCCGATGCCCAGGCCATCGGTGCGGAATGTCCGTCCGTCTTGGCGGCCTCGCCCTTCATCGGCACCAGCGGCCAGGTCATCGGCGGCAGCGTCAATTGGCAGCCGGATCAGATGCTGGGCGTCGGACCCGACTATCCCGTGGTGCGCAACTGGCCCCTGGCCAGCGGCGAATTCTTCAGCGAGCGCGATATCGTGGCGGCCGCCAAGGTGTGCGTGCTCGGGTACACGGTCGCCCGGCAGCTGTTCCCGGAAATGGACCCCATCGGGCAGCAGGTGCGTGTCAAGAATATTCCCTTCACGGTCATCGGCGTGCTCATCCGCAAGGGGGCGGACCTGGTCGGCCAAGACCAGGATAACGTCTTGCTCATGCCGCATACGACCGTCCGCAAACGGCTCCAGAACTCGGCGTTCGCCAACGTCGATGTGGTCTTTGTCTCGGCCAAGAGCCAGGCGTTGTCTTCCCGGGCCGAGCAGGAGATCCACAGCCTCCTGATGGAGCGACACCGCATTCCGCCCGGCGAGCGACCGGACTTTGAAGTCCGCAACACGGCCGAGGTGGCCAATGTGCTGAACGTCGTCACGGCCACCCTGACAACCATGCTCGCCGCCATTGCCGCTATCTCCCTTGTCGTCGGCGGCGTGGGGATCATGAATATCATGTTGGTGTCCGTAACGGAGCGGACCCGCGAAATCGGCATCCGCATCGCACTAGGTGCCCGGCCGCGCGACATCCTGCGCCAGTTCCTCGTGGAAGCAGCCGTGCTTTCAAGTATCGGCGGCGTGATCGGCATCGCCCTGGGCGTATCGGCATCGGCGGGGATCACCGCGTTGATCAACCTGCTGTTGCCGACGACACAGTGGCCGTTCCAGGTATCCGTTCCCGCTGCCGTGGTCGCGCTCGTGTTCGCCGCCGCGGTCGGGATTTTCTTCGGCTACTACCCGGCCCGGCGCGCGAGCCGGCTCGATCCGATTGAGGCGCTGCGCTATGACTGACGGCGATCCGATTCAGAGGAAAGCACGGACGAGAGGTAGAATGGACTCGGAGCGCCCGAACGGTCGATACAACCCATAGAGCTTACGGCAGCCGCCATGGCGTTGATTGAATTGCGCAATTTGAGCAAGACCTATGATCTGGGAGAGGTCAAGGTCCTGGCCCTGAAGCAGGTGTCGCTCGACATTCACGAGGGGGAGTTCGTCGCGCTGCTGGGTCCTTCCGGTTCGGGGAAATCGACGCTCCTGAACTCCCTGGGTTGCCTGGACCGTCCGACCGATGGAAGTTACCACCTGGCCGGCCAGGAAGTGGCCCGGTTGGATCCGGATCAACTGGCCCAGATTCGCAACCAGCGGATCGGTTTCATCTTCCAGAATTTTAATTTGTTGGCGCGGACGACGGCCCTGGAAAATGTCGAGGTTCCGCTCCTGTACAACCGCAGCTGTCCGCGGCGGGAGCGCAAACGGCGGGCGACCGAGCTGCTCCAGCGTGTCGGGCTGGGGAACCGGGTGGACCATAAGCCCAATCAGCTTTCCGGTGGCCAGCAACAGCGCGTGGCCATCGCGCGGGCATTGGTGAACCGCCCGCCGCTATTGCTTTGCGATGAGCCGACCGGCAATCTCGACACGCGCACCAGTCGTGAGATCATGACGTTCATTCGCGATCTGAACGAGAAGGAGGGTCTAACGGTCATCCTGGTGACCCACGATCTGGAAATTGCCCGGCGGGCCCGGCGGGCGCTGGTATTGGTCGACGGCCAAGTGGTCGCCGACACTCCCGACTTCGGCGTTGCCG
>DATGIQ010000657.1:0-6729 GCA_035295665.1 Gemmataceae bacterium | reverse complement strand
CATCCAACACGGGGTCAAGGGCCGCGAATTTCCGTTGTATACGTGCGACAGCAGTTGCATCATGCATGCTCCGCTTATCCCAAAACCGTCCTAACACGGATAGATCAATTCGGCGAAGTTATTTTTTCGCGGGCCCAAAGCACGCGGCTACTGTCGGTGCCCACAGTCACTCACCGGAACGATGGGATGTCGGAAAAAGGCACTTGCTATCGGAACGATCAGCTGTCGGTTCGCATCTAGCACGCTACCGACGGGGGTCAAGAAGCGGCCACGAAGCGATGGGCGCAGTCCTTGCTGGGAAGTCTCGGCGGCGTCTTTGATTTCCTTTATCAATCTGGTCCTGTGCTCAAGCAATACGAGCACCCTTCAATCGCGGCCGCCTCCAGCGGTCTCGATCGCGTAGGGAATGCACGGCACGTTGCTATATCAGGCACTGGCTGACGCCAAAGGGTTCTGCGTGGGCCTCTGCAAGAGCGGCCGATCCGCCATGCGGCGGGTCGGCCAGTGGCCGGGTGGCCGGTGGTGGACTCTGGACTCATGGACTTGGACTCAGTAAGTTCCTGCTTTTTCCTTGACTTCTTCAGATAGCCCGATCATACTGGGCGGTGTCGCCTGATCGTGCCGCGTCTCGTACGAGGATTCCTGTCATGAATCGCATTCTTTGCGGTTTGCTGGCCTTGGGTGTGTTCGCAGGGACTGTCGGTCCAGGGCATGCGGATTACGCGTATACCTCGATCGATTTTCCCGGTGCCCAGCTAACCTACGCGGAAGGGATCAATGCTTCCGGGCAAGTCGTGGGGAGCTATCTCGGCCGCGACAATACGCGCCACGGGTTCCTCTTTAGCGGCGGCACCTACACGAGCTTCGATGTACCCGGCGCCTTACTTACGGATGCTTATGCGATAAATAATTCCGGCCAGATCGTCGGGCGCTACGAGGCTTCTTCCACGACATTTTCCGGCTTCATGCAGAACGGGGGTGCTTACACGACTCTCAGCCTGCCGGGAGCCATGTATACAGAAGCTCGGGGAATTAATGGCATCGGCCAAATTTCGGGCTCTTATCAGATTAGTACTATATCTCCATTTCATGGGTTCCTGTTCAGCAATGGAAACTATACGAGCATCGACGTTCCCGGCTCGGTCAACACCTCTGTAGGCGGGATCAATAATTTAGGGCAGATTGTTGGAGCGTACCGTGACCCAATGGGAAAAGCCCACGGCTTTCTTCGTAGCGGAGACACGTACGCTGTGCTGGACTTCCCAGGCGATTCGGGCACGCAGGCCTACGGCATCAACAACGGCGGCGGGGTGGTAGGACTTTACGGCACAAATGGCACATACGGTTTCGTATTCGAAGGGGGCAGCTTCAGCACACTGGATGTGCCGGGATCGGTCTACACCGATGCCGTAGGAATCAACGATTCCAATCAGATCGTCGGGACTTATCGCGATGACAGCGGATTCCACGGTTACCTTGCCACCCCGCTAGCCGCGCCCGTGCCCAAGCCTTCCAGCCTCATGCTCCTGGCCTTGGGAATAGCCCGCCTGCTCGGCTGCGCGTGGTTGCGCCGGAGGGGTTCTGCTCGTCGCTGAGTGCTGGAGCAGCGCCCTCCCCTTGGACGCTGCTTCGACATGGGCACGCGGCTGGTCATTAAGCTGGAGAGCTCGGCCGACCTTGTCCTGGCCAGCCTCAGCGATTGGCGCCAGTCTCCTGTCCGCGCCGCCCGCTCTGACCATTGGTCTCTGATCTGAGGGCTGAAAAAAGATTGCTGTGCATCCGTACCCCGGGGTATGCTCCTCTGTGCTACCCAGTGCGAAGCCCAAGCGAGTCTCGGAGAACGATCTGCTGCACGCTGCTAGGGGCAGCGGTCTCCTCCCTGCATCGCGATGGTCGATCCATGCAAATCCCTTCTACCCGGATTGGTGTCGCCGGGCAGGTAGGAACGGACAAGGGCGCGAAATCGCCCGCGCTCCGGAGATCCCTGGGCAGTAGATCGCCGGCGAAGGTGTTGTTTGCTTGCGCTGGTTCTTTGCGGGCCGCCTGTGGCGGCGAGTTTTGTCACCCCGCCTGTCTACGCCGCGGGCCCTACACCCCAGTCCGTGGCCGTGGGCGACTTCAATGGGGATGGCATCTCTGACCTCGCTGTGGCCAACTATGGAAGCGATCCTAAACGCTATACAGACAGCGGGATGAGCATCCTGCTGGGCAAGGGCGACGGCACTTTCCAAGCCCCGGGAAGTTACAGCGTCAGTGGGCGGGTTCGTTCGGTGGCCGTGGGCGACTTCAACGGCGATGGTTATCCGGACTTCGCCGTAGGCTATGCCGGCGGCGTGGCCATCCTGCTTAATGGGACGGATTGGCCGTGAAGGCGAGGAGGGAGAAGAACAGCGGGCGGAAAAGCTATCAGCACGCTCGCGCTCAGCACGGGCGAGCCCCAGTGTGACGGGGCCGTCTCAAGATTTCAACGCGAATGCAACATCTGTGCAACTGACTGTGCTTTGCCGGCTTGTGGAATAGACGCTTTCAGAACGGTTTGGGCACACCTGCTTTGGTGAATTCCAATACGCTATCGTGTTCAAGATGCCGTCCCCTCATTTCTCTAATCCCTCGACCCACGGGGCCGCCACCTCCAACCCGTCCATTTTTCCGACCCGGTCGGCGACCGCTCGGCACCGGGCCCACACGTCGGGGGTCATGAGTCGCCGCAGCGCCCGGGCCAAGTGCTCCGCCGTCCGTTGTCGTGGTCCGAGTCGAATTCCCACCCCCAGCCCCTGGAGCCGCCGGGCGTTGTCGGGCTGATCCCAGGCCAATGGCAGGACCAACTGCGGTGTCCCCGCGGCCAGGGCCGCGGCCGTCGTCCCGATCCCACCATGGTGGACGACCGCCGCGCAGAGCGGGAGGAGCTGCCGAAAGGGGGCAAATGCGCAGTAACAAACGCCCGGGGGCAGTTGGGCTGGGATCTGGTGTGGGTACTTGGTCAGAAGCAGCCCGCGGGCTCGCAGCAACCCGCAGGCGTCCGCGGCTGCTCGGAAGAACGCGGCTCCGTGCGTCATCCCTGTCCCGAGGGTGAACGCGACCGGCGGCGGTCCGGCCTGGCAGAACGACCGGATGTCGTCGGCAAAGTCGCCCCCGCGGCCACCATCGTAGCGGCCGAACCCGGCCAACCGGAGCTGGGCCGGCCAGTCTGGCTGCGGCGCGGCATACCAGTGCGGGAACAGCCCGATGACCAACTCCGGCGACAGCCACCATTGGAATACGCGCCGCACCGGGCGGAGCCCCAGGGCCGCCCGCAGCCGATTCAGTGAGCCGCCCACAAGCAGGCAACCAGTGGCATCGATCGCCGCCCAGTACAGCCTGCCAACCGGACGCGGCATTCCTCGAGGGAGGGTCAGCCCGCCCGGCATCTCCGGCGGGGCCGAGATGCTCGGGAGTATCCCCGGTTGGAGGAGCAGGGTAGCCATCGGACAGATCCGCTTCTCCTGCACCAAACGAGCAGCCAGGACGCCCGGGTTGGCAACCAGCACGCTCGCCGGCCCTGCGGCCAACATGGCGAGCAACTCAAACTGGCGGGGCAGGAGCCCGGCTCCCCACCGGGCCATCATTGGTCCGCTACGCAGCGGGTGCCAAAGGTCCGGGTCGGCCAGCATCCGACCGGCTTCTTCGGCCGTCACCAGGGGGCGGAACCCGAGCCCGAGATCGGCTGCGAGATTTCGGTAAGGCTCCGGCGCTGCCAAGGTGACTTGGTGACCGCGAGCCCGTAGCTGGACTCCGAGGCCGACGTGCGGGAACACATCTCCATCGGTGCCCATGGTGGCGAGGATGACGTGCATCGGTGAACATACCCTCCGCAGCGGCGCGGGAGGGAGCTGCCGGGCCGGGATGGCGGTGGCCCCGGTCATTCTACATCCCCGACGTGCCACCCAACAGAGGTGGGGCGACGCCCGCGGCACTGGCGGCGATGACGCGGAGGGGAGTCGCTCCCGGTTAGAAAACCGCAGCAGGCGGGTCGCGGAGCAGGTTTTCGCCATCGTAAAATGCTCCTTGCCAGGCCGTCGCGTTGCTGGTAGTACTCTCCAGAAGAGGGGCGGTCGTGCCCCTCAAGCTACTTCCCAAGCGGAGCCTCAAGGAGTTTCACCATGCGTTCGAGCTGCTTTTTCGGAACCCTCCTGGCCATGAGCATCCTTGGCGGCCCTGGAGCAAGCGCGTGGCTGAACAACGCCTGGGCGGCCAATGAACCGCTGCCACCCACGGCGATGCCCCGCGACCACCAAGGCCCGCGACCGAAACCACGCTCCGCGGCCGAGGTCCAGGCTGTGCTGGCCGGCGCTCCGAACCCGCCGGAACAGATCCGCAAGCTCCGCGTCGTGCTCGTGGCCGGCAAGAAGGATCACGGCCAAGGAGAGCATGATTATCCGGCCTGGCAGAAGACGTGGACGGCACTGTTCCGGCTCGCCGATCAAGTAGACGTGGCCACCGCCTGGGAATGGCCTCAGAAAGAGGAGTTCCAGAAGGCGGATGTGATGGTCTTCTACCAGCATGGGGACTGGACCCCGGATCGTGCCGCCGATATCGATTCGTTCCTGGAGCGGGGTGGCGGGTTGGTCTATATCCACTGGGCAATGGACGGCCGGCAGGATGCTCCCGGATTCGCCCGGCGGATCGGACTGGCATCGCGCGGCGGCCAGATCAAGTACCGTCACGGTCCGCTGGAACTATCGTTCTCTCACGGAGCAAAGCACCCCATCACCCGCAATTTCGACAAATTGAAATTGGTGGACGAAAGCTACTGGATGCTCACGGGAGAACTGCCGGCCAATCGCATCCTGGCCACACAAATGGAAGAGAACGAACCGCGGCCCCTGTTCTGGACGATGGAGCCTGCCAGGGGGCGGGTGTTTGTATCGATCCCCGGTCACTACTCCTGGACGTTCGACGATCCGCTATTCCGCGTGCTGCTGCTGCGCGGTATCGCCTGGGTCGCCCGAGAGCCAGTCGATCGATTGAACAACCTCGTTTGGCCGGGGGCAGATGTGGCCAAATAATCCAACGGCTGGAGTGCTACCCGCAGCGAAATGAATAAGGACAGTGGGACCAAGAATCAGAGTACCTTGTCCGGCGTGATCGGCAAATCGCGGATGCGTTTGCCGGTGGCGTGGTAGACCGCGTTAGCGATAGCCGGCGCCACGCCGACCAAGGCCATTTCCGCGATTCCCTTGGCTCCGATGGGGTTAACCTGCTTATCCAGCTCCTCGACAAAGTCGGCGTCGATATCGGGGATGTCGGCGTTCACCGGGACATGGTAGTCGGCGAGGTTGGCGTTCACGATTCGTGCGTTGCGCGGATCCCAGATGGTTTCCTCCAGCAGAGCCATGCCGATGCCGCCGACGATGCCGCCGATGGCCTGGCTGTGGGCCGTCTTGAGATTGACGATACGGCCGGCGGCAAAACGGCCGACAACACGGGCCACGCGCACGGTCCCCAAATCAGGATCCACCCGCACTTCGACGAAGATGGCACCAAAGGCTCGCGCCGTGAACTGTTCAGTCTTCTCGACCTTCGACTGGTGCGTCACCTCGATGGCGTCCTTGCCAAGGCGCTTGAGAGCCTCCGCATAATTGCCCGCGGCGTCAGCGCCGATCAACTTGCGGACCTCGTCCCGTGCAGCCCGGGCGGCTTCGTGAACAGCGGAGCCGACGCTGGCGAGCGTCATCGAGCCGCCCTCGATTGGCGCCGGCGGCAGGCGCGAATCGCCCAGTTCGAAGCGCACCGCGGTGACCGGCAGCCCCAGCGCGTCGGCGGCAATCTGTGTCATGGACGTATATGTGCCTGGCCCAATGTCGGCGGTCGCGCTCCGCACCACGGCAGCCCCGTTGGCCAGGAGACGGACCTGGACCGTCGCCGGTTGGCGGTGGGTCGGCCAGGTGGACGTCGCGATTCCGTAGCCGAGGAGGAGCGGCCCATCGCGCATCGAGCGCGGCTCCGGATTGCGGTGGCCCCAGCCAAAGCGTTCGGCGGCTACATGATAGCATTCCTTCAGCGACTTGCTCGACCAGGGCCGGCCGGATTCGGGATCCGTGTCGGCGTAATTGCGCAGGCGCAGCTCAACGGGGTCCAACCGCAGCGCGACCGCCAGCTCGTCCAGGGCCGACTCCAACGCATAAACGCCCGTCGCCTCACCGGGACCACGCATCGGCGCCGGCGTGTTGACATTCATGGCCGCCAACCGATAAGCGATGCGAACGTTTGGACAAGCGTAGAGGATCCGTGCGGGCGTGAGGACCGTCTCGGTATACTCTTCGTAAGTCGAGGTCTGACCCACGGCGTCGTGGCGGAGAGCGGTCAGCTGGCCGTCCGGGGTTGCGCCCAGGGCAACCTTTTGGACCGTGTACGGCCGGTAGCCGGTCATCGTGAACATCTGGGCACGCGTCAAAGCGAGCTTGACCGGGCGGCGGATGAACTGGGCGGCCAACGCCGCGATCAAGGTATGTGGCCAGGTGCGCAAGCCGGTGCCGAACGCCCCGCCGACGAAAGGCGAAATCACGCGCACATTCTCCGCCGCGATGCCCAGCGCCTGCGACACCTGCTTTTGCGTCATGTCCACGCCCTGGGTCTTCTCATACAGCGTCAGCTTCGGGCCGTCCCATCGCGCGACCGTGGCATGTGGCTCCATCGGGTTGTGATGCTCGGTGGGAATCGTATACGTTCCCTCGACGCGCACCGCAGCTT
>DATGIQ010000656.1:0-32495 GCA_035295665.1 Gemmataceae bacterium | reverse complement strand
TGGGGCTGTTCGGCGTACCGCTCAATCCGGCAAATATGATCGCCTTCCCACTCATCCTGGGAGTTGGCGTGGACAACGGCGTGCATGTCCTGCATGACTATTTGCTGCGCCGGGCCGAGGGACGATCCACAATCAGTTATGCCATCGGCCGCGGTGTCTTGGTGAAAGCGTTGACCACGATGATTGGCTTCGGAACGCTGATGATTTCCAGCGAACGCGGCCTGGCTGGTTTGGGTTTTATCCTGACCCTTGGCGTGGGTTGCTGTATGCTTGGGGCCCTGGTGTTCCTGCCGGCGTTGTTGAGGCATTTGGCCATGCCCCAGTCCGAAACCAGGACGGCGGAAATCCTGGAATCGGCGAGTTACGCCCGAGCAGCGTAGGAACCATTTCAAAAGTGGCTCTGCCGCTTGCGTCTGGCGTCCGGTCGTCCTTTCCGAACGCGAAACGCAAGCGGCAATGTACTTTGGATCGAACGAGGCGGCCCACTCATTCCCGGATGCGCGGAGTGAGTGGGGCCGCTCAGCCTTCTGGATCAGTTCAGAGGAGCATACTCGGGGGAACTCAAGACCGAGTCCATTACCATCAAGTCGGTTCCTCCCTTGCTCAGCGACTGCGTATACATCCAGAGCCCGGCCGAATCGGCATCGCGGTGCAGGAACTGCTGGTAAGTATCCTCCGTTAGCTTGTTCCGGTACTCCGGGCTGCCGAAGAAAGATTGCACTACGTCCGCACGGCTGGCGACACTAGCTAGCACCTGGGTGTAGTAGTCCACTTCCGCTTGCGACCCCGTTCGCCCCAGGACGTTCTGGTACAAACTCTGCACGAAGGCGGAGTCGTCGCTGTGGCTCTGAGTATACTCCGGCGAAGTGATGATTTGCATGCGCAGGTCCGTCACCGTGTGGCCGGCCTGGAGATAGGAGACCCATCCTTGTAGCCCCATCGGCTCGGCATAACGGCCCAGAAAATCATGGTAGGCGGCGTGAACGACATCCTGCTCATACTCCATACTGTGCAGGAACGAGGCCGCAACCTGCGCGTGCGTGATGCCCTTGGCCAGTTCCCCGGTGTAATAGCCAAGGCCGGTAGGATCGGACGCGCGGCCGAGCAGATCATGATAGAGCTTCTCCACAAAGTACGTACTGCTCTGGTCCATCCCGTACACCGTGAGGGTCGCCTGGTAGTCCTCCACCTGACCATCCGCGTGGTACATCCTGCCGTAAACGGTGTAGCTGCCGGGGGCGGCAAACGTGAAGCTGACGTTAGGGTCCGTGCTGGCGGAATTGTAGTCGGCCGCCAGACCATCGTGGCTCAGGGCAGCGCTGAAATGCAGCGGCTCGGCAATGCCGTCCGGGACGAAGAAGTGGAGCAGGGCGGGATTGCCGACCAGGGCCGGACCATCGGCGATCAAGGCGCCGTCGGAAGGCCAGTTAAAGTGGGTCCCGAGGATCGTGATGCCGCCATTGTCGAACGAGACACTGCCCAACTTGGTGCCGTTCACGTCGAACTCGCCGCTCCCCGAGACACTGGCGTTGTGACTGGCATCCACGGTCACTGCGCCGTGACCGCTCGCACTGGCCGTGCCGCTGGAAAATCCGCCGGTTGCGCTGACATCCAGTACGGCGGAGCCACGAAGGTTCGACAAGTTTGCCGACAAGGTCAGGGTCTCGGATCCCTGGGCATTCACGGAGAAAGGGATCGGGATCGTGAGAGAACCCACCGTGATGGAGAAGGGAATGTTAAAGCTGACACCGACCGACTCGCTCAGTGTGATGTTGCCCGTTTGAAGATCGAAGAAGCCGGTGAGCCTCGCACCGCCGAGGCCAAAGGGCGCCTGAATGCCGGCCGCAAATTCAACTTGCTTGGTCAGGCTGGTCGCCTCGAAATGCAGCGACCCAGTCGTGTTGAAGCCAAAGAGTCCCGTCGCTGAAGCGTCGATCTGGACGGCCCAGTTCCTCTGGCTATCCACGATCCCTTCCAGGGTGAATTCGCGGGCGTCCGTGATTGCGTTGATCACCTGGCCTAAGGTCTGCGTCACATTCCCAGGGATCTTGATGCCGTCCCAGGGATTCGCCGACTGCGCGTAAAGGATGAAGGCGTGGCTGACGTTGAACGGCGGGACCGCGGCCTTGTTGCCCACGATATCCTGGAAATTGGGGAAGGACGGGGTCGGCGTGTAGTAGGCGACGGCAGTGCCCAGCTTCATCTGCACAATCCCCGTGCCCGCCGCGAAATCCTTGCCGATGTCCAGTTCACCATTGATGCCGATGGAGGGCGGACTGGCCATGCTGGCCAGGTCCTGCAAGGTCTGCTGTCCATGCAGGAAGGCATCCACGCGTGCCGACGTTAACTGGGAGCCGAGGGCCCGCCCGTTTTGGGCCAGGCCAATCACCATGCTGCCCGTGATTGCCAAGGGCGTGTCGGGCAGCGGGATGATCCCACCGATGTAGACGTTGCCAGCGATATTCGGCGGTGGCACGGAGATCCCGAGTATACTGCTGGGAGGGGCCAGTTGTGGATGGAAGAGAATGTGGCCATTGACCGAGGCACCTAGGGCGATATCGATAGGTCCCTCCGGCGTGGGGATGCCTTGGACAGCGGCATAGAGGAATGGATCGCTCGGGTCGAAGGCGACCGAGACCTTCGTCCCCACCTGGCCTGAGTAGCCGCCGATTTCGACCGACGCCTGAGCCGAGTTGGCGATATAGAAGTACGGGACGGCGCTGTCCAGCGGTGCGCCGCTCATCGGCCCGCCGTTGGCCGCCAGCGCGCTGCCCAGGTCCAGGCCAAAGTTGAGCCCTGGCAGCTTGAAATCGAAACCGTATTGCTGCTCGAGCTGGTTCAAGGGAGTCGGGGGGTTGAAGAGGGTGGTATCCAGCGAGATAGTCGGCCCGATCGCCATGCCGTTGTATTCGCCGACGGGATCGCTCCACGGCTCCGCCTTGGTTTGGACGGACAGCAACGAACTGAGTTGGGAGCTGGGGAGAGATATGTTGCCCAGGATCGAACCGGTGACGAGCGTCAACGATGCCCCCGGGCTTGGCGAGAATTTGTGGAAGGTGTTTCCGCTGTTGTCATGCAAGGGAAGATCAAACCAAAAACCGTTGTTGGCCTGCATCCGGAAGCCAATGCCTGACGGGCCGGCGAAGGTCAAGGTCGAAAGGTCGGCCGATAGCGACACCATCATAGCCCCGGAGGCATTCAAATCGTCTGTGGTCGGCTTACCGTTGCCCAAACCATAAACGATGTTCGTGCCCCCTGTGGAACCTTGCCACACGACGTTGAAGCCGTTGCGGTCGAGGAGGTTCGTGCTTCCACCACCGAAGTACTGGTCCGATCCGGCACTGCCGATGACGCGGGAATCGATCGAGGAAAAGTCTGTGAAAGTGTCGTTGCCCTTGCCCCCCTTGAAGACGATCTGGTTGACTGGGCTGGTGATGGTGGAGATATCCGCGCCGCTGATCCCCAAGTTGCCGCTCGACCCGAGAATGAACACCTGCGCGCCGTTGTCATCTGCGGTTAAGGTCAGGACGCCATTCACCAAGGTGTGCGTGGCCGACGGCAGCACGCGCTGGTCGAGAGTCTCGATCGCCAGGCCCGGTCTGCGGGCCGGTCGGGCGGTCTTACGAATCGCTCGAGTACGGGACGCGAACAGCTTGGACAACAGTCTCTTCATCGGAGTCCTCCTTGGCGGGCTCGCCGCCGGCTTGAAAAAGTAGTGATGGAGTTTTGCCCAGCGGCTCGAAGAATCTTGCGGCGGCTCAGCGCCGAATCTTAATCCTCGATCTGCCGCATTGGCCACAATTCACTACCTCCGGAGCCGGAGGATTTCCGGACAGGGCAATTTCACTTTTTCACGAGCTTTTTGCCCGAAGCGAATGGCAAGGGTGTGGTTCGTTTCAGCGGACGGGAGACCAACAGACCGATGCGATTGCTCGAATCAGCGCGGGACCATCCGGGCACGCTCGGTTGCCGGCACGGTGTCCCACAGGCGAATCGTGCGATCACCGGAGGCAGAGGCGAGGCGTGTGCCATCGGGGCTGAAAGCCACGCCATGAACGTAGTCCGTGTGGCCACGAAGCTCGGCCACCTGCTGCCGCGTTGCCAGGTCAAACAGGCGGATCGTGTTATCGGAGCAGCCGACCGCGAGCCGGGTGCTGTCAGGGCTGAAGGCCACGCTGTAGACGACCCCCCCGCACGGGAGCACGGCCAGCCCCTGATAGGTTTGGGCGTCCCAAAGACGAATGGTCCTGTCCTTCGCACCAGATGCGAGCAGGTGGCCATCCGGACTGTAAGCAAGTCGATACACCGCATCCGTGTGTCCAGGCAACTCGGCCACGGGGGCACGGTGGACCAGATCCCAGATCCAAACGACGCCGTCTTCTCCTCCGACCGCGAGCTGTGCCCCATCGGGACGGAACGACAGGTCACTCGGCTTGCACGGGGGGCCACGCAATTCATCGACCAAGGCGCCGGTGGCCGGGTCCCAGAGTCCGATCCGGTCCTTGCCACGTACCGCAGCCACGAGGGTGCCGCGCGGGTGGTAAACCGGGCGTGCTGGCACGCCCCAGTTCCCCTTTCCCGTCTCGAGGATATGCCGGCAACTGGAGTCCGCGATGTTCCACAAGTGCAGGTGCCCTTGGGTGTAGGTGATTGCCGCCACTTGCCCGCCGTTGGGATGGACCGCGACCGAGACAACGCGATCGTCCTCATGTTTCAGCAGGCCGACTTGATGACCAGTGGCCAGGTCCCACAGGCGCACCGTATGGTCCCAGCCTGCCGATGCCAGCCGCTTGCCGTCCGGACTGAAGGCGACATCGTAGACAAAGCTTTCGTGTCCGTGCAAGATCCCGCTCTGCTCCGTGAGCCCTGTATCCCAGATACGCAGGGTACCGTCCCCTTCAGCCACCACCAAACTGCCGCCCGCGGCGAACGCAGCCCTTCCGCCGCCTGCGCCGTGGCCACGCAGCGCAGCGGTGAGTTCTCCCGTCCGCGCTTCCCACAACCGCAGATCCTTATCACACCACGTGAGGATCCGCGTACCATCGGGACTGATTCTGGCTCCGAGCAATTTCTCGCTGTGCCCGCGCAAGGTCTCAATCTCTTGACCGGTAACGCCGTCCCACAGCCGTGCCGTCTGGTCCGTGGAAGTTGAAACGAGCCGCTGACCGTCAGGGCTGAAGGCAAGATTGGTAATCTCGTTCTTGTGGCCGGACCCAACCGCGATGGGCCGACCGTCGCTGGCCTGCCAAAGACGCACCGTGTTATCGGGGTAATAACCACCGGATGCCAGGCGCGCCCCGTCCGGACTAAAGACAAGGCAGGATGCCCATGCGTTATGACCGCGTAGGCGGGCCACTTGTTCGCCCGTGACGCCATCCCACAAGAGCAAGGTATCCGCGGCGCTGTAGGCGATGCGTCGGCCGTCCGGGCTAAACACCATGGTGGACCATAAGCCCACATTCGGCCCCAGCACGGTCTCTTGCCGGCCCGTGGCCACGTCCCAAAGGCAGATGTCGTTTCCGTTGCGAGCGGCAAGACGGCAGCCGTCCGGGCTCAGCGCGACTTGCACCTGCATGGCTTCCTTGCCGAGGAAGGCGGTCTCCTTGCCGGTCGCTGGATCCCATAAACGCAGACCGTCAGTATTGCACGACACGATCCGACGCCCGTCTAGGGCGTATGCCAGCCCTTGCCAGTTCACCGGAACCGACGGCTGGCAAAGGACAGCGCGAGGCTTTCCCGTCTCGACGTCCCATAGCCGAAGACCGCCGTGGTCGCCTGCGGAAGCCAGCTGCTTGCTGTCGGGGCTGTAGGCCAGCAGGACCACGTTATCCTCTTGGCCATACAGGGCCGCGGTTTCAGCTCCGGGGCGATTCGCGGCATCCCAAAGGCGGATGAGTTTGACACTGCTGTCCCAGGCAGCAATCCGTTTGCCATTCGGGCTTACGGTCATGGTCGTCAGTTTGCCCCTGGGCTCGATCGGCCGCAACACAGCGCGGGCGTTATCGACTTGACTGTGGAAATGGTGCCACTCCCAGAAGCCGCGGTACTCTTCCGGTGTCTCATCGAGGACGCGGCGCATGGTGCCGAGATTATTGAGCTCCAATGCACTGGCGGCCAATCCCATATTGGCCCGGTATCGCTGCCAACGCTCCTCGTTGCGGGCGAGCGACTCCTCGTCGCGAGCCAGTGATACTTGGTCGAGGGCGGCTTTTCGTTGCTCGGCGAGATGTCCGAGGCGCTGCGCCGTTACCCCCGCTCCCACGGCAAAGGTCATCAATAAAATGACGATAACGCCAAGCGCAGCCGCCACGCCCTTGTGTCGCCGGCCCCAGCGTGCCAACTGTTCCACCGCTGAGATCCGCCGCACTTTGATCGGCGCATCATCCAGGAAACGCTGCAAATCCGCCGCCAACTCGCCGGCCGTCGAATACCGATGGTCGGGGTCATGCTCCGCCGCCTTGTGGACGATCGTCACGAGATCGCGTGGGATGGCCCGGTTCAGCCGCTCCAGACGCAGCGGAGCTCCGGTCGTCACCGCCTTGATGAGCTTGCTCCGCTCTCTCTCCGTGAACGCTGGCCGTAGCACCAGCATCTCGTAAAGCGTTAGCCCCAGGGAGTAGACATCACCCCGGTTATCCGATCGGCCATCAAAGGCTTCCGGCGGCATGTAGCGCACGGTGCCGAGGACGTCGCCCGTATCGGTCAGGTTCTCTTGATCGTCTACCTTGGCCAAACCGAAGTCCGTTACCCAGACTGTACCGCGGGTGTCCAGAAGCAAGTTCGACGGTTTGATATCCCGATGAAGGATCCCTTGCTGGTGTGCGTATTCCAGAGCGCTGGCCACCTGCACACCAATGCGTGCGATGCTCTGCCAGTAGGTCAGCTTGCGGTTGCCTCCCGAGGAATCCTCTCGTGAGCCGGGGACACTTCCCGAGGAACCCGATAGCTCAAAGGCATCCGAAAGCCGGCCTGCCGCGACGTGGGGGGACAAGCTGGAAATCCGGTCTTCCTTGGGCTGCGGAGACAGCGGGACGGCGGCAGGGTCCTCCGCGACCGCCGCCCTCCCGTCATCCTCGTCCTGTTGTGCAGGGGCAGAAGGCAGGACGGGGCGAGGTTCAAACCTCCCGCTGATCAAGGAGCGGGCCACGTCGGCAGCCGACACATCCTTGCGCGCGGCGCGCAACTCGTTGCCGGCCGGCACCGGCGGGCCGTCGCTGCGATGCCCGCCGGGCTGCATCCGCTTCAACTCGTCGATCACCTCGTCCAGGCCCAATCCCTGGATGAATTGCATGGCGTAGTACGGCAAGCCATCGTACTCGCCGACACCGAAGACCGGCACGATGTTGGTGTGGTGCAGCCGGGCCGCCGCCCGCACCTCGCGCTCAAAGCGCCGTCTCTGCTTGCTCTCGCGACGCAGATTCGGCGGCAGGATCTTGAGAGCCACATGCCGACCCAGAGAAATCTGCTCCGCTTCGTACACCACGCCCATTCCGCCATGGCCAATCTCGCGGAGGATGCGGTAGTCTCCCAACTGCTGCAACGGCGGCAGCACACCGACTGGCGGCTCCATCTCCTGACAATCTTCCTTGACCCGCTCCATGCCGACAAGGGCCGGGAACAGGTCGCGGATATCATCGGCCAGCTCCGGGTACTTCTCCACGTAGTCCGCGAGGGACGGACGCTCCCCACGACGGTATCGGGCGGCAAACTCATCCGCCAATTGATTGAGCAGGACATCGTGTGCGCAGCTGCTGTCGGCCATGTCAGAGGTCCTCGATCCCGCCCGGCATCATCGCGAGGATTTTCTTGAGCCGCCGCAAAGCGCGGACATAGCGCTTCGCGGCAGCTTCTTCTTCGATTTCGAGCACTTGCGCCGCTTCGGCGCTCGTCAGCTCCTCGAAATGACGCAGCGCCAAGATCTCCCGATCGATGGGGTCCAGCGTGTTGAGGGCCTCCTGGAGCCGGAGCAAGCGCTCGGCCCGGATGGCCGCCTGGGTGGGCGACGTGTGTTTGCCAAGGAGTTGCGCTGCCAGCGCCGCCGAGCTGGCCTGCGGCAAGGCACCGCGGTACAGTGCCACTTCACGGCCGGCGTCGCGCATCTGGGTGCCCAGGTGGTGGCGGTGCAGCTTCAGCAGCCGTTCACCGACAACCAGCCGTAGCCAAAGGAAAAACGGCAACTTCGGGTCGCGCAGATATTCTTCCAGTCGCTCCACGACCTCAACATAAGCGTCTTGGATCACATCCGAAGCGTCGATGCGAGCGTGAAGCCGGTGATCCAGGCGCATTTCCACCATCCGGCAAAGGCGTTCGCGGTGCCGGGTAAAGAGCTCGTTAAGGGCCTGGGGATCACCGGCCCGTGAACGTTCGATCAGATGGGCCGTTTCCGACGGATCATGTTTCATAAACAGCGGCATAAGGTTTTACCGCCGGACGGGAAGGATTTCTGGACAGGGGCCGGCAGATTTTTCGGAAAATTCTCTGTTTCAGTTCACGGCAGTTCGGAGAACTGCCGCGAACTGAAATGAGACCCGGATTCGGGAAACTAGCTCTTCGGCTCCTGCGGTGTTTCCGTCTCATAGCGGGTAATCTTGTCGACTCGGCGAGCGTGTCGTCCGCCCTCGAATTCGGTCTCCAACCAAATCTTCACCATGCGGTCGACCAGTTCCCCGCCTAGTAGATCTGCGGACAGGCAGAGAACATTGGCATCGTTGTGCCGGCGGCTCATCTCCGCGGTGATGCTATCGTGGCACGGAGCTGCGCGGACGCCACGGACCTTGTTGGCCGTGATGCACATGCCGATGCTCGTACCACAAATCAGAATGCCGCGCTCAACGCGGTGCTCGCTGACGGCCCTGGCGACTTGGAAGGCATAGTCGGGATAATCGACGCTCTCGCCGCAACTGGGGCCCATATCCACCACTTCATGACCGAGTCGCTCCAAGAGCGACACGATCCGCCGTTTGACTTCAAAACCACGATGGTCGCTACCGATTGCGATTCTCATACTCGTTTCCGAATCAGCACGGTTCGGAGATGATTGGCCGCGACAGCACGCCTCCCATCTCGAATTGGGGAAGAAGGGCTTCGAGGTCACGCAGGATCTGCCGAGCGCACGCTTGGTAGACTCCAATCTCACAGCCAATGGGGTCGGGGAGGTCCTCGTCATGCTCGGAAAGCAGCCGTGGCCGAGGGCCGAGGCCTCGATACTGGGAAGCCAGGGCGAGAAGATGGCTGTTGGTCATCGTAATCAGGAAATCGGCCTGCGCGACCAACTTCGCCGTCAACGGCCGGCTCATGTGGCCGCGTAGATCCGCTCCGAGCTCGCGGGCCGTTTCGATGGCCTCCGGAGCCGCCTCGCCTCCCATCGATGCCGCCAAGCCGGCACTCATGACCATGAAGCCGCGGTGCGGCAATTCTTCCGGCGTACACCCCAGCCGCTCCGCTAACAGTTTTTTGCACAAAACCTCGGCCAATGGACTCCGACAGGTGTTGCCGGTGCAGACGAACACGATGAGACAACAAGCCTGAAGCTCCAACTCGGCCGAAGTCAGGACGCCTTCCCGCAAAACGCTCCAGGCATTGCCGTTGACCTGGACCACCGTGGAGGCCTGGCGGTACCGCGTCGGTCCGTCATCGATCAGCAGGGCCACATCCTCTCCAATGCTCTGCCGCACTTCCTCCGCGGTCGTGGCCGCGGGCTCACCACTTCGGTTGGCGCTGCTCAATGCCAGGGGACCGGGCAACCGGCATAAGGTTTCCCAGATTGCAGCGTGGGCCGGAGTGCGCAATCCGAGCGTGCCGGAGGGACAGACGCGTTGCCGCACACGCTCCGGCAGCCGACTGGCCAATCCCTCATTCACACTATCGGCAAAAACCAAGGTCAGCGGCCCGGGCCAACAACGCCGTGCAAGCCGCCATCCGAGTGGACTCATCTGCGGCACCCAATCCCGCGCCTCCGCGCTGCCGCGGATGGCCAACGCCAAAGGCTTACTCTCGGATCGGCCCTTGCCCATGCAGAGCCGTTCGACGGCTTCGGGAAGAAGGGCGCTGGCGGCCAGGCCATAAACCGTCTCGGTCGGAAATGCCACCACGTGCCCTTCAGCCAGAGCCTTCACCGTGCGGCGGATGATCGCCGGCGAATCCGCAGCGTTATGCCATTCAAGGACTTCCGTCATTCCGTCAGTGCCTCTCGTTCGAGAGTGGGACCTGGCTGGCTTCCTGGATTGAACTGGGAATTCCTACTCTATTCTCCGAAACCGTAACTGACAAGGGAGGCGTCAAACAGCCAGGGATTCCGCTGCTTCGAGCAAGCCGGCGTGGCGCGGCTCTTGAAATGAACGCCGTTCCGTTGCTTCGTCGACCTACTTCGTCTCTTCATTCGCCGGCGCTGGGAACTGCTGGCAGAGCTCGCGCACCTGGCCGCGTACCTGTTCCTGCACCGAAGCGTCGTCTGGCTTAGCTAGCACCTCGCCGATCCAGCGGGCAATCGCGCGCATTTCAGGCTCGCGCATCCCGCGCGTCGTCAATGCTGGCGTCCCTATCCGGATGCCGGACGGATCGAGCGGCTGCCGAGTGTCGAATGGGATCATGTTCTTGTTCACGGTAATTCCGGCCGCATCCAGCGCGTGCTCCGCAATCTTGCCCGTCAGATTCCGCGAAACCACGTCGACCAGCAGCAAGTGGTTGTCCGTGCCTCCCGAGACCAAACGGAAGCCGAGCCGTTCCAGCTCCTGGGAGAGCGTCCTGGCATTCGCGATGATCTGGGCCGCATAGCTACGGAATTCCGGTTTGAGGGCTTCGCCGAAACCGACCGCCTTGGCCGCAATGACATGCATGAGCGGCCCGCCTTGCAATCCCGGGAAGACGGCTTGATTCACTTTTTGGATCCAGTCTTTCTTGCAGAGGATAAAGCCACTGCGCGGGCCGCGCAGGGTCTTGTGCGTGGTGCTGGTCACGAAATCCGCGACCGGCACCGGATCCGCGTGCAACCCGACGGCCACCAGCCCGGCAATGTGCGCCATGTCCACCATCAGCAGGGCTTTGGCGTCGGCAGCAATCTGGGCAAACTGTGCGAAATCGATCTCGCGGGGATACGCGCTGGCCCCAGCGACGATGAGCTTCGGCCGATGTTCCTTGGCTAGATGGGCGAGTTGATCGAAATCGATCCGCTCCGTATCCCGACGCACGCCGTAGCTGATGACGCGGTAAAGTTTTCCCGAAAAGTTCAGGCGCATGCCGTGTGTCAGATGGCCGCCGTGCGCGAGGTCCATCGCCAGGATGGTATCGCCCGGGTCGAGGCAGGCAAAGTAAACCGCCATGTTCGCCTGGGCACCGGAGTGGGGCTGGACGTTGGCCTTGTCAGCGCGAAACAGCTGGAGCGCGCGCTCGATCGCCAACCGCTCCACGACATCCACAAATTCACAACCACCGTAATAACGACGGCCGGGGTACCCTTCCGCATACTTGTTGGTCAACACGGAGCCCTGAGCGGCCAGCACCGCAGGACTGGTATAATTCTCGGAGGCAATCATCTCCAGCCCCTGCTGCTGCCGTCGGCGTTCCTGCTGGATTGCTTGCCAAACCTCTGCATCCGCCTTCTGGAGCACGTCCACGGGCTAAGCCTCCTCAAATTCGCCGGCTGGATGACACGACCCACGTCCTCGTTGTCATCCTACCATCTTGAGATTCTCGATTCCCAGTGCGGTGAGCTGCGCGCACAAATCCGGGTAACTCGTGTACACGATACCGTGCCAGCCACAAGCGCGGGCGCCGGCCACGTTGGCGGCAAGATCGTCAATGAAGAGACACTCAGATGGGGCACACCCGGCCAGCCGGCTGCAGTGCTCAAAAAAGCCGGCCTTGGGCTTGCGGACGCCGATCTCGTGGGACAAGACCAAGTGGTCGAAATGCCGTAGCCAGGCGGCAAACTGCCCACAAAATTGGCGGGCGTGCAGCTCATTGGTATTGCTTCCCAAGAGGAGCCGATAGCGCGGCTTGAGCCGCGGGAGCAAGGCACAGACTTCCTCATTGGGCCAAAAAATATCAGCCCAGGCGGAAGCAATCGTCTCCTCCGAACAGCGTAGCCGGCAAGTCTCGCGGACCTTCCGCAGAAACTCACTCGCGCTGATCCGGCCCGATTCGAAATCGTCCTCGAGCGTCCCACCAAACAGCTCGGCGACCATTTCCGCAGCGGCGAGGTCGGTATGCTCGGCCAGACGATTCCACGTTAAGCGGTGATCGAAAAATCCAACAACGCGCCCGAAATCAAAAACAATGGTTTGGATTGCCATCGCTCACTTTCCTGCTTCCGATGCTTGCCGGGAGTCGAGTTCGGGCATTTTCAACAGGTAGCAGTTCACGTCCTGGAACTGCCGACCGCGCGGCCCACAGGCCAAGGCAAGCAACTTTCCATCCGGAGCAATCGCCACCGAGTAAATCGCGCCCAGCGGCAGCTCCTCCCCATACAGCATCTTTCCGTCAGCCAGATTCCAGACCGCCAGGTAGCCGTGGTTCCGCGGTGCCATGCCGACACTGACCAAATGGTCCCCTCCCGGCGTGAATCGGAGACCGTACACCCAGCCGGGATGGGCTTGCGCAGGCGCGGCCGAACCCGTGCGATTGGCCGTCTTGAGTTTGGGATTGGCCAAATCGCGCACCAGAGTGCCGTCGACCACGTTCCAGATCTTGATCGCTCGATCGCTGCCGCCCGAGGCGAGGAGTTTGCCATCGGGGCTGAAGGCAACACAGAAGACGCCTTCCTGGTGCCCCTTTACGGATTGCTTTTCGGGTTTGCCGGGGATTTTCATCGCGGCCAGCAGGAAGAGGCTTTGTGTAAGCGGCAAGTCGCGCAATCCGATGGTACTCGAAGCGAAGATCGGAAGACCCTCCTGGTCGCTGTGGCTCTTGAAGGAGCGCACCAGAGTGCCGGTGGCTGCGTCCCACAATTTGAGCGTGTGATCGAGACTGCCGGAGACGACCCACTTCCCGTCGGGACTCCACGCTACGCAATAAACCTGCGTCATCATCGGCATCGTGTGCGCGGCGATTTGTCGGACTTGCTGTCCCTTGGCCACATCCCAGATGCGCACGGTGCCATCGTGGCTACCCGTGGCCAATTGGGTCCCGGCAGGGTTGAAAGCCACGGCGTCAACCAGATTGGCGTGAGCCAGGTTCTTGTACGGCGCTTCCGAGCCTGCTTTTGCGACATCCCAAATCTTTGCAGTATTATCCGCGGCACCGGAAGCCAAGAACCTCCCGTCGGGACTGAAGGCGACGCTCAACACAAGGTTTTGATGTCCGGCTGGACCGGTGAATGTCTTGGTCTCCTTGCCCGTCGCGGTCTCCCAGAGCTTCACCGTCTTATCAAAACTGCCCGTCACCAAGGATTTCCCATCCGGGCTGAAGGTCACGGCATAAACGATCTCCGTGTGCCCCTTGAGGGTGGCGACGATGCTCTCCGGTAATGCCGGCTCGTCGGCCGCACCTGCGGTTGCAGCAAATAGCACGCCGCCAAGGAGCAGTGCGCGCAGTGCCTGGGAAGAAAGTCGAGGGTTGGAATGCGTGCCGCACATGGCGAACTCACCGGGTGGGTTGATTTTGGGAGACTTCATGACTGGAGGATAACATACGGCGGAGCCGCGCCGGTGGCGAGGGAACGGAAAACCGCCGCAGTTCAATCCTCCTTGAGCAACCGTGCGAGATAACTCATTTGCCCCCGGTGAAGGGCGAAGTGGGCCACGAGATGCACGAGAGCCTTCAACACCGAGCCGAAGGCGCTCTGCGGATGGGGTGCCGCCAGCTGCTCTGCACTGAGGCCCTGGACGACCCGGCGAAATGTCGCCACGGCCGCATCCAGGTTGGCCAGCAGCGCCAGCTTGGCGGGTGGTTGTCCTTCGGTGAACTCCCGCTCCCGATCGCGCACATAGCCGCTGCCGCCCAGCTGAGCGCCCACAAAATGATTGAGGTTCCCAGTCAGGTGCAAAATCAAGTGGCCGATCGAGTTGCCCGGCTCCACAGGCTTGCTCCACAGCGCACGTTCGGAAAGCGGTCCGGTGACTTCGTGCACCGCGTCACGGAGCTGCTCCAGCTCTTCGATCAGAGCTGTACGCGCCAACAGGCTCAAGTCCGCCACGATCGTTCCTCCGGAGAAAGGAAGGGGCGGAATCTCGAACGAGACCCGCCCCGCACGGTTCACTGCCTACTGGCCGGCATGCTTAGTACATGTCTTCGTAGCCGCCGCCTTCGGCCTTGCCCTTTTTCTCTTCCTTGGGCAGCTCGGCAACCAGCGCATCGCTGGTCAACAAGAGGGTGGCGACGCTCGAAGCATTCTGTAACGCACTGCGCACCACCTTGGTCGGATCGATGATTCCTTCCTTGACCATATCGCAGTAGCGATCTTCCCGGGCATCGTAACCGAAATTCTGGTTGCTGTTGTCCAGCACCTTGGCCGCTACGATGGCTCCATCCGTGCCGGCATTCTCAGAGATTTGCTTAACCGGCGCCCGGCAAGCCCGGACGACAATGTTGTAGCCCGTCTCCTCGTCGTGGCTGAGCCCCTTGGGCTTCAGTCCCTCCGAAGCGCGGAGCAGAGCCACACCGCCGCCGGGCAGAATCCCTTCCTGGTTGGCGGCCCGCGTGGCGTGCATCGCATCTTCAACTCGAGCTTTGCGCTCCTTCATTTCGCTCTCGGTGGCGGCACCGACATTAATCTTGGCAACACCGCCTGACAACTTGGCAATCCGTTCGCTCAGCTTTTCCTTGTCATAATCGCTGGTGGACTTTTCCAGTTCCCGCTGAATGAGCTGGATGCGTCCTTGAATGTCAGCCTTCTTGCCAGCGCCTTCGATGACCGTGGTGTTATCCTTGTCGATCTTGACCTTCTTGGCCCGGCCCAGGTCGCGGAGCTGAACGTTTTCCAGCTGGATACCGAGATCTTCGAAAATGGCCCGGCCGCCGGTCAACACAGCAATATCTTCGAGCATAGCCTTGCGGCGATCTCCGTAGCCCGGAGCCTTCACGGCGGCACAGCGGAACGTGCCGCGTAGCTTGTTGATAACCAGCGTCGCTAGGGCTTCGCCCTCGACTTCCTCAGAGATAATCAAAATCGGCTTGCCTGTATTCAAGACCCGTTCAAGGACCGGCACGAGATCCTTGTTGTTGGAGATTTTCTTTTCGTAAATCAGGATGTACGGATCTTCCAGCTCGCACTCCATTTTTTGCGGATCGGTCACAAAATACGGTGACAGGTAGCCGCGGTCGAACTGCATCCCTTCGACGAAGTCGTGGGTCGTTTCCAGGGCTTTGCCTTCCTCGACCGTAATCACGCCGTCCTTACCGACCCGATCCATCGCCTCGGCAATGATGCGGCCAATTTCGGTGTCGTTGTTGGAAGCAACCGAGGCGACGGCTTCCATGTCCTTCTTGGACTTGACCGGAATGCTCATTTTCTTGAGCTTTTCCACGATGTCGTCGACGGCTTTCTCGATGCCGCGCTTCATCAACATGGGGTTGATGCCGGAGACGACGGCCCGCAGACCTTCATTAAAAATGGCCTCGGCCAAGACGGTCGCGGTGGTCGTGCCATCGCCAGCGACATCGCTGGTTTTGGACGCCACTTCGCGGACCATACGGGCGCCCATGTTCTCGTACTTATCTTCCAGCTCAATTTCCTTGGCTACGGTAACGCCGTCTTTGGTAACGGTGGGCGAACCGAAGCTCTTCTGCAAGATCACATTCCGCCCCTTGGGGCCCAGCGTCACCTTGACCGCGCGGGCCAGCTTGGCGATGCCTCGCCGCATCGCATCGCGGGCTTCTTGGTCAAAAGCGATTTGCTTTGCTGCCATTCTGCCTCCCTTTCAAAGGAAAAACGTGAAAGGTCCCATCCAGTCCCGGGCCCGGTGCGAATCCACTGCGGACCACGGGCCGTCGTTATCTGCTCATTGCCCTCATCAATCGACGACGGCCATGACATCTTCTTCGCGCATGAGAAGGATGACCTGGCTATTCTTATCCTTGAATTCATCGCCGGCCCAGGCGGTGAAGAGAACGGTATCCCCCTCCTTCACCTGGAGACTCCGCCGCGTACCGTCCTTCAGGAGTCGTCCCGGACCCGCCGCCAGGACCTTCCCTTTCTGCGGCTTGCCCTTGGCGCTATCCGGCAAAACGATGCCTCCCGCCGACACGCCCGCCGATTCCTCGCGCCGGACGACAATTCGATCTCCCAAAGGCCTAATCTTCATGGTTGCCTCCCCCGCAATCTCACGAACCCGGAATTTCACCGAATAAGAAAACAATTACCCGTCGGGTCGATAGCAACTTTCATGCCCCGGGCCATTCACGCAGCAAGATTTTGTGGAATAATGGGTTATGGAGCGAGTCGATTTTGTGCCTGATCAGCGCCCTGCCAAGTTTGCTGATACCGGCAGAGGTGCACCTGTCGGATTGGCAGCCGGTCGACCAGCGTTTTGTTTCCAGAGAAGCGGAGCATCGGGATGGCCAGATATCTGATCCGATGCATCTTCGCCTGGATGGCGATATTCGCGGTCCGCTTGGCCATGTGCGGGCTTACTGGAATCACTTGAACGGAGTACAGACTTGTTCCGGTTCAGGAAGCCATGTTCCTGGTCGCGGGAGGTTGCGGTGACGGCGTGATCTCCGGATTGGCGACTGGCTTGTTCCTGGATTGGTGGTCCCGCCGAAAGGACACGAAGTAAACTGGGCTTGGGAACGCTGCCGCCCTGCGAACCGCAGTTTACGCGCTTGACGCTCCTTTTTTGCAGCCTAGATTGATCCGCGTTACAATGGTGAACATCGGTTAATTCTGTCCGCCCTCGACATTTCGATTGGTCGCAGCCAACCGAAACCACAAGGAGCAGCTCATGGCCACAGCAACCGCCTCTCTCAAGCGCATGTATATCGATGGCAAATGGAGCGCTGCCGAGAACGGGAAGACGCTTGGGGTAATCAACCCGGCCACCGAAGCCGTGATCGATGAGATTGCGTACGGCGGCCGCGGCGAAGCCCGCCATGCCTTGGAGGCCGCACAGCGGGCCATGCCGGCGTGGATGAAGCTGACCGCCTGGGACCGGGCCAAGATCCTTAAGAAGACCGCCGACCTGATGCGCGAACGCTTGGATGCCCTTGCCCGTACCCTGACCATGGAGCAGGGAAAGCCGGTGGCGGAGTCCAAGGCGGAGATTCTTCACTCGGCGGACACGTTTGAGTGGTTTGCCGAGGAGGGGAAACGCGCCTATGGTCAGGTAATCCCCAATTCCCAGCCGGGCAAACGCCATGTCACCGTCAAACATCCGGTCGGTGTGGTCGGAGCAATCAGCCCCTGGAACTTCCCTATCACCCTCCAGTCGCGGAAGATTGCCCCCGCCTTGGCAGTCGGCTGCACCGTGGTTGCTAAGCCCGCCAGCCAGACTCCCCTCTCGCTGGTTCAGGTCTTCGAATGCATGATCGAAGCAGGTCTGCCGGCCGGCGTGGCGAACTTGGTCATGGGGCCGGCGCAGGAAATTGCTGACGAATTCCTGGAGAACCCCATCTGTCGCAAGATCAGCTTCACTGGCTCCACCGAGGTCGGCAAACAGCTCATGCGTGGAGCGGCGGATCAGGTGAAGCGAATCAGCCTGGAGCTGGGAGGGCACGCCCCACTCATCGTCTTTCCGGATGCAGATCCGGAAGCGGTCGCTAAAGCGGCGGTGATCGGCAAGTTCCGCAACAATGGCCAGGTTTGCATCGCTCCCAGCCGCTTCTTTATCCATAAGGATGTTCAGAAGAAATTCACGGAGGCAGCCGTCGAGTTCGCCCGCAATCTGAAGCTGGGCAACGGTCTGGATGCCGGCACGGAAATCGGCCCCATGTTCGAGAAACGGGCCATGGAGCAGGCCATCGCTCTCGTGGATGACGCCAAGCGGCACGGCGCCAAGGTATTGACCGGCGGCAAGCGAAGCACGCGTTTCGAGCATGGCTACTTCTTCGAGCCGACGGTGCTCGCCGATCTGTCCCCGCAGTCTCGGATCCTGACCGATGAACCGTTCGCCCCAGTCATGCCATTGCTCGATTTCAACAAAATCGAGGACGTGATCCAGGCGGCCAACAACACCCGCTACGGCTTGGCGTCGTATGTGTTCACGAATGATCTCACCATCGCCTGGCGGATGGCAGAAGGGTTGGAGGCAGGGATCATCTGCATCAACGATCCGGTGCCAGCGGTCCCGCAGTGTCCGTTCGGCGGCATGAAAGAAAGCGGCCTCGGCCGGGAGTTGGCGCATGAGGGCTTGGAAGCATATCTCGAAACCAAATACGTCAGCTTCAAGCTGCGCGACAGTTGAGCTGTCCAAAGGAGGGAGACCAGTGGCCCCTGGGACGAGTGTGGCGACTGTGGTCGTTCCGCCTGAAGAGGTAGAACAATGCTAACAGAGGACTGAAACCAATACGCTTACATCATTTAACCGAGCACGTTCATGAGCCGAGCTTTGCAAATCATTCCCGATAAATGTACCGGATGCATGCAGTGTGAGCTGGCATGCTCGTGGGTGCAGACCGGCACGTTTCAGCCATCGCGGTCGGTCATCCGGGTCAATATTTTTGATGAGGAAGCGAGCTATGCACCGTACACGTGTCTTCAATGCGATGAAGCCTGGTGCATGATGGCCTGCCCAGTGAACGCCATCGCCATCGATTCGACTACGGGCGCAAAGGTTGTGCTGGGCGAGGTGTGCGTGGGCTGTCATCTGTGCACCATTGCGTGTCCGTACGGCACGGTCTTCACACTTCCCGGCACGGACAAGGCGAGCAAGTGCAACCTCTGTGGCGGCAATCCAGCGTGCGCCACCGCTTGTCCCACGGGGGCAATCGACTGGGCCGAAGGCGACGGCAAGGGGAGCTGGTTCGAGTCCTGGGGCGAGAAGGTGCAACAGCGGCATCAGATTGCTGCCGTTGCCCATTAGGAGGGGAACGCTATGCAAAGGGATGCGATTCGCACAGCGTTGCACAAGCAACCCTTCCGATCGTTTACGTTGCGCCTGGCAGATGGCCGTGGATTGCCGGTTCTCCTTCCGGATTTCGGGGCGATCCTCGGTCGAACTGCGGTTGTGGCCAGTCCACATCTGGATGGCAGGAATTTACCTTGAGCCCGTTCTCATCGCATCTTTTCAATGACGGCGAAATGCTGAAACCGGCGACGGACGCCAGCAATGGAGGTTCCTCATGAATGGATGGACCGGAAAACTGCTCCGCGTGAATCTGACCCGGCAGTGCTGGCAAATCGAAGATATCCCCCAGGAATGGCTGCATGAATACATCGGCGGCCGCGGCGTGGGCGACCGGTATCTGTGGCAAGAGCTGGATCCTCAGGTCGAACCTCTATCGCCGGACAATAAACTGATTTTCGCCACCGGCCCCTTGACCGGATCGCCGGTTTCTTGTGGCGCCCGCTACATGGTCGTGACCAAGGGAGCACTGACCGGAGCCATCACCACGTCGAACTCCGGTGGCCATTGGGGACCTGAACTCAAATTTGCCGGCTACGATCTCCTGATCCTCGAAGGGCGTGCGCCGAAGCCGGTTTATCTCTTCATTTACGATGATGTGGTCCAGATCCGCGATGCGGCTGCGGTCTGGGGAAAGACGACATCGCAGACCGAAGATGGCATCCGCAAGGAGCTGGGCATTCCCGGTGTGCGCGTCGCCGGCATTGGGCCGGCTGGTGAGCGACTGGTCCGCTTTGCCTGCATTATCAACGACAAGCACCGCGCTGCGGGCCGCTCCGGCGTCGGCGCGGTGATGGGATCGAAAAACCTCAAAGCGGTGGCCGTCCGTGGCACACGCGGCCTCGGCATTGCTCGCCCGGCCGGCTTTATGAAGGCCGTCTGGGCCCTGCGCAAAAAATTGGCCGAAGCGCCCGGCCGGCAGGGCATGACTGAATTGGGCACCGCTTCGACGATCGATCTGACCAACGCCTTCGGCGGTTGCCCCACGCGTAATTTCGAATCGGGCCAGTTCGAACATGCCGAGAATCTCAATGGCAATTCGATCAAAAACCAGCGGATGCTCACCAACAAAGCGTGCTTTGCGTGCACCATCGCCTGCGGTCGGGTGACGCATCTGCCGGGGAGCACCGCGGATAAGTATCTGGTTAACATGCATCCGCGAAACTGGAAGACCGCCGGGGAGGGCCCCGAGTACGAAGCGGCCTGGGCGCTCGGTGCCGACACAGGTGTCGGCGACCTCGATGCTGTCATCAAGGCGAATTGGTTGTGCAACGATCTCGGTATGGATCCGATTTCGATGGGCGCGACCTTGGCCGCCGCCATGGAACTGTACGAACGGGGCATCGTGGCGGATAGCCAAGTGGAGATGCCGTTGCGGTTCGGCTCGGGAGACGCCCTGGTCCGGATGACGGAGGCGACAGCTTACCGGGAAGGCTTCGGCAACGAGCTGGCCGAAGGAAGTTCGCGGATGGGCGCCAAGTTTCAGCATCCGGAAGTCTTCATGGGGGTCAAGGGACAGGAGTTTCCCGCCTATGATCCACGTGGCTTCCAAGGCATGGGCATTGCCTACGCCACGTGCAACCGCGGGGCCTGCCACTTGCGCGCCTGGACGCCGGGAATCGAATCGAGCGGAAAATACGATCCACATACCCCGGTCGGAAAAGCCGAGTGGGTGGCCAAGGAGCAGAACAACACCACCGCACACGATGCCACCGGCGTTTGCCTCTTCACGACCACGGGTTCCTCGCTAGCGGATTTGGTGGCTTGCACGGCCGCGGCGACAGGCGTGCCCTACACCTTGGAGGACTTCGTCAAAGCCGGCGAAAGGACCTGGAATTTGGAGCGCCTCTGGAATCTCCGGGCCGGCCTGAACGCCGCCGATGACACGCTGCCCAAGCGACTGCTAAATGACCCCCATCGCTCGGGCCCGGCCAAGGGAGTGGTGGTGCACCTCGACCAGATGCTGCCGGTGTACTACCGCGCTCGCGGCTGGAACGAGAACGGCGTGCCGACTCCGGAAAAGTTACTGGAGTTGGGATTGGCGTCCGTTTAACGGTTGAGGTCGGTCACATTTCACGATTGCATTACCGGTTCGCTTCTGCCTTTGCCGACTTTTTGATACGCTGAAATTCTATGCTAAGATTCTCCCAGTCGTTGCGGTGCGGGATGGTGAATTCCGACCCGGAGAGATATCGATGGAGATGCCGAAATCTCAGGTATCGCCAAAAACCCTGAACCCGTTGGTCGGCCGCTTGCTCTTACTCGATAGATCGGAACCCGGCGACGCTGCAAAGGTTGAGGCAGGGCTCGTTGGGCTCGATCTCCTTCCTCCTCAGCGGAGGAAATAAATGGCGTCGTCCCTTGTCTGCGTGGCGCGGGTCCGCTAGTATGAGTTGTTCCCAATTTTTCTTAGCCTGGCTCGGCGCTTTTGACTCTTTTCACTGCGAGGTTCACCGGTGAGCTCTAACCCCCAAATCAGCCTCGAACAGCTCGAACAAACCCGAAAACAGATCAATCGACTGGTTGAAGAAATTGCCCGATTGTCGGAGGCCGATCTGGCGCCAGCCGACTACTATGGTGAATTTCTTCAGCGTGTGCTGACGGCAGTCGCCGCTCCTGCCGGGGCGGTTTGGGTTCGGACTCCTCAGGGCCATCTGCAACTGCAATACCAAATCAACATTCGCCAAGCCGGGCTGGATCGCAGTGAAACGGATCGCCAAACCCATGATGAGCTGCTTCGCCTGGCTGCCCAGATGGCCCGGCCTCAGATGATTCCTCCGCGCAGCGGCACCGGGCCGACGGAGGAAGGTAAGCCGGCTCCCGGCAACCCCACCGATTATGTGATCCTGTTGGCCCCAATCTTGGTTGACAAACAGGTCGCGGGGCTGGTGGAGGTTTGGCAAGATGCGGACCGCAATCCAAATGCCCAACAAGGCTTTCTCCAGTTCATCACCCGCATGGCCGAGCTGGCCTCTTCCTACACGCGCAATCATCAGCTGCGGTCGATGGTCGGCCAGCAAACCCTTTGGACGCAGCTGGAATCCTTTGCCCGCCAGATTCACGGCAGCTTGAATCCGATGGAAGTGGGCTATCATGTCGCCAACGAGGGCCGCCGCCTTATCGATTGCGATCGTGTCAGCGTTGCCCAGCGGCGTGGCAAAAAGACTCACATTGAAGCGATCAGCGGCGCGGATGTCGTTGAAAAGCGTTCCAACCTGGTCCGGCTGATGGCCACGCTCTTCGACAAGGTGCTGGTATGGGGCGAAAAGCTTATCTATCAAGGGACAAAAGACGATAGTTTGCCGCCTGCAGTTCTACAAGCCCTCGACGCCTACCTTGCGGAAAGCAATAGCAAACTCTTGGTTGTGCTCCCCTTGAAGGATGAGCGGGAAACGGAGAGCAAGAAGCCACCGCGTTCCGGGCTCATGATGGAATGCTTCGACCCAGCGCAGTCGCCGGAACAGCTCGTCGCTCGGCTGGAAGTCGTTGGCCGCCATGCTGCCTCGGCACTCTACAATGCTGCCGAGCATCGCCGCATTCCCATGCGGTTTGTCTGGCAGCCATTGGCCAAGGTACAAGAAGGTCTAGGCGGTAAAGCCCGAGCTATCATCTTGAGCATTGCCGCAGCCGTTTTCCTCCTCATTCTGATCATGGTTCTCGTTCCCTATCCCTTGAAAATGGATTCCAAGGGGCAACTCGTTCCAAAAAATCGCAACTACATCTATGCGCCGGTCGAAGGCAAAATCGACCACTTCATTGTAGAGCCCGGACAAACCGTGATGAAGGATCAACCCCTGATCCTCATGCACGACACGTCCCTGGAAGAACGCATGCAAAAGCTGGAGTCCGAAATCGCGGCAGCCCAGCAAAAGGAGCTGGCACTGGATCAAGAGTTCGTGAATGCGAAGCCCGAACAGAGGCTGAATCTCAGCACGGAACGCGAAAGTGAAGTCATCACGCGGGATTTCAAAACGAGAGAGCTCAACGCCATTCGGGACCGCGTCCATGCCGTGCCCGGAATGAAAGCCGGCTACTTCCAGGTTGTGTCTCCCATCGACGGGGTCGTTCTGAACCAGAGCTTCCGCGAAGAACTCACCGGTAAAGGGGTCAAACCGAATGAGCCGATCTTACGCGTCGGAGATAAAGAAGGAAGCTGGGAAATTGAGCTGAAGATCCCGCAAAAACACATCGGCCAAATCTTGCGGGCATTTGAACACAACCAAACCGATCACCTGGATGTAGACCTCATCCTGAAAAGTTTGCCGACGCGGACTTACAAGGGAATCTTGTACCGCAAAGACGTCGGCGGTGAGGCTAATCCGAACCGTGAAGATACCAGTGACGCCGAGCCGGTTGTCGTTGCCTATGTCCAGATCGAAGGCGAAGGAATCAAAGATCCACTCCCCAAGGAATTGCTAGTGACCGGCACGGAAGTGGCGGCCAAGGTCCGTTGCGGCCCCCACGCGATGGGGTACTCCCTGTTCTACGGCGTTTGGGAATTCTTCTACGAAAAGGTCGTCTTTTTCTTCTAAGCGTTCTCTTCAACAAGGGGATGGGACCTGGAACTCTCGAGGTCTTGTCCCCTTGTTGAGTTGGTCTCAGATATTTTCACCATGACCGGATCGGCTCACCGCATTCTCACCGCCGCGGAGCAGAGGATGGGGAGAGGCGGGACGGCTATTTCAAGAGTGGTTTTCAACGAACCCTGATGAACACCCAAGTCCGTTCTGGGCAGCCCGTAGCCGGAGATCTTGCGGAGCCAGGGCTACGCACTACGGATTCTTACGGAGTACCAAAAATGTTGCGTCGAATCATGCTCACCGGAATCCTGACCGGGGCCGTCCTGACCGTCGGCTTCTGGACGCCGGGGCGAGGTTTCGTGGTTGCTCAAGACGCCAGGCCGTCCCGTCCCAAGAGGCAAAACCAAACTCCGCCCTCGACCATTCAGACGGATAATCCCAAACCAACGGGCGCGCAGCGCGTGGCCCAGAACCCATCGACGGCTGCGGTCCAGAGCTACCGTACGGCCGAGCGGCCCGAGAAGTCCGGGGATCCCATCGTCATCCCGGGCGGCCGGCTCCGGCTGTTCGATCTGGAAGATGTGCCCAGTCAGCGCGACGGGGTCTTGATGTTTCTGGGCACGGAGGTCAAGGAAGGCCAAAATGTGCCGCCCTTTGATGCCATCCCGGTCCAGATCGGAAAAGAAACCAAGCAGTTTCGCCGGCTGCGGGAGGGGGATGTCGTCCAGAGCGATCAGCTGTTGGCCCAGGTTGACGATACCCTGGCCCGTGCGGACGTCGGAATCAAAACGGCCAAGCTCGAATCGGCCAGGGCGGAGGCCGTGGCGGCAGACAAGACTCGTGATGAGGCGATGGCGCGATATGACACCGCCAAGAAACTCTACGGTGCCACCGGCGGCAGGGGAGGAGGACAGCCGGCCATCTCTCTTGAAGACCTGCGCGGCGCGTTGCTGACCTATAACCGTTATGTTGAGGAAGCCGTCAGCAAGAAGGCAGCCATCGAAGTTGCGAAGGAAGAGTTGAAACAATCCGAAAAGACCGTCAGCATGTATGAAATTCGCCCCAAGGTCTCCGGAATCGTCAAATCCATTAACAAGCACCCCGGCGAAGCAGTCAAGAGCCTGGAGCCGGTCATGCAAATCCAGAACTATGACCGTCTGCGGGTGGATGCATTGCTCCAAGAGCAGTACGCCAATCGCCTCGACAAGGGGATGGAGGTATATGTCGAGCCCACTTTCCGGGAAAGCCCGCGACAAACGTTTGTCGGACACCGCGGCCTCATCACCGGCGTTGCCGTCAGCAAGGATCCGCGCAAGCCCTTGATTGTATCCTGTAGCGACGACCGCACGGTGCGCATCTGGGAACTTTCCTCGAGTGGCGGACGGGCGCGGGAACATGTTCTAAAGAACGCCGAGCCTGCCGCTCCATTCCAGGCTGTTGCCTGCACGCCGCGCGACGCCGCGGCTAATCTTTGCCTGGCCGGCGATGCCCAGGGCAACGGCTTTTTGTGGGACCTCAACGACCTCCAGGGCGAACCGCGCAAATTGAATGGCCATCATCTCAAAGCCATCACGTGTGTCGCCTTCAGTCCCGACGGCAAGAGCTGTGCGACCGGCAGCCAGGACCAGCAAATCAAAGTGTGGGACACGGCCACTGGCACTCTTCGCTGCACGATCAGCGGCCACCGTAATGTGATCACCGCCCTCTACTTTGCTTCGCCAGAGCGTTTGATTTCGATCAGTCGCGATCCGAGTGTCCGGATCTGGGAGATCACGGGCGACCGCTACAAGGAGGCGAAGAACGGGGTGATTCCCCGGCGGGAAGACTACGTTGATAACTTGGGTGTAAGCCCGGACGGGCAGCACATGATGGACGAAAACTTCGGCGAGATGCGCGTGGTCTCCGTGCCCAACGCTGACAATTCGGTCCCCAAGACCGAAGCGATCCTCCGCCCCACGACACTTGGCAAGAAGTTCGTCAACTTCGCGATCTTTGCACCGAACGGCCAGATGGCCCTGACCACGCCGGAAACCGGTGGCGTGCTGCATTTGTGGCGGATCAACTATAATCAGGGTCGCAGCTTCGAGCTGCGCCAGTTTGTCCCAGCGGTACGTGGCGCGGCCAGGAGTGCGGCGTTCGCTCCGGATGGATCGTTTGTCGTTGCCGGTGTCAGCGATCGCATCTATCTTTGGCCGATGCCCGGCAAAGAAGACGTCGATCCGATCCCGGCCAGGATAACGAACATTGATAAGCCCATCGAAGCCGTGGATAATCAAGTAAAGGTGACCGCCGAACTCGAAAACCCGGGCCAGCGTCTGCGGCCGGGAGACGTGGTTACCATCGTGGCTTATCCGCAGAAGTAGTAGCAGGAACAGCCATCGAGCCGTGGTCCCTGGCCATCTGGCTGTGGACCATGGCTGCTGAACTGCAGATGACGAACCATCCATCAGAGATTGCAATATGGCAGCAGCGAAACCACCCGACGCCGGCGATGTAGAACGACGCAAAAAGGTCCGCTTGCTCATGCGCAAGGACCTCTCGATCGCCCCGCAGAAGTACGAAGGGCGTACCTATTACGTCGTTAAAGATCCGGTCAGCATGCGGTATTACCGCTTCAAGGAGCAAGAACATTTCCTCATCGGGCTCATGGATGGCTCGTACACGCTGGACGATGCCCAGAAGGCGTATGAGAAGCGGTTTCGCCCCGAGCGGCTGACACTTGAAGACCTGGAAGGCTTTGGCCAGCAACTCCTGACGGCCGGGTTGGCCCAGAACGAATCCCCGCAAGCCGGCAAACAGCTCTTCGACCGCCGCAAGAAACGTCGTCGCAGCGAATGGATGCAGACGCTGACGAACATCCTCTACATCAAGATCCCCGTTTTTGACCCGGACAAGCTGCTCAACCACATGCTGCCCTGGATGCGGTGGATCTTTACGACGTGGTTCATGGCGTTCAGTATTGCCGTCATGATGTCGGCGATCATGCTCGTCGCCACCCATTTCGAGGCGTTCCGGGATAAGCTTCCTTCGTACCACGAATTCTTCAGTTTTGGGACCGTTTGGTATTTGTGGTTGGCCTTGGGGCTCGTGAAGATCATCCACGAATTTGGCCACGGCCTGAGCTGTAAGGCATTCGGCGGGGAAGTCCACGAGATGGGTGCGCTCTTTCTCGTGTTTTCTCCGTGCTTGTATTGCAACGTCTCCGATGCCTGGACGCTGCCGAGCAAGTGGAAACGGATCATCATCAGCTTCGCCGGGATCTACGTGGAGTTGATCATTGCCGCCATCTCGACTTGGCTGTGGTGGTACACTCCCAGTTATCCGTTCGTCAACAACCTGTGCCTGAGCCTGATGGTCGTGTGCAGCGTGAGCACGGTCATCTTCAACGCTAATCCGCTCATGCGTTATGACGGGTACTACATCCTGGCTGACTGGCTCGAAATCCCGAACTTGCGCGATCGCTCGAACCGCTTTCTCCAGCGATTGGTCATGGATTACTGTCTCGGTATCGAAGTCCAGCCGGAACAGTACATGGCCTTGTGGCGGCGGATCTCGTTCGTGGCCTATGCCATCATCAGTTATGTCTACCGCTGGGTGATTACGTTCAGCATCCTCTATTTCATGTCCAACTTCCTCAAGCCATACAAGCTCGGCGTGGTCAGCGGCATGCTTGCCTTTGCCGCCGCCGGTTCGATGGTCGGCTGGCCCCTTTATCGCTTGGGAAAGAATGTGCACAAACGCGGGAGGTTACCCGATATGAAATCCGGTCGTGTGACCCTGAGCGCCATCGCGCTGGGTACGCTCATCATCCTCTTCTTCTTCTTGCCCTTGCCCGTTAGCCGGGTCCGCCAGATTGCCCTGGTGCAAGTCCAGCCGACGCATGTGGAGAAGATGTTCCTGTACGCGCCGGGGATCCTCGAACATCTGTATGTGCGCGACGGACAGTCCGTGCACAAGGATCAGATCTTGGCCGTGTTTCGTAATCTCGAATTCGACAGCCAATTGATGGACGCCAAGACGCAATACGATATTGCCGACAATCAGGTTGAGAGTTTGAGGCGTTTGTCCGTCGATCAGGGAATCGCTGACCAGGACGAACGGACCCGGCTGCAAATCCGCCTCTCCAGCGCGATGGGTGACCGGATCAAGGCGGCCAGCCAAGTCGATTTCCTCAACAGCGAGATGACCCAGCTGGAATTCCGTGCTCCGCGCGATGGGATCATCATGTCCCCTCCGAAGATCGATGAAGTCGGCAAAAAGTATGATCGCGGCGACGTATTGTGCGGGATCCGCGACCCCGGCTATATGCGCGTCTTGATGCCGGTCGGGCCGGACGATCTCCGTTTGCTGAGCCACGATCTCCAGCAGGTGCAGGATCTCAACGTCGATATTCGGGTGCGAGGGCTCGCGGATCAGGTCTGGCGCGGCAAGCTCTCGCAACTGCCCGAAGATGCCGCTAAGGAAATCCCGGTACAGCTGACCAACAAGGGCGGCGGCAACGTCGCGGTGAAACCTTCCACGCGGCCGAACAGCTATGTCCCCCAAAGCCAACAGTACCTGGTTGGGATCGATATTGAGAAGCCTGACGATAGCATCTGTCCGGGTACAATCGGCCAGGTAAAAGTGCACCTGCGTTGGCGATCGTGCGCCTGGTTCTGCTGGCGGTGGTTTAACTCCGCATTCGACCTTGGTTGGGGCGATATCATCCGGTAAGCGATTCGATGGCTTTCTCTCGGCGACGCGATCGGGCCCATCGTATGAAGGATCGTGCCCGGCAACAGCGCTGCTAATCGGGGTTGTTGCCGGACCGCATTTTGCCATCCACCGAAATGCCTCCTCTGCCCTCGGCATCCTTGAATTCTTTGGCTGAAACGCAATGATAAAGCCTGGCCAACGAAATAATGGTACAGGTATTCGTTGCCTTCGGAGATCCTTCCAAGCCGCAGGAGAACATAGCCATGGCCGAATTTTTGTCCCACTTGAGGCCCGGGGAGTTACTCGCGTTGATTGCCGTGGTGGGGGGGTTGCTTTGTGCGATCACCGCGATTCTTGCCGGCACCTGGCAAAAGGTTCGCCGAACAGAAATGTTGCTCGCGCTCAAGCAAGAAATGCTCAGTCGGGGGATGTCGGCCGAGGATATCCGAGCCGTACTCGAAGCCGGGTCGAAAGGTTCGCGAAAAGGCTGCCAGTGATCGGCATGACCTCAGCGCGCCATGATCCTCACTGGATTTGCGAACGCGGGCCCGCGGACTACCAGAGCAGCATCAGCGCCAGCAACCCACCCAACGCCAGACTGATCAGGAAAAGTGCTCCGAGCCCGAGCAGCCAACGGAACCGGGTACTGAAGAGACCCGGCACTTCCCGCGGTAACGGTACCGAGGCGGCTGCATCTGGTTGGGAAGCCACTCGGATGCGCCGTTTCGGGGGTTCCGGAATGCCGACCGGAATTACCTCGGCGATCAGGTCCAGGGGCACTTCTGCCGATTCCAATTCCGCGATGGCCTGTTGATATTCCTGGTCCCCCTGCCGATCCAGGGGAAGCACAACGTCGCCGGACGCCCAGGGCAAAAGTCTTTCTTGGACTTCGGCCGCGGTGGCGATGCGCTGCGCGGGATCTTTCGCCATCATTTTTCGCAGCAGACCGATAAATGCCGGCGGCACGGCCGGGTTCAATTGCGGCACCGGAACGGGATCTTCGCCGCGATGACGCTGGATCTTTTCCACAGCGGTGCCACCGGGAAAGGGTGGCTGGCCGGTCAGAGCATAATACAACGTGCAACCAAGTGAATAAATGTCCGAGCGCGGATCAACCTTGGCCGCGTCCTCGGCTTGTTCCGGGGCGATGTAATCCATCGTGCCGACCACGTAGCCTCGGCCACCGATCACCTCGCGCTCGGCCGGGACTTCGCCCTGGACGATGGCCAGGCCGAGGTCGAGCACCTTGGCATGATCGTGCGGGGTGATGATGATGTTGGATGGTTTCAAATCGCGGTGGATCAAGCCTTGATTATGGGCATGGTCCAGGGCCGTGGCCACCTCACCGAACAGCCGCGCGGCCCGCCGCACCGGCAAGGGGCCTTCTTCACTGACCAAGCGGTACAGGTTCTTGCCTGGGATGTATTCCATCGCGATGTAATACACGCCCTGGCAAAGCCCAACTTCATACGTCCAGGCGACGTGGGGATGAGCCACGCGCTGGCACATTTCCATTTCCCGGCGAAAGCGCGCCAGCAGGCGCTGTTCCGCGCGGGCCCGCTTGGGCGGCAAGACCTTTAACGCTACCAACGCTTGGCTGCGCGAGTCCCGCGCCAGGTAAACAGTTCCCATGCCACCCTTGCCGATGGGGGCCAAAACATGGAAGGGACCAAGTACCAGGCCGACGGCCATGCCACGGAGCAATTTGCTGGCTTGAAACCTCGATAGCTTGCCGGTATCGACCAGATGATCGGCCAGGGCTTCGGCATCTTCACGCTGATCCGAGGGAACGGCGCGCAAAGCCTGGCGGAGTTCGTCCCGACCCAACACTCCGCTCCGGAGGATGGACTTGAGAAACGTCTCAACCGAACAAGGCTCGACGCCTTGGGTCATCCGTGGCTTGTGCATACGCGCGTCTCTGGATGACGGGCAAGATCCAGACACCATTCTGGCCTGTGTCGGCGGCACTTACAAGAGAAGACCGCGGTCACGCTTCGGAAGCGAACCGGGAGAAAGCAGGACTCTTGCTGAGTCCGCAGCGGGACGGGCCACGCATTAGCTCGCCGCATCAGAGGGTGCAGCTGGCTCCGCCGCCGGCGACGATGAATTCTCGGCCGGCGTGATTCCATTGGCGGTGTCGTTGCCTGACTGCACGGGAGTCGTCTTCGCCGCACGCCGCTTGGCGGAGGAACGTCTCCGCCGGGGCGATTTTTTTTGAACGGCGGGGACTGCAGGGCTTTTCTGTTCCGAGCCGAAGCGGGTAACGACATACGTCCGGCTTCGCCGGTCGGTTTCCAGCTCCAGCAAACCTTCCCGCTGGGCATCTTCGAGCAGCTCGCTGAAGGTGCGGTATCCATGATACGCTTCGTTAAACGACGGTTTCTTCCGCTTCATGGTATCTTTGATCATCGACGACCAGAGGACTTCCTTATTCTCACGTCGCAATGCCAGAAGGGATTCCAAGAGGAGCGCAAACGCCTTGCGTTTGGTTTCCGGCAGCTGGGCGTTGATGGTCGGAGCGAGCGCCGGGGTCTCCCCCAAATCTTCATAATAGATGAACTCGTCGCAGTTATCCCGCAGCAGATCGGACGTCGATTCTTGCATCCCCAGACCGATGACGTGTTTGCCCAATTCCTTCAGTTTGGAGACCAAGGGCGAAAAATCACTGTCGCCGGAGACGATGACGAAGGTATTGATGTGTTCCTTGGAGTAAGCCAGATCCATCGCATCCACACACAGGCGAATGTCGGCGGAATTCTTACCACTCTGGGCTCGACGCGGGATTTCGATCAATTCGATGGCCGCCTCGTGCAAGGGAGCCGTATAGCTGGCAAAGCGGCTCCAGTCGGCATAGGCTTTCTTGGCAACGACCTTCCCTTTTTCGACCAACCGTTCCAGGACACGGGCGATTTCAAACCGGTCACGGCGGCCCTGGAAGCCGAGTGCCAGGTTCTCGAAATCCACGAAGATGGCTAGCGAATGCTCGTTATCGGTCACGCGCATCTCCTGTTCGTGTCTCGGTCGGTCTGCTTGGGCCGAGTAGGGACGCGGCTCACTTACTTTAGTTTATCCAAAAGAAGTCGTGCTCCGTCCGCCGCTTTGGTTTTCGGATAGGAATCCAGGATCTGTTGGCAATAGGCCTTTGCCGTCTCCAGCTTGCCGGCCTGGGCCAGCTCCTTGGCAAATTCGAGCCGGGTGGCCGCCCGCTTTTCCTCATCGGGTGGTTTCGACTCCGAGCTGCTCGCCAGCGACCGAGCATTCTCGGACATGGGCGAAGGAAGAAGGCGCTTGTGTGTAAGGAAGGTCCTTACCTCGCTCACATCGATAAACAGGCTGAGTTGCTGGGCGTCGAGCAGGTGCCCCTGGGTGACAGCGACTAGCTCGCCCTTGTTATTGACGAGCGGACCACCGCTATCGCCTCGATTGATGGGGGACTGGGTTTCGACAATCTTGGCTTCCAGGTCGAGACGGTCTGCGCCACTGCCGGAATGCCATTTTTGATGATACACTTGCCGGACCTTGCCGGGCGTGTAGACCCACAGGGCGCCGCTCTGGCCGGGATTGCCCACGGAATGGACATCCTGCCCGGGCGAAGGACTCTCCCGAGCCAGCGCCACTTGTTGGGCCTCGTCGGGCACCCGTTCCAGCTTGATGAGAGCCAGATCGCGCTTTTCGTCCCAGGCAATGACCTGGCCACGGATGCCGCCGCGGCTGATGTAGCTCACATAAAAGCTCCGCTCCGCCACGGCCTTCCCATTCTGGAAGACCGGAAAGGCGACAATCACCTTTTCGTTCTCTTTGCCCACGACATGACGCACCACATGATAATTGGTGAGGACGAGCCGGCGTGCCCGGTCGATCAACGATCCGCTGCCGGTCGTGAGAACGACCCGATTGGTCGTAAGATCCCGACTCGTGGGGACGACGACCCAGACGGTCGATCGGAGAAGACGCTGGTAGATTTTTTCGGTGTTCTCACTCTGGGCCCGAATCGGCGGGCCGGCCAAGCAAGAGACCATCGAAAACAGCAGCAGCCCGACAGCCGCTCGAATACCGCGTCTTTGCGCCATAGCACTGTTCCTCTGCTCGGGGTGGAGGCGGCGAAGCCATCAGCCACTCAAGAGCACATTCCTATCAAAATGCCTGGGCGTAACCGCCCTTCCGCTAGGCGGCGTGGGCGAAGAAGGCCTCACCAGCAACCCGTTGGCGATGCGGATAGAGGCGATCCCTTTCTCGTTCGATGCGCACCTTTTGAAACGCTTCCCACTGGTTGCCGATCCAGACA
>DATGIQ010000655.1:0-18148 GCA_035295665.1 Gemmataceae bacterium | reverse complement strand
GGTGTTCGGATTGCTCAAGCTCGTGCTTCAGGCTTCTCCGCAGCAAAAACCTTGTCGTAAGCTTGCTGCGCTGCTTCACCCAGCCGGTCCGCCATGCGCCGGTAAGCGGCACGCCGATAATCCCAGTCCTTGGAGCGGGGTACCTGTTCTAGCCAATCGTAGAGATGCACGCGGCAGAGATCTTCGAAGTCTTCTTGCGTTAGCACGATCTTTTCCTCGGTCAGCCGGTCCGTGATCCGGTAAGGTCCGGCACTGGAATCCAGCGTGCGATCGAACGACGCCCGGTCCATGGCACAATTGATGTAGGCCAGCCGTTCGGCCCGCACGCCGATCAGGGCGCGCACATCGGGGCGGCGCTCCAAGGGGAGGGCGAAGCGCTGGAACTTCTCCGTCCCGTAGATCGAATGAAACATCCCCGCCCGGCAGACTTCTTCCGAGCAGCCCCCGGATTCCATGTCGCGGTACACACCAATGAGGTGCGCCAAGTACGATTTGTGAGTATGTCCGACCTGCTCGGTGCCCAGGCCGACGAGAAAATCGGTCAGTTGCTTGAAACCCATTTCCATGCTGCAGCGCCTCCGCAGTGTTACATACCTGTCCCTTGTTGTACTCAAGGCGATCCGCAAGAACATCACGAAATCGTTTTCACGCAGCGCAGACTACATCGACGCAGAGGCCAGATGGGTCAGCTCGAGGCTGATTTGCCACAACCGTCGGGCGGCGGCTTCATCGTAGGAGGCGGGAGAGGAAGGGACGGGGCGTTCCCGGACGAAGTACTGGCCAGTGACATTCTGTACCTCCGGCGCCGTGGCCAGGTAAATCACTGTCCGGGCTCCCTTTTCCGGGCTGATGGCGAAATAGCGTGCGGCAAGCTGGAACAGGTTTCCCCGCCAGCCGTTGTTCCGTGCGAAGCCCGTCGCCACCCAGCCCGGATGGAGCGCGTTGGCCGTCACTCCCGTGCCCGCCAACCGACGCGCCAATTCGTAGGTGAAGAGCAGATTGGCCAACTTCGATCGGCAATACGCCCGCCAGCCTCGGTACCGCCGTTCCCCCTGGAGATCCTCGAAATCGAGCCTGGCCCGTCGATGGGCTTCGGAAGCCACGTTGACAATGCGCGCCGGGGCGCTCGCCCGGAGCGTCTCCAGCACCAGATGGGTCAGCAGAAAGTAAGCAAGGTGGTTGACGGCAAACGTCATCTCCAAGCCATCCACGGTCACTTCGCGCTTCAGCCACATGCCACCTGCGTTATTGATCAGCACGTCGAGACGAGGAACCCGGCCGCGCACCTGACGTGCCAGGTCGCGGATCTGTCGCTGGGAGGAAAGGTCGGCAAGGAGGGCTTCGACCGCTTGGTTGCCGGTCTGGGCCCGAATCTGCTCGACGGTGTCCGCGCACTTGGTCGGGTTGCGACCGACCAGCAGCACGTGGGCGCCTTGCCGAGCCAGTTCCCGAGCCGTCACCAGTCCGATGCCGGAGGTGGCCCCGGTAATCAGGCAGGATTTTCCTTGCAGGGCTGGCGTGATGGATTGCACGGCTGCGTTCTTCTAGCGAGGGATCCTACACACACGTTGCCATTGCCGCCTTGCGGTCTTGGTCCTTCCGGCCCGGTACGGAGGTCTGCCCAGATTCTGGTGTGCCACCGGAGCGCAAAATCAGGCGTAGAGCACGACATTGCGCCAACTTTCCTGATCATCGAGCCGGAGAACAGGCCATACATGGCGCGCGAGTTCGTACGTCTCTGTTCTACGAATGGCGAGAACGATTCCAGCATGGTCTTTTTGTTGTGCCCACCGGCGAACCGCAAGGTTCTCAAGATCCACGCGGTTGTGCATGATCAGGATACGCGATTCTTGAAAGGCATACCATAGTTGCGTTTCATCGTCCCAACGGAGATGGCCAACCCCGGCCGTGGTCAGGCAATGGAATCCATGAACCAGCAGCAAGCTGGCCAGCAACACGTCCACATTCTCATCCAGATAAACTCGGAGAGCAGAGAGCCCGGTGATCATTGGACTTGCCTTGTCCCGGGATCGAAGCGCTTGCCGGACCAGCTCTCTGGAATGTGCTTGGCGGCGATGAAGGCATCGATTTCCTGGCGGTGGCACAGATAGTAAAAGAATGCGGCGAAGACCTGGCGAAGCTGAAGGTGGGGCAGGTGCAAAGGGATTTCCTCTGCTGCCATCCCATGATTCCACAACTCGGCGATGACTCGAACCGTTGTTGCCGTGCCGGCCACGACGGGCTCGCCGTGCCGGATCGACGCATCGGAGACGATTTCCAGATCCAGAGCCAATGGAGCGTTTGCCATCGGGAAAGGTTTCCCATTTACCGCATCGCTTCAATCCGAGTTCACTATCCGAGATCGCTAGAGGCCTGTCAAGTTCTCCTGAGTGATCCGTCTGCCGGCCGCTTCGTCGCCACTCGGCCTTTCTCCATTTCTCCCCTTTGGATATAGTCCTTGAAGAGGACCTTTCCTGCGGTCGTGGCTCTCGGGAATTATGGCGGAGCTCGTCTTCGAATTTGATGTGGTTGTCGTCGGCGCGGGCCATGCCGGTGTCGAAGCGGCACTCGCTGCCTCGCGCATGGGCCTTCGCACTGCCTTCTTGACGATGAGCGCCGATACCGTGGCGCAAATGAGCTGCAATCCTGCCATCGGCGGGGTTGCCAAGGGCCAGATCGTGCGCGAGATCGATGCCCTCGGCGGCGCGATGGGCAAAGTAATCGACGCCACGGGCATTCAGTTTCGCATGCTGAACCGCACCAAAGGCCCAGCCATGCACTCGCCCCGCGCCCAAGCAGACAAGAAGCTCTACCAATTCACGATGAAACATCATGTCGAAGCCCAGCCCGGACTGACGCTTCGCCAGGAAATCATCGAAACGCTGGTGCTCGAAGAAACCGCCGCGGGTCGGACGATCGTCGGTGTGAAGGCCCGCGGCGACACAGTATACCGGGCCCGTGCGGTGGTTCTGACCACGGGCACCTTTCTCAAAGCCCTCATGCACACGGGCGAAAGCAAGACCCAAGGCGGCCGGGCCGGCGATGGCTCGGCCGAATCGCTCAGCGATAGCCTCGCCGCCTGCGGGTTCCAATTGGCACGGTTCAAGACCGGGACCCCCTGCCGGCTCAATGGCCGGACCATCAACTTCGACCAAACCGAGGTACAGCCCGGAGATTTCGATCCGCGGCCGTTCAGTTTTGCAACCGAGCGTATCACCCAGGACCAGCTCGATTGCCACATTACCTACACGAACGAGGCGGTCCATGATTTAATCCGGGCCAACCTGCACCGGGCTCCGATGTATTCCGGGCAGATTCAATCGCGTGGCCCACGCTATTGCCCGTCCATCGAGGACAAGGTAGTGCGTTTTGCGGACAAGGAACGGCATCAGATCTTCCTCGAGCCGGAAGGACGCAACACCCTGGAGTACTATTGCAACGGCATCAGCACCAGCTTGCCCAAGGATGTGCAGCAGGCGATGCTCCAGCATATTCCGGGATTGGAGCGGGCGGAAATCTTGCGCTGGGGCTATGCGGTCGAATACGATTACGCCCCACCGACCCAGCTGCACCCGACCCTGGAAACCAAGCCGGTGTCCGGCCTGTACTTTGCCGGCCAGATCAACGGCACGACCGGCTACGAGGAAGCCGCCGCCCAAGGGTTAATGGCCGGCATCAACGCAGCGTTGAAAATCCAGGGCCGGCCAGGACTCGTCCTCGACCGAAGTCAGGCATATATCGGCGTGCTGATCGACGACCTGGTGACCAAAGGTGTCGATGAGCCGTATCGCATGTTTACCTCGCGGGCCGAATATCGCCTGCTGTTGCGGCATGATAATGCTGACCGGCGTCTGACACCGCTCGGCCGGCGCATCGGGCTGGTTCCAGACGACGCCTGGCACCGCCTGGAGCGGAAGGAGCAAGCCATCGCCGAGCTGACCGCCACCCTGCGGCAGCGCCGCCACGGACAAGATACCTTGGAGAAATGGCTACGGCGGTCCGAGATTGATTGGCCCCAGCTGTGCGAAATGGACCCTTCGCTCCGGAATCTCGATGTGCCGGCGGATGCCATTGAACAGGTCGTGCTGGAAACCAAGTACGCCGGCTACATCGAGCGCCAAGCTGCTCAAGTCGAGCGCTTTCACCGGCTGGAGTCGCGGCCGATCCCGGCCCATTTTGATTACTTGGCCGTGCCACAGTTGCGGGCCGAGGCCAAAGAGAAACTCGCGCGCATCCGGCCAACCAGCTTGGGCCAAGCCAGCCGGATCACCGGCATCTGCCCTGCAGACTTGGCGGTCTTGTTCCTTTACCTGGGCTCCCCCCGGCAGTCCCCGCCGGCCGGTTCGTCGATACCTTCGACCTCGGCGCTGGAGGAGCAGGTAAGTTGAGGCAAATTCGGAGCTGGGGTGCTTTATAGGCTCGCTGTGGAAATAGGTTCTTTGGGAAAAGAGTTGACGACTGAATAATAAATTCCGGCGCTATGGGGAAAACTGGTTCATAGCAACAAGTTACAGCAACCACGGCCAAACGATTCGCGTTGACATGATCCGCAAGGTAGCTATAATCGCTGTCGGTGGCAAGATTGGCAAACCCTTCCTTTCGTAATCCTGCACCTTTTGAAACGGGAGCTCAACCATTAGCAAGGAACGGGGACGACGGCGCGGTTGGGAATGAAATCGTGCCGCGACGTTGCTCCGGAATGGAAGAAGAGGCAAATCAGGGATGATTGTGGTCCCCAACGTCTTATGGAGAGACGCGCCTGGGGGCCATATCGTGCGACTGGCTTCGGGCCAGTCAGGGGTGGAAGAACGCATGAAAACCGTTTTCACGACCGGCGAAGCCGCCAAAATCTGCAAGGTCAGCCAGCAAACCATTATCCGCTGTTTCGACAACGGACAGTTGAAGGGATTCCGGGTACCCGGTTCCCGGTTCCGGCGCATCCCGCGCGAAGCACTGTACAAGTTCATGAAGGACAACGGCATTCCCACCGATGCCCTGGAAAGCGGCAAGCGCAAAGTGCTGCTCGTCGATGACGATGTCGAGCTCGTGGAATTGATGACCAAAGTCCTCGAAGAGGACGGCCGATTCGAAGTCCGCGTCGCTACGACCGGCTTTGATGCCGGCATGATGGTCAAGGAATACCGTCCTGATCTGATCGTGCTCGATGTCATGCTTCCCGACATCAATGGCCGCGAAGTCTGCCATCGCGTCCGTGATGACAAGACGCTGGAAGACGTGCGCATCCTCTGCATTAGCGGCATGATTGAAGAGGACCGGATTCAAGAGCTGAAGCTCTCTGGTGCCGACGATTTCTTGCACAAGCCGTTCGATATCGAGGAATTGATCGACCGCATGTGCGGGCTTCTAGAAATCGAGCCGGCGTCGACTCCGGCCTAGCCCGTGCGAGCGTGAGAACACGAGCGAGTGGGCGCGCCTCCGCGGCACGCCTACTCCTGTGCGCCCTTTCTGCCAATCTCTCACGCTCTCACACCGATCGAAGGAGCGATCGCGGTGAGTTTCCCGGCAGTGGGCGAAGCTGCCACACAGTTGCCCTGGTTGTGTCCGTGCGCCTCGTCGCTGCTCGCGCTGGCTCGTAAGCCGGCTGCCGCGGCCTGGAAGGAAGTGCGCGCGGATCCCGGCGCGGTCTTGCTGATCCTGCGCGAGGCTCCGCTCCGGTTCTATTCCGCGCGTGAGTCTATCTTTCCGGGCCTGTTGCGCGACCCGGTGATTTTGAAGGGTGCCCTTCGCATCCTGGCGCAGACCGTACCGGAGTTGGAACCGGTAGGTGCCACGGAAAGCACCGGGGCAATTCCACTTGCTCCCTGTCCCGCCTGGGAACGCCCTCCCATTCCCGGCGGTTTTGTCGATTGGAGCCGGCCGGACTGCCGCCCGGTATACCAGGCTTGCCTGAGCTATGCGCGGACCGCCGAGGGCCTTGCGGAAATCACCCGGCGCTGTGATCCGCACCTCGCCTGGGTGGCCGGGCTGCTGGCCCCGCTCGGCTGGTTGGCCGTCTGCGCCATCGATCCCATCCACGCCTCCGCCTGTCGGGCGGACCCGGCGTTTCCCCACGATCCGATCTTCATTCAGCAACAGCGCTGGGGTTATGACCATGCCGCCATCGCCCGGCGCCTGGCACGGCGGTGGCGATTGCCTGATCGGCTGTCGGTTCTCGTGGGACATCTGGGCTTGCCCAGTGACCTTGCCCACAGTCTGGGTGCAGACCCGGACCTCTTCCCAATGGTGCAATTAGCCGTCGGCCTGGTCCAGCAGCGCGATCCGGGATTGCGTCTGGCGATCGGTACCGACCTGGCGGCAATCGCAACCGCCTTCGGGCTCTCCCCTGCGGAGCTGACGGAGAAATACCGGGAGTGGGACCGTGAACATACCTACGCAGAGAGCACCAAGCGGGAAGGGGGATGGACTTCTCCGCATGGCTTGCCGCTGCTGCCCGACGTGTTGAGCTTGTCAGTGGAAAACTTGCAGCTTCATGATTCGCTGACCGTCGATCAGTTGGAGCGGGAGCGTGATCGGCTCCATCAAGCGCTGGAGCACCAGCGTCACGGCGAGGCGGAGCGGCTCCAGGCACTGAAGCTGAATGCGTTGGCAGAGTTTGCTGCCGGTGCAGCCCATGAAATCAACAACCCCCTGGCGGTAATCTCGGGACAGGCTCAGTACTTGCTAGGTCGGGAAGCCGAGCCGGATCGCCAACGGGCTCTCCAAACGATTAATGGCCAAGCGCACCGTATCCATCAGCTTCTCAACGAGCTGATGCAGTTTGCCCGTCCGCCGCGTCCTCGGAAGCAACTGGTCGATCTGCGTGGGCTATTGCGTGAGGTCGCTTTATCACTCAGCGACCTGGCGGCGCAGCGGCACGTAGAGCTGGTGTGTCTCGACCCCGATTCCGAGCTGACGCTCCACGCAGACCCCCGGCTGCTGCGGACCGCCCTCGAATGTCTGTTCCGCAACGCCATTGAAGCCGCGCCGCCCGGCGGTTGGGCCGGCATTCGCGTAGGGCTCTCCTCGGGCGATTCGCTGGAGTTCGTGGTAGAAGACAACGGTCCCGGTCCGGCCCCATCCCAGCGCGACCATCTCTTCGATCCGTTCTATTCCGGGCGTTTGGCAGGGCGGGGGAGAGGGTTTGGCCTGCCGACAGCGTGGCGGTTGGTCCGTGAGCACGGTGGGGATGTGCGTTTCGATCGCCCGGTGGATGGGCCGACGCAGTTTATTCTCAGTTTGCCGCGGGGCAGCTCGAAGAATCCTCTCTCATCCGAGATTTGCGAGGCACAGAACGGACACGAACCCAGCGATCATTGTCCGCTTCCGTCGCCGCACCTGCACGCCGACAACCACAAAGGTCCGGATACACTGCGGCAGGCCGTTTGAGCTCAATGTACGTGCAGTCTCCGAGCCTGACGCGCCCGCGAACGCGCTTCGCGGGCGCGTCAGGCTTGTGTACTGCCGAATCCCAAGACGTACCAAGGAGGCGAATTGTCATGGCGCTGAAACCGACCGTTGCGGAGGCGGGGGTTGCCCTTACTGCTCCAGCCTTTTCCCTGGAAGCGCGTCTGGAACGCGGCGGGGTAGAGTATTTCCCGGTGTGCCCTTTTACACTCCCCGAGGGAGAAGATCATCTCTTCTTGCTGGAGCAGCGTTTGGCAAGCCGGGCCCACAAAAATATCAGCTATGATCCGAACACCGGTCGAGCCGCTGGGTTTGCCCGGATCTCGGCCTCACAATCCGAACGTCTCCGCATCGTGCTGGCGACGTTTGCCCAGCAGGCGACGAGCTGGCTCGCCCGTACCTTGCCGCGCTACGCCCGCACCTGGCGATTGGACCGGGTAAGCTTTCGTCCGGAAGAAGAAGCGACACGCCGGCTGCGCTTGAAAGCCCGCAACGATCTGATCCATGTGGATGCCTTTCCCAGCCGTCCCACCAATGGGCATCGGATCTTGCGGCTCTTCGTCAACATCAATCCGAGCGAGCCGCGTATCTGGGCTACCTCTGAACCGTTCGGTAAGCTGCTGGAACGCTTTGGCAGGGCCGCGGGCTTCCCGACCACTCCGCGGGCAGGCTGGACCCGGCACGTGTTGCGATTGTTCCGGCCAGGCCGGATGCGGCGCTCGCCTTATGATGCGTTCATGCTCCGCTTCCACGATTTCCTCAAGGCCAATGACGAGTTTCAGGAACACGGCCCGAAGCGCTTTTGGACGTTTGCGCCGGGATCGGCCTGGTTGGCCTTCACCGACGTTGCCAGTCACGCCGTCCTGCGCGGGCGGTATGCCCTGGAGCATTCCTATTTTGTCACCCCGGAGACGTTGGCGTTGCCCGATGAATCGCCGCCGGCCCTGCTGGAGCGCGCTTGCGGAATGACGGTGTTGAATCGGGCCGCGTAAATGCCGGCTGGGGAATCTGTACCCGTCCTTCTGCAATCCGCATAGAATCGCTCCAGGTGCCGAGTTCCCCCACTCGGCAGGGAAGATTCCCATGCCACAAGAGCGATTCACGGCAGTGGTGCGGAACGCCGGTTGGCAGCTCGCCCAGGGCTTGCTCCAACTGGTGTATCCGTCCACGTGCTTTGTCTGCGGCCAATTTCTACCCGAGGAGCAGGCCAACGTTTGCACCGTTTGCCGCAAGGCATTGATAACCGATCCGTTCCCGTGCTGCCCGCGCTGTGCCGGTACGGTGGGGCCTCATGTTCATCTGGAGGATGGATGCACCGCCTGCCGGGATCACTCCTTTCCCTTCGAATCCGTGCTGCGCCTGGGTCCCTATGATGGCTTGCTGAGCGAAGCCATCCGGCGGATGAAATATGCCCGCGACGAAGGATTGGCCGAAGTGCTCGGCCAGCTATGGGCCGCACATCTGGAGAAGCGTTTACAGCATCTGAAGGCCGACGCGGTGGTGCCGGTGCCGTTGCATTGGCGGCGGCGCTGGCGACGGGGCTTCAACCAAAGCGAGGTGCTCGCCCGGGCCCTGGCCCATCATCTTCATATCCCATGCCAATCGGGCTGGCTCCGCCGCGTCCGGAACACTCCTCCGCAAGCGGGACAAAGCAATGCCGCACGCCGCGAAAATGTGCGGAATGCTTTTTCTACCCCGGTGTGGGCTGAGCCACGCGGCAAAAGCATTCTCCTGGTGGATGACGTATTGACCACGGGGAGCACAGCGAGTGACGCGGCCCGGGCCTTGCGGGCGGCCGGTGCACTAAAGGTGGTGATTGTGGTGCTGGCCCGCGGTCATGGCTAAGCCATGTGATGATCGAATTTCGGTTTGCGGACCAGGCACCTTGTAGAGTTTTGGGTTTGTGCTCAGAACGCCTGTGTAAACCGCACCACCGGAAGCCGCAACGCCAGGCCCTTCAACCGCGCCCCAGGCCAGGCGCGTGATAAGGCATAGGTGAATTAGCGAAAACAAGGCAGAATCTGCGCGTAGCTATGGTTATGTCCAGTCCTCCGTCAATTCTCGCCGGTCCCGTTTGACACGGCCCCCGCTCGGGGCAATTCTTAGAAAAGAAAGTGACCGCTAACTCTTTTCACGTCCGCTGCGTTACTGCGGCCGGTCGCTTCATCAAGCAGGGAAAGGCACTCTCAGCATGTTGCGGTACAGTCTCGTGCTCGGCGCAGGGCTATGCCTGGCGGCGCCCGTTGGAGCCGGTTCTTGGGCGGATGCCATGTTTACCGAACTTTCCAAGGATTTCGGCTCGGTGCCCCACGGACCCACCGTCGCACACTTGTTTCGCATGACCAATAACACCGGAAATCCGGTGCACATCTCCGGAGTCCGTGTCTCTTGCGGTTGCGTCACCGCCAGCGCGGGGGACACTTCCCTGGCACCCGGTCAATCTACGGCCATCCAGGCGTACATGGACACGAGCCGCTTCTATGGGAGCAAGGGCGTCACCATTTACGTCTCGTTTGATCAGCCGCGCTGGGAGGAGGTCCGTCTCTGGGTACAGGCCAATAGCCGAAATGACCTGATGCTCAGCTCTCAGACGTTTACCCTGGGCCAGGCCAAGCGGGGAAGCATGCCGTCAGCTTCCCTCAACGTCACCTTTACGGGCAACGGCCAATGGCAAATCACGGAGGTAGAACGCGAAAGCAACTACATTCTCCTTGCCGTCAAGGAACTGCGCCGGGACAGTGCCGAAGTCACCTATCAAGTGACGGCCGCTATCCGTGCCGATGCACCGGTCGGCAAGTGGTACAGCGATGTCTGGCTGAAGACGAACAATCCGACTCTGCCGAAGCTGCGCGTACCCTTGACCGTCGAAATTGAGCCGGCCTTGAGCATCAGTCCCGCCCTGGTCGATCTGGGTCCGACTCACCCAGGTAACGAAGAAGAACGCAAAGTCATTGTCCGCGGCATCAAGCCGTTTCGTATCACCAAAGTCGAGGGGACGGACGATCAACTAGTGGTGCGCGACAACACCACAGAGAGCAAGGCCGTTCACGTTCTCACGGTGACGCTCAAGCCGAAGAAGCCAGGCGACCTCGAGCGGACCCTCAAGGTCTTGACCGACCTGACCGAAGAAAAAGAAGTCGAGTTCCAGGCAAAGGCGCAGATCGTAGCGGGATCCGCTCCGCGTTGAAAACCGCTCGGCACCTATGCGGAAAAGGTGTCTGGACCTCTCAAGGCAGAGGTCCAGACACCTTTTCCGCATAGGTACTCAGTCTAGCCGTTTGCGAAACTTCAGGATGCTGAAGCCGAGGACCGTCAGGGCCATGCTCCAAAGGACAATGGCATGGGTACGCAGTTCGGCCCAGCCGGCGCCGCGGAGGATGACCCCGCGCGAAGCATCGATGAGCCAGGTGGTTGGAAAGAGCTGCGCAATGTACTGGAAGAAGCGGGGCATCGAATCCAGGGGAAACACGTAGCCAGAAAGAAAAATGGACGGCATCATCGTGCCCATGGCCATCTGCCCCGCTGCTTCCCGGGTGCTGACCCGAATGGAGATCCACAGCCCTAAGCCGAGCATGGTAAAGACAAATGGCAGGGTCAGAGCCAAAAGGGTCATGAATTGCCCGTGGATGGGCACCGCGAACACGGTGCGCATCAACAGCGCCAGGCCACAGAACTCCGCAAACGTCAAGCCGAGATAGGGAATCAGCTTGCCGAGCGTCAGCTCGATTGCGCGGACCGGGGTCATGAAGAGTTGTTCGAGCGTGCCATTCTCCTTCTCCCGCACAATTGCGTTGGCCGTCAACATCGTCGCCATCATTTGACACATGACGACCATCAAACCCGGCACAAAGAAATTCGCTGAGCGCGTGTCGGGGTTGAAAAGGACGCGCGGCCGGGCTTCGACCGGCAGCGGTTTGTTTCCAAGCAGCCGCTCGAGCGACTCACGCAGAGCGATGGCATTGCCGACGTTGACGGCCTCCCCGGCTACGGTCGATAACGACCCATCGACGAGGATCAGGACCTGAGCCGTGTCCCCCGCCTGGAGCCGCCGGGAATAATCTTCGGGGATCTTGATACCGACCTGAGCTTTGCCGGCCACAATCGCTTCGGTCAGGTCTTCTTCTCGAAATACCTCCTGCACGATGAGGAAATCGTCCGTGGCGACAAAGCGGCGCAAGAGTTCGCGGCTTTCCTGGGTGCGTGCCTGGTCGAGGACTACGGTGCGGATATTACGCACGTTGGTATCGATGGCGTAGCCAAGCATGAAGAGCTCGAGGACGGGAATAAACAGAGCAAAGAACAGGGTTGCCGGGTCGCGCAGAATATGGATCATCTCCTTGCGAGCCACGGAAGCCATGCGCTGCGGCGAGATGGCGGCGGACACGGTACACCTTTTTCCGAAAGGGGAATTGCAAATGAAAAATGGCCATGCCAGTCTTTCAATTCCTCTCATTCCCTGGTTCCCAAACTCTGTTTGGAAACGGCAAGGCGGGAAACTCCGTTTCCGGTGAGAGCAGCGAGCGCGAAACAGACTTTCGCACCGTGCATTCCCAAACCGATTTTGGGAACGAGAGGAAAGGTCTGTCAATTTGCAGTTTTTAATTTCTAGATTTCAGTTTTTCTCCTCATTTGCCATTGCCGGTCTGAGACCGAGACAACGCAACAAACACATCTTCCAAACTCGCCTCCGCCGGCCGGACTTCTGCTCCTTCCAAGCCGAGATCCCGCGCGCTCACATCGGTGGCAACGAGCGCCGTAATCGCCTGGCCAAAGATGGTCGCCGAGTGCACACCTGGCTGGCTCCGCAAGCGCTCCACCAGACGCGCCATGTCAGGACCGACAATGGAGAGCCGCTTGGTTCCAGGAGGCGTCACGCCGGGCAGATGTTTCAGTTCCTCCGGCGTACCAACCGCCAGGAGATTGGACAGATAGATGTACCCGACCCGGGCGCAGCGTTCCGCCTCGTCCATGTAATGGGTGGTCACGAAAAGCGTGATCCCCTCCGCCGCTAACCGGAACAGCAAATCCCAAAGTTCGCGGCGGGCGACGGGGTCGATGCCCGCCGTCGGCTCATCCAGAAACACGAGCCGCGGCCGGTGGAGCAATGCACAAACCAGTGCCAGCCGCTGCTTCCATCCGCCCGACAGTCGGCCAGCCCGGCGATGCAGATACGGCTCCAGGCCCGTCAGCTCGACCAGCTCCGCTTTGCGGGCGCGCGCCGTCGCCGCCGAAAGGCCATAAATCCCCGTGTAGAAATCCATGTTTTCGTTGGCGGTCAGATCCTCGTACAGCGAGAATTTCTGCGACATGTAGCCAATCTGCACCCGGACGTGCTCGGCATCGATAGCCACATCATGGCCGAGTACCCGGGCGGAACCCTCGGCCAAAGGAAGCAGGCCGCACAGTCCTCGGATCAGCGTCGTCTTGCCGGACCCATTGGGACCCAGCAGCCCAAACACTTCCCCCGCAGATACCGTCAAACTCACACGATGGACCGCCGTGACGGTCCCAAAACGGATGGTGACATCGTGCACATCGATGACAGCCTGCGGCGACGAGAGGGCCTGGGGGGAGGACAGGGTAGCCAAACCCGCCGGCTTATCCACCGCCATGCCTCCTCCGTTCCCGTTCGCCTATTGCAAGGGCAGGGTCACTTCCGCCGCCATGCCGGACTTGAAGATGCCCTGAGGATCGGCCACGCGGACTTTGATTGCGAAGACCTGATGCCGGCGCTCATCGGCACTCTGCACATTGCGCGGCGTGAACTCGCTCTCCGAAGCGATATACGTCACGGCACCCCGGAACCGCTTCTGCGGATAGGCATCGACGGTCACTTCGGCTTCCTGGTTCAGCCGCACCTGTCCCACCGCCGGCTCCGGGACATACGCTTTCACCCAAAGATCATCCGCCCGCAGGACACGCAGGATCGCTTGATTGGGCTGCACCACGTCTCCTTTGCGCACGGCCACCACTTCGACAAGCACCCGCTCTGGAGCGCGGACCGTGGCTTCGTTCAGGTTGGCTTCGATTTCATTCAGCTTCCCGCGCATCTCGGCCACACGGGCCTCAGCGGCGGCCAGGTCTTCCGAGCGCGTCCCTGCAAGCAGCAGATCGTAGTTGGCCTGGGCTTGCTCGAGCTGGGCGGCCGCCTCGGCAATATCTTCAGGACGGCTGCCCGCCTGGAGCATTTCGAGATGAGCCACCGCGGCCGCATTCCGGCCGAGAGCACGATCCCGAGCGGCCTTGGCCGCATCATACTCGGCCCGCGAGCTGGAGCCTTGCCGATAGAGCTTTTCCACCCGGTCGAACTCTTCACGAGCCAGTTGCAGATCGGCTTGGGCTGTTTCCTGCTCGCTGCGGGCCTGGCGTTTTTCTTCTTCGCGCCACCCAGCCTTGAGCCGTTCCCAGCGTGCCCGGGCCGCCTCGACCACTGCCCGCGCCGCCTCTTTCTCCTCCGGACGTGGTCCATTCTTGGCTTTGTCCAGGTCCGCTTCAGCCTGCAGCAAGCGCGCCTGCAATTGCTGCCGCTGGGCCTGGAGCTCGGGAACGGCGAAAACAACCAGCGGCTGCCCCGGCTCGGCGATGGCACCTTCCTGGATCTCTACTTTTTCGACCCGGCCGCCGATCTTGGAACCGAGCCGCACTTCTTGAATTTCCACCACGCCCGGTAGCTGCAAGGTTGACGGCTGCCGCCGGAAAGGCCAAAAGAAGCCCAGCGCCAAAGCCACGGCGCCAAGTAAGGCTACTCCGATGACAATGCGTCTGGTATGCACCCCACGACCCTTCCTGCGACTGCGCCGTTGCAGAAGATTGACCGGCCAGATCAGGAGCTGCGCAATCCGGTTCTTCGTTCATTGTAGCCGCACACGACTCAAGAACGAATCGCTCTTGGGGAGTTGGAGAAGGGCAGCCCTTCCAGTCTTGCCGGGTTATTCCGCGCGGAGATCAATTGCCGAAAAATGCTCGTGATCGCTGTCGGTGTTAAGGGTCTCGACCCGCAGGAGGTAGACACCGCGCTCCTTGAGCGTAAAGCAAACGCGCGCTCCGACTCGACACTTGGGCTTGAAGTTCAACGTGAAGCGGCCCTGCGTCACCACGTCCTTTCCCAAGCCCGGCAAAGTCTTCTGGCCGGTCTTCTCTTCGCGGACGACGAAGTAGCGCACCGTCACGTCCTTTTTCTCGCCGTGCGGGTAGGTGTTGATGAGAACAAATTGGAGGGCGAGCGGATCGTTGGCTTTCACCGGGATCACGGGACGTGGACGGAGACCGCCCGCGGGCGGCTCCCGGTCGACGGAGGAGCGGCCCTCCTCGGTTGGAACGCCCGTTACGGAATCGAGGTGTAGGATGAGCAGGTCGATGTCGGCATGCTCTGCCTGGATGGGAATTGCCAGGTAGCTCCAGGCCAACAGCACGAGCGTCCAGCGAACCGCCATGAGATACGCCTCCTCTTCCAGCGGACCATCGGTCTGCCAATCTCGGCCCATCAAGAACAGCCGCAGCAGGAGGCTGGTTCAGTGGACAACCAAGTCCATGGCTGCGTAGGATTCGTGGCCGGCCGAACCGGCCATGGCCCCGATGGTTTCCAGCCGGATCAAGTAAGAACCGGGTCGATCCAGGGTGAACGTCAATTCGCCCTGGGTCTTGTCTGTGGGCTTGAAATCCATTGTCAAAGCGGTCTCCACTGCCACGCCGTTATCCAGTTTCGGCACAGTCTGCTGTCCCGGCTTGTCTTCCTGCACCACAAAAAAGTGTACCACCACATCTGGGATCGTTTCCTTGTGGGCCATGCTCCGCAGCGTCCAGCGGACCGTAATCGGTTCTCTTGCGGTGGCATCGAGGACATCGCGGTGGCTCGCCCTTGCCCCGCTGGCCACGACCTCGGCGTGGGCCGTGTTGTGTACCTTGGCAGACTGGACCTCGAGATCGATGGCGAACGGAGGAGCTGCCATCCTCGAGGAAGCAAGGACCCATCCCATAACAAGAGAAACAATGCACCAGCAAGGCATGAGCACAACTTTCTCAAGCGGCGGATGATCGAACAAGGCCGGCAGCGGCCGGACCTCTTGCTTCATCATGAAGCGCGACGATATCCCATGCAAGAGGAAACAGCAGTCCTCATCGACTTCGACAGCATCAGTCATGCCGCCGGCGCGATCGTGGACGGGCTGGTATGCCGGGGGAACGGCATTTGCACACCTTACGCATAACCTACCGCCCACGCCAACCTCGACAGTGGTTTACCAGCATGACGGACATCCTTGCTCAGGCCATCGATATGCACCAGACAGGGCAGTTCACCTCGGCTGCCCGGCTGTATCAGCAAGTGCTAGCGTGCGAGCAGGAGAATGCCGATGCTCTGCATTTGCTCGGCGTGTTGCGCCATCAACAAGGCGATCATGAGAAAGCCGTGGAGTTGATCCGGCAAGCCATTGCGCTGCGGCCCAGTGTGCCTGCCTTCCACGCCAATCTCGCTGAGGCATTTCGTGCATTAGGCCAATTTGAGCGCGCCGCTGGCAGTTGCCGGATGGCGTTGCGGCTGTGGCCGGATTACCCCGAAGCGCTCGGCAACCTCGCCTTGGCTCTGCAAGGACTGGGACGGCTCGATGAAGCCGCCGAACGCTTTCACCAGGCCCTACGCCTGCGACCGAACGCTGGCACGTTCCACAATGGACTCGGCACTGTGCTGCGCGATTTGAAGCGCATCGAGGAGGCGTTGGCTTCCTTCCAGCGAGCCGTCGAGTGCGAACCGCAGCTAGCCTTGGCCCAAAGCAATCTCGGCCAATTGCTCCTCGAGCTCGGCCGAGCAGAGGAAGCTCTGCCGCATGCCGTGGAGGCCGTCCGCCTACAGCCTGACCTGGCGGCAGCGCACAACAACCTTGGGAATGTACTCCGAACGCTGAATCGGTTTGTGGAGGCCCGGGCAGCCTATGCCGAAGCGCTGCGGCTGGACTCAGACCTGGCGGCCGCAATGGCCAACCTCGGCCTGACGTTGCAGCGCGAAGGCCAATTCGCCGATGCGCTGCCGTGGATGCAACAAGCCGTGGAGCTAGAGCCGGACAACGCCGCCTGGTGGGAAAATCTTGCCGAGCTGCGCATGGACCGCGAGGAACCGGCCGAAGCCGTTGCTTGCTATATGCACGCCCTGTCCTTGCGGCCCGAGCGTGCGGCTACACACAACGGTCTGGGCTGGGCCTTGCAGGAGGAAGGCCGGTTGACGGAAGCCACGCAACATTTTCGCACGGCCCTCCAGCTCGATCCCCAGATGGGAGGCGCGCAGCTCAATCTCGGAGGCGTGCATGAGGAATTGGGTGAGTTGACCGAAGCCGAGGAAGCGTTCCGCGCAGCCTTGCGCATCCAACGGCGATTCGCTCTGGCTCACGCCCGCTTGGCGACATTGCTGCGCGGCAAATTGCCGGATGCTGATCGCGCCGCTCTGGAGGAGCGCCTGGCCGATCCGAAGCTTAGCGGCGAGCCGCGCGCCCAACTGCTCTTTGGCCTGGCCCAGGTGCTCGATGGCCGCGGCGATTACGTTCGCGCAGCCGAGTGTCTACGTGAAGCCAACGTCCTCACCCTGGAAGAGGCCAAACACCGCCACCGCGAATACGACCCGGCCAAGCACACGGAGTTCGTGGACAAGATGGTGAGTGCTTGCGATCCCGCTTTCTTTGCCCGTCTCCAGGGGAGCGGATCGGACCGGCGGCGACCGATCTTCGTCTTTGGATTGCCCCGTTCGGGCACCACGCTGATCGAACAAATGCTGGCCAGCCATTCACGCATCCATGGCGCTGGGGAATTGCGCCTGGTCCGCCGCTCCTTTGAATCTATCCCCGCGCTGTTGGGACGCTCGGAGTGGCCGGTGTACTGTCTGCCGCACGTCGACGGATCCACCGTCGGCCGGTTGGCGGAGCAGCATCTCGAGTGGTTGCACGGCTACGATGAAGGACGAGCGGCGTACATCGTGGACAAGATGCCGGACAACTACATGTACCTCGGCCTGATCGCGGTGATGTTCCCCAACGCCGTGCTGATCCACTGTCGCCGCGATCTGCGCGATGTGGCCGTGTCGTGCTGGATGACCAATTTCCGCAGCATTCTTTGGGCCAACGATTTTGAACACCTGGCTACGCGCTTTACGCAGTATCGCCGGGTCATGGACCATTGGCGGACCGTCCTGCCGGTGACCATTCACGAGGCGAATTACGAGGACGTTGTCAGCGATTTCGAAGGCGTGGCCCGCCGGCTGGTGGCCGCGTGCGGTTTGGAATGGGAGCCGGCTTGTCTCGACTTCCACCGACTGCGCCGGCCGGTCCGCACCGCCAGCGCCACGCAGGTGCGCCGGCCGATCTACAGTCAATCCGTTGCCCGTTGGCGAAATTACGAGGCCGCCCTGGCAGAGCTGTTTGTGCGCTTGCCAGCAACGGACAGGCCGGCGGGGGATGAGCTTTTCCACCGTTGACGGTCTTCTGCAATTTTTTGTCTCAGCTTTTCGGGAGATTGTTCCATGTCCTCCAAGCGTCAGATCCGGTTGCGGCGGCGAATCCATCTGCGTGTGGAGGAACTAGAACCGCGCACGACGCCGGCCACCTTCAATGTGAGCTCGATCGGGAGCTTGTTGTCCGCCATCCAGACGGCCGACAGTAACACCGACGCCGGCAATCGCATCGTGTTGGCGCCCGGTGGCTACATGCTGAGCGGCAATACGAGTAACGAGATCCTGATTCAAAATCCGACGACGACGGCCAAG
>DATGIQ010000654.1:0-31245 GCA_035295665.1 Gemmataceae bacterium | reverse complement strand
TGACCGCGGTGATGGTAACGCTGGTACCGGATAAACCCCGGAACACGACGTAATTCCCCCAGTCATCTGTGCCGAAGAAGGGATCGTCCCCGATCGCTTCGACGAAATCGGGACCGTTGAACACGGTATCGCCATGGATCGTCGCACTGGCGACGACAAACTTCGGATCGCCGCCGTTGACTGCATACGCGCCGCCGCGGTTGGGTACCCCGCCCAAGGTGTAGATGTACACATCGTAGAGATCCGCCATATCGGGTGGAAGATCGACGATCTGGACAAAGGTGGGGGACGGAGTAAACGTATTTTGATCCAAATATCCTGTCATGAGGATACGGTTGGGACCCGTAAAGTTGTTGTTCTCTTCGCCCAGGCCAGTGGTGCGGAAGGTGTTGGTAGCCTCCCACAGAACACTCGCATCCGTTGCAATTGCGGTCCCGTCGATCGCGCGGACCAGGCCAGCAACCAAACCTGCGTGGCCAAACAGATTGTTCCACCACGGCACCGGGACCGCGCCGCTCGGATCGGTGGATCCGAGGATCGGGTAGACGACCATTGGCGTGGCGTTGCACTGGTCCGAGCTGTCCATGGGGTCCGGAGGGCACATGTTGCAAGGCGGAACCGAGCAGTTGACGAAGGCACAGCTGATTGTATCCGGGGTAGGCTGAGCACGGACTACCCGACCCACGAAAAGGAGCAAGATGGCCGCAGTGCCAACAAGGACCGTGGAAGCCAGACGATTTTTCATGGCATCGTTCCCAGAAGTCGCGACGTTGCAACAGCGGCGAAGCCCGACATTGGGTTCGCGCCATCTGCAACAATTGTTACCAGAATGTATCAGGTGAAAGTCCTTGGGCATCGGTCTGGATCCCACGAGCCGTATTCTAACCGGCTGGTGGGCGCTTGCAATCAAATTTGCCGGAAGACGAGAAAACGGGCAGAGATGAGAGTTCGCGGACTTTGCAGCCCGGTGTACCAGGCGGTCTCAAGCCCACCCAAGGCGGTGGGTTGGCTTCCGCGCGACCTGGCAGCGCATGCAAAACCCCTGCCCACCGAGAGGATGCCTCCAAGCGGGCAGGGGGACGGGGATTTGTTCATTCGCCGCTGGCCTTGATCGATGTGACCACGATCTTGTCTGCCTCCACGCCCAGCCGAAGGCCAACGGTCATCCCGGCACTGAGGTCCGAGAGCTGAGCGTTCTGCTGGTCCGCAACCGCCACCGTGGCGTCGGCAGCCAGGCGCGCCGTCCATTCTTGTCCCCCAACCAGCACGGTGATCGCCCGCTTCTCAACATCAATCTCCTGGACCACCGCCTTGCCGGGCGTGGTCGCGTCGATGCGCGTGATGGCGGCGCGGTCCGGGGCCAGCTGGAACGTGACCTGCATCCCCCTTTGCAGATCCGTCACCTTCCCCGCCTGGCCGTCGATATTGATTTCCGCGTTCTCGGCGACGCCCAGTTGCAAGTCAATTCCCGGATGCAGCACCGCGACGCGAACCTCTCGGGAGTTCAGGGGCAAGGGCGCGGGCGGAGCGATCTGTCTTGGACTGGCTCCCTTCAATGGCTGAAAAGCGACCCACCCGACCGGTTGGTGCATCTGAAGAGTGAGCGAATTGTTCTCGCCATCCACCCGGGCCACGAACCACGTTCCTGCCAGCACTTGCTGGCGCAAGCCGCTGTCGTCGACGACCTGCCGTGCTCCGTCGGCCACTGCTTGGGGCGCGGACTCTGCATTCAGGCCGGGGCCCGCGGCGTTCACCTGAGCCAACCGCACCACGGTCCCGAAGCTGGCCAAGGCGAGCAGCACCGCAAAGGCGATCTTGAGTTTGGTCACGATCATGATTTTCATCGCTCCTTCTGCTAAAGCGGCAACCTGGGCCGGGACCACCGTGGCCGTCAGCCCACCTGCCGCGATCTGGAGTGCGGTTTCGATGGCCGAATTCACCAGCACCGCCGGAAGGGCAGCCGAGGCCGTTCCTTCCGAAAAAATTGAGGCAACCAGTGCCCCCGCAAGCGCCAGCCCACGGGAAGCAAGACGCACCCGCAGCCGTTCCCGTGCCTGCTCCAACCGGCTCTTGAGCGTGCTCGCCGGCAAGCCGAGTTGCTGGGCGGCCTCATCCCTCGTCAACCCTTCGAGGTAACAGAGCACCAGGGGGACGCGGAACTTGTCCGGCAGCCGCGCCAGCTCCCGATCCAGGACCTCGTATGCTTCCCGCACGGTGATCTGGCCAAGCGGATCGGCGAAGTGCGGCGTAGCCACGCAGGCTTCGTATTTGCGGCGTCGGGCGGCATTGATCCGCGCTTTTTGGGCGATGCGGTACGCCACGCTGTAGAGCCAACCACCCAGCGACTCCACCGGAAGCAACGAAGCGGCTTTGCGGCTGAGCACGAGGAAGGTAGCCTGGAACGCATCCTCGGCGTCCTGCTCATGCTGGAGGACCCGCAGGCACAGGCGCAGCACCATCGGGCCATGCCGGCGGACCAGTACCGCATAAGCGGCCTCATCACGGCGGGTGACAAAGCGGTGCAGCAGTTCGCGGTCCGCCATCTCCACGGCACATTCTGCCGCCGCCAGCCTTCGGATGTACCGAAGAATGGAGTTCACTTGGTTACTCGGTATGGTCATGGGTCGGTGACTCCCTCCGCGTTGTCTACGTAATAGTTTCCCTGAGAAGGCGAAACGGCGAAGTTTTTTCGCTCCCGGCCCTGATTTGCTCCGGCGGCTGGTCTTGCCACGCAACCGAATCCCGAATCCAAGTTGCGGCTTTCGCCGCCGCCCGATTACAATGACGATGCTCCGGCACCCGCCAGGAAGGCCTGCGTCCGGGTACGGGCACTCGGCTTTCGGATCCCACGCGTACCGGGCCCGGTTTTCCGGGGTGATGTGTGTCATTAGCCGCCACTTCTGCCGAACCAAAACACGCCCGCCGCCGGGTCGTGGTGCTCGGCTCCACCGGCTCGATCGGCCAAAACTGCCTGGACGTAATTGAGCAGCTCGGCGACCGCCTGGAAGTGCTTGGCCTCAGCGCCCATGCCAACCGGGAACTCCTCCGGGACCAAGCGTTCCGGCACCAGCCCCGGTGGGTCACGCTCACCGACCCCGATGCCGCCGGCGCATTCGACTCGCACCGATTACCCAGTTCTACCCGCTTGCTGTTCGGTGCCGACGGCATCGCGACCATGGTAACCGATCCGGATGTTGATATCGTTGTGGCCGCCATCGTGGGCGCGGCGGGATTGGCCGGGACCTGGGCTGCTCTGGAAGCCGGCAAGACGGTGGCGGTGGCGAACAAAGAGACGTTGGTCATGGCTGGTCCACTTGTCATGGAGCTGGCGGCGAAGCGGGGCGGGCGCGTCTTGCCGGTCGATAGTGAGCACAGTGCCGTGTTTCAGGCGATGCAATGTGGCCGGCCAAACGAAGTCGAACGGATCGTCCTTACCGCCAGCGGTGGCCCCTTCCGCGGACGCACGCGGACTGAGCTGGCCCAGGTCTCTCCCGACCAGGCGCTAAACCATCCCACCTGGCGCATGGGACCAAAGATCACGGTCGATTCGGCCACCCTCATGAACAAGGCATTGGAAATCATCGAGGCACGCTGGCTGTTCGGTCTGCCGCCGGAACGGATCGAGGTCGTTATCCATCCGGAATCGATGATTCATTCCTTTGTTGAATTCCGCGATGGAGCCATCCTGGCCCAACTGTCTCCGCCCGATATGCGTTTGCCGATTCAGTATGCCTTGACCTATCCGGAACGCGTTTCCGGGCCGGCACGCCGGCTCAGATGGCAGGAACTCGGCGCCTGGCATTTCGAACAACCCGATCACGAAACGTTTCCCGCCGTACAATTAGGGTATGAAGTCGCCCGCCGGGGCGGAACGTGCGGCGCTGTGCTCAACGCCGCCAACGAAGCTGCGGTCAGTCGGTTCCTGGCCGGAGAAGTGCGTTTCCTCGAGATCGCGCGCCTTTGCCGCGAGGTCTTGGGGAATCATAACTACAGTGCCCGGCCAACGTTACACGAAATCTTGGCTGCCGATCGCTGGGCACGTCAGGAAGTCAGTCACTGGAGAACGTGACGCTGAGGTAACTGCATGCCAACTCTACCCCCACGGGACCACGCGGGAGCGGGTCCCGCACCCAGTACTCCGGTGGCTACCCAGGAGCCGACCACCCCTTGGGTCGTGCGTCTGATCCTGCCGGCCCTATTTAGCATCCTGATGATCTTGATTTTGCGCCGGGTGGTCCGGATCGATGGCCTGGAGAGTCTCTGGAAGATCGCCAAGGTCCTTCTGGGGCTGGGGTTCGTCATTTTTATTCATGAGCTGGGCCACTTTTTGTTGGCCAAATGGTGCGATGTCCATGTCCAGACCTTCAGCGTTGGGTTCGGCCCGGCATTGCCGGGGTGTAGCTTCCAGTGGGGCGAAACGCTGTACAAGATCGCGCTGTTCCCCTTGGGGGGCTACGTCAAAATGATCGGCGAGGGCGCTGAGGAGGACGACAACGCCGACGATCCGCGCTCATTCAAGAAAAAATCGGTCGGCCAGCGGATGGCCATCATTTCCGCTGGCGTGGTCATGAATGTGATCTTGGCGGGGGTGTGCTTCAGCCTGGTGTACCAGCTGCACGGCGTCAAGCGCGCACCGGCGGAGATTGCTTCGGTGGAAGCGGGCTCGCCGGCTTGGGAGAAGGGGATTCCCAGCGGCGCCTTGATTGACCGGATTGACCAGATCGACCATCCGTATTTCGATGATCTCCTACCCAAGGTGATGCACTCCCAGGCAGGCGAAAACCTCACGCTGGTTTACGAGACCCGCTCGCAGCCGCCCAAGACCGTCGAAATCGAGCCGCGCCGCCGCAAGGGGGACGATCAACCCCTCATCGGTGTCCGTCAACCCGATCAGCTCGAGCTGGTGGAGAAAAAGGTCCGCCAAACCGGCTTGCCGCCCGTGCTGGTCGAGAGTGCCGCCGACCATGCCACGCCGAGCTTTGGCTTTGGCGACGAGATCATTGCCACCACCGATCCCGACCATCCGTCGGAAATCAAGGAACTCCCTCCCAATCCGTTCGCACCCCAACTCAAGGATTGCCACGAATTCTACCAGCGGTTGGTGCAGTTGGAAGGCAAGGAAATGGTCATCCAGGTTCGTCGGGCCGGCGCCGCTCCGCAGACTCCGCCCGTGAACATTCGGGTGCCGGCGTCCTACCATTTCACCTTCGGCATGCGGATGCGGATGGGACAGATCACGGCGATCCGGGACGGCTCCATGGCCGCGGCCAAGGAAGCGGAGCTGCGTGCCAAGAAGGAATCGCTGGAAGGCGACATCATCAATGAAGTCGAAGTGGCCGAAGCCGATGGCCACAAGACCCGCTTCGTCACCGCCCGGAGCGAACCCGACCCGGCAGCGGCGAACGACAACGTCAAGGTCGTCGAGATCGATCCCATGCGGTTGCCCTACGAGCTGAAGCAATGGGCCGGGCGGCAGAAGGGTCCGAAAACCCTCGCCTTGACCGTGTTGCACGGCGTGGGACGGAAACGGCTCCGCTTCGAGTTGCCCTGGGACGAGAGCTGGCGCTTCAACCGCGAAATGCAATTTACTCCCTCGGATCCGCTGAGCATCCCGGAACTGGGCCTCGCCTACCGTGTGGAGTGCAAGATCGAGGCCGTGGAGCCCAACTCGCCGGCCGCCAAGGCCGGACTCAAAGAGGGTGAGGTCATCGAGGCGGTGCGCTATCGGGAATGGGACGCTGTGCAGAAGCAAACGGTCCCCGGGTCGCAGTGGTATGAGCTGGAGATGGATCAATGGGCCTGGAGTTTCGCGGCCGTGCAACGGGATGATTTCAAGCAGGTGACGTTCCGCGTGAAGCGGGACAATCAGCCGGTGGAGATCACCGTGGCGGCCCAGCCGGACGAAACCTGGCCATTGGCCGAGCGCGGCTTGCTCTTGATGCCGGACCTACGGCTTCAGAAAGCCAATGGGCTCGGCAGTGCGATCGTGTTGGGTTTCGAGCGAACCGGGAACATGATCGTGCAGACGCTCCAGCAGGTCCGGGCCATGCTGACGCGGCGGGTGTCGGCGACGAAGACCTTACATGGGCCGATCTCGATTTCGGTCTTTGCCTATCACTTTGCCGGGGAAGGCTTCTTCGAGTTTCTGAACTTCCTGGGCATCATCAGTGTCAGTCTGGCGGTGATCAATTTCTTGCCAATTCCGCTTCTGGACGGCGGCCACATGGCATTTTTGATTTACGAGAAGGTGCGCGGCCGACCGGCCCCCGAACAGGTGCAGGTCTTCCTCATGTATCTGGGGCTGCTGATCATTTTGTCGCTGATGTTCTTCGCCTTCTACGTCGATTGGCGGCACTGGGATATCCTCAAGTTTTTGTTCGGCAAGTAGCGGCCGTTCACGCAATTCCAGGGCTATTGCTGCTGTCCGGCCCGGCGCGGGGCGTTCTCCGCGCTCGGCCGCGCCCCGCTTGGTTCGCTCCTGCGTACTGACCCAGGTGGTGAAGCGTTGGCATATCCGCGCCTTTGGAAGCTGGCTGTGACGCAGCGGGAAGCGCGCGTTGGCGCGCGCCAACCGCTTCATGGATGCGCGATCACGAGGACGGTCGGCGCCCACTCGAGCACGAGGGCAAGCGTTTTCTGAAGCGTATGGGGATCGAGGGCGGCGAAGCTCTCATCGAGAATCAGGAGATCCGCTCGTTGGAGCAAGGCCCGGGCGATGTACAGCCGGCTCTTTTCGCCGTGACTGAGCTGCCAACCGGTTTCCCCGACCTGTTGCTGCAATCCTGCGGGCATCCGATCCAGAAGCGGCCCCAGTTCCAGGGCGCGACAGATCCGTTCGACTTCCTCCAGATCGGCCTCCCGCGGCGGCCAACCTCGACCCAGGAGCGCGTTAAACGCAAATGTGCCCATGAAGACGTGATTCTCGTGGAATTGCGGGACCAGGACGACCCGTTGCCGCCAGCCCTCGGCTCCCAGCGTGGAATAGTCCAGTCCACCCAGCAGCAGCAGTCCGGCGTCAGGGCGGCGACATCCCGCCAGCAACGCTGCCAGTGTCGATTTGCCGCCGCCGGATGGTCCTTCGAGAAGCAGCCGATCGCCCGCGCAGACCCGCAGTGCGGCCCCTTGCAGAACGGCTTCGGAGCGGTCGCGATAACGGTACACGAGATCCCGAGCATCGAGCAGAGCGCTCCGGTCGTGAGCTTGGCCGAGCGTCGGCCGGACGGTCAATCTGGGCTGGCCGATTGGTTGGCGGCGGGCCGCCGCCTCCCAAAAGAGATGGATGCGCTCCCAGGCGATCGCTGCCCCCGTCAGTCGATCAAGGCCCGCAACCAGATTCTGGAACGCCCGGAAAGCGAGGAGGACACCCCCTACCCCGACCGCCAGCGCCGCCGTTGAGCGATTCCCGGCGAGGAAAGCCGGAGCCAACCCGAGCAGGCCAGCGAGCAGCCAGCCGCGTGGCACGAGCACCTGGAACACCAACCCCGCTCCGTCCAGATTCCGCGAGATGTTGAGATAACGCTCCAGCGCTTGATCCTCGCCCTTGTTCCAGTGGGCGCGTGCCTCCTGAGCCAGCCGCGTGCGATGACCGACCATTTGTTCTACCAGATCGTGCGTCAATTCCAACCGCTCCCCCGTCCAGCGGCGCTGCTGCCGGTAGTAGCGCAGGCCCAGCCAGGAGGTAGCGAATGCGGTGACCAAGAGCAGGGTGACATGGCTCCAGCTGCCAGCGCCGGCGCCGAGGACGGAACCTGCCAAGATCAGTTCGATCACGGCCGTCAGGCTCAGGAGCCCGCCGGTAAGAGCCGCCGATTCGACGGCGCCGGACTCGAGGGTCCGCCCAAGCAAGTGGCCAACGCCCAGATGCCGGATCTCGTCTGCTTCCAGCCGCAGCGCCCCGAAGAGCAGTCGGCGCTTGAGCAGCGCCCCCGCCTGAATGGCCAGCCGCCCACCCGCAGACGTGGCCAGGAGCCGGCACGGAATGAGGGTGAGGAGGAGGAGCAGCCAACCGAGCAGCCAACCCTGATCCACGCGGCCTTGAAGGGTCATCCATCCGAGCAGCCACCACGACAGGATCCACAGGCCATATTCACAAGCGTGGGCGGTGACGAGGCGAAGCAAGAGTCCGAGGAAACGGGCCTGGCGGATCTGAACCATGAGCCCCGTCTCCGGTGCGGAGCGAATGAGCCAACAGCGACTCACGCGGGTCGTGGCCAGCAGTTCGTCCAGGAGAGCTTGTCGGGCCCGCTGGCGACGCCGTCTTGGGATGTCCGCCTCGGTAAACATCTCATCCACCAGGCCCGCCCAAGAGCTTTCCTCTTCCCGGCAAAGAAGGGCGCGGAGCCCGTCTATCGCCAGGCGGACGCGCGTCAAGCTTGAGGTCAACAGCGACGCGGTCTTTCGATCACCGGCGACGAGGACGAGAAACCGGATCTCGTAAGCGGCTTCTTTGGCAACGACAATGCGCAGGATGGCTGGACCTGCATGGCGCAGGAACTCGGGCACGTCCGCGTACGTCACTTCGACGGCCTCGGCCTCGAGGTCCAGCCACCGGGCTGCCGCCTCGATCCAGCGTCCCAGCTGCTCGCCGCCTTCCGTAACGAGCTTCTCCGGCGGCCATTCCACCGGTACCGTCTTCACTCCCAGGCCGCTATCTCGGCCCAGCGCTTCCATTGCTTCCCCCAATCGGGAAGCAGGCCAACTGATGTCGGTCCCGGCCGCGGTCACATGCCCTCCTCCGCTCGGCCCGCAAGCACCTGTCCCGATTCGAGCCAGAGGCGGCGCCAGATGGCACTGGACCAATGCCCCGAACGGACCGCTTCCTCCGCATCGAGCAGCGCCCGGTAACGCGAATGCAAATCCTCGGCTAGCCGTGCCGGGCAACCGTCCTCGACCACGCGCCCCGAATCGATGACCAAAACGCGCCCAAATTCGCGGGTCTCCCCCACATCGTGGGTGATGCAAAGAAACGTGGCTCCCTGGTAGCATCGCCGCACGCGCTGGAGTAACTTACGCCGCTGCGCCCTGTCCAGGCCACGAAAAGGCTCGTCGAAAACGACCAGGCGTGCGGCCGATCGAACCAAGGCCCGCCCCAGGCGAACGCGTTGTCCCTGCCCACCGGAGAGCAGTCCGCCGCCCTCCCCCACGACCGTCTGTAGCCCATCCGGAAAGTGCTGAACCACCGAGTACAGATCAGCCTCGTCTAGCACTTCGCCAACGGCGGCAGGGCCGTCCGCGTGGCTGCCATACAGAAGGTTCTGGATCAGTGAGCGATTCCAGAGCTGAACGGCAGGATCGACCCAAGCAGTCTCCGTCCGCAGCCGGTCCAGCCGCGCCGCATCGAGCGGTTCGCCATCAATGAGCACACGCCCGCAGGCCGTCCGATGCCAACCGAGCAAAAGGCCCACCAAAGTCGATTTCCCCGCGCCCGAGGCACCGACAATGGCGACTTCGCTCCCCGCCTCGATGTGGACATGGATATCTTCCAGGATCGTATGCCCGGCGGCGCGGACCGTGACGCCCTCCAACGTGACCGCTACTCCCTTCCTGGCCTGACTGGATGACAAGGAGAACGAGGATGCCCTGCCGTCGGCTGGCTCACCGTCTGGTTCGTTTACCTCGTCACCTCGCGACCCTGTCACCTGGTCCTCTGCTTCGGGCGCGCCCAGTGGCTCCAGCAAACGCATGATCGTATTGCGGTGCAGCGGATATTGCCGGAAGAGCAAGCAGATTTCCCCACCCACAACGGGAAAGCTCAGGGCCCAGTAGGCAAGCAGCAAGGCTCCTCCAACATCGCTGGCGCGGCCAGCGTGCAGGAGCAGGAGCCAGCCGGCCAGGCCAAAGCCGGTGAGGAATTGCAGTCCCTCGACCACCACCACCCAGCGAAGAAGGCGTTGACTGGCCCGCACCCACTCGGCCAGGAGGCTCTCCTGTTCGCGGCGCACGGGGATATCGGCTCCATGGGCGCGGATCGCCGCCAATCCCAGCAAAGCATCGAGGTAAAAGCGACTCAGGGCACCGGCGTGCGTCCGCACCCGGAGATCCAGCTCTCGCAAGAGCGGGGTGAACGCCGCCGGCAGGAGCAGGGCGCTTGCGGCGGCCAAGAATGCCGGAAGCGCGGCTGCGGGTTGGATCCAGGCGATGGCCCCGGCCGTGATCACCAGGGTCAGGGCTGCCCGGACGAATTTGCCGGCGAGCCCCGGCAACAGACGAATCTGGTAAATCGCATGACTTCGGTCGGCCATGTCGGAAGTTGGCCGGCTCTGAAAATAGCGATCGTTGAGCCGCGGAATCTTGTTCCCAAAGGCGACGCGGAAACCGGCTTCCAAATGCCGGCCCAGCCGCATGAGGGCCGCGGCGACCCGCCATTCGAGCACCAGAACCAACCCGGCAAAGACGCCAAATAGGCCGATCGCCAAAAGACGCTGCTGGACCAGGCGCAAGTCGCGCTCCAGATCGAGGATGCCCCGGAGCAGGACCGCTTCCAAGACCGAGCTGCCCGCGGCCAGGAGCAAGCCGACAAACATCGCCACAAAAAAAAGCCGCCCATGGTGGCGAAAGAGTCGGAAGAGCGCCTCCAAGGGTCGACTGGCCGGCTCTGCGCAGGCCGCCGCAAGTTCGGGACTCAGCGTCGACTTCTCTGCGCTTGCTGCCTTCGTATCGGCTGGACTGTCTTCATGAGCCCGCACGCGCACCAGCACGGCACCGCGGATCAAGACTTCGTCTTCGATATGCTTTTCCCCTTCGGAAAGAGGATTGGGGGGCGGGCAGGCAGGCAGAACGGACCAATAGCTTTCGGGAATCAGCTTGGCTCCGCTCGGCGTCTCGGCACGGGCGCGGGCGAGCAGCACAGGGAAGGCGCGGCGGATCTCGCGGCCCTTTTTGAGCCCTCCGGCCCGCACCAGCGTTTCCGCGAGCCGGGTGGTCGCATCCAGTTCGGCCAGCGCGCGCCAGCCATTTCCGGTTGCCTGGTCGATCCAAACCGGGCCCGCAGCGGCGAGCCCCAGGTCGCGCAAGCGGCGGGCCAGCGGCCGGCGAAAATTCTCGGAGCACGCCCATTCGTACCAGGTTTCGGCCCGGATGCGATGCGTGTGGACAAAGATCTCATCGAGAAAGCGGTGGCAAGGGACCCAGCGTCGCCCCATGCTCGGGTCCATGATCTGGACGACGGGACCGTGGCGGCGCCAGGCCAGCACGAAATGGGTAAGGCCGTTCGGCAGTCGGGTGACCACAATGGCCGGCAGCGCCTCTGCCTCGGCAAGCAACACGTGATTCACCGGCAGCATGATCTGCTCGGCGCAGAGGCCCATCTGGCAGGCCACCTGTTCCAGCACATCGATGCTGGTACCATCCACGTCGGTCTGGCAGGCTTCGCGGAGCCGGCCGTAGTGAACGGGAATGCCGAATCCGTCCAACAGACATTTGAGCGTCGCCGGTCCGCAGTCCATTCCCGACGTCTGTACCACTTCCGGCACGAGCAGGCGTGGTCGGGACAGACGGCGGCGCGTCATGGTTGGATCCGGTCTTGATCGTGGTGGTGAGAAACGCGGTATCCGCCAAGATACTGCCCGGTGGCACGCAGCACCAGAGCAGCCGGAGAAACCTGCTCGATCTCGACCTCGGCCGAGCCCGGCAGGCCATGTCCAAGGGGAATCGCCGAAGCCGGACCGGCATCCAGCGCCAGTTCCACGCGTACCAGGCCGTCCTTGGCTTCGCTGCCGACATTGGCGATGTGGGCCGCGACGGTTCCATATTGGGTCCAGGGGAAGCCCTCCAGGCGCAGCCGTGCCGGCTGGCCAGGGCGGACACGCCCGATCGCCGCGGCGGCAAACCAGGCCACCGCGCGCGGCTCACCAGACGGCACGATCGCCCCCAGCTTCTCTCCTGGCCGAACCACCGCCCCAGCGGGTAGCTCGGCTGCCTCTTCGACACGCCCGGAGACGGGCGCCCGCAGCGTACGCAAGGCAATGTCGTGTTCGAGCCGGCGGATGGCGGCTTCTTCGACGGCGGCGTCGCTGGCCAGCTCAACAGCCTCGCGTTCCAGCTTTGCCAGCCGGGCTTGCCGTTCTCCCTCCTGCACGAGCCGGTCCTGCTCAATCCGGCCACCCGCCAGCGTAAGCTCCCGGACGGCCGCCTGGCTGGCCTGGGCTTCGGCCCGGCTACGGCGGAGTTCCAGGTCGGAAGCCGCGTGCTGGGCCTGAAGCCGACTGAGCATGACGAGCTGGTGCTCCGCAAAGGTCTGCTGCGCCTCGGCCTTGGCCAGCCCCTCCTGGGATTCTTTGTGCGCCAGCTCCCGCGCATGACGCTGCACCTGCAAAGCAGCGCGCTCGGCCTCGGTCTCTCGGTGCAGGGCTTGGAGGCGGCTCTCAAGCGTGGCGTGGCGGGTGCGCTTTTCCTGGAGCGCCAGCTGTTCACTCTCGGCATCGAGTACGAGCAAGACATCGTGGGCTTGGACTTCTCGGCCAATCGCCAGGCGGCATTCGCGGACCTGCCCTCCCACCGCGGCCGCCACGGGATGGGCCAAGCTCGCGACTTCCAGCCGGGCCTGGTCGCTGACCTCATACACCGTTACGCGGCCAAACACGAACCAGCATATCCAGGTAGCCAGCAGGGCAACCACCAGCAACTCGCCGGATCGTCGGCGGGCACGATCGACTTCTAGGGCACGGAGCGAACGGGAGAATCCAGCAGACATGGGGAGAAACCCTCCTGGCCGGACGGTTGAGATAGTCCTTGACCTGATTGTGGCGAGCCGGATCGATTCATTGCACGCACGAGACCGGCGTAGTTGGCGCGACAGGCGGTCACCTTGGGATGCTTCTCGCCGAGCGCTTGTTCAAGGATGGCCAGCGCACGCTGATAGAGCGCTGACGAAGTACGGAGCTGTCCTTGCACGTGGCGCAGGACGGCTAAGTTGTTGAGCGTCATGGCCACGTCGAGATGGTTTGGCCCGAGAAGCTTCTCCTTGCCACTTCGGCGTGCTCGGGCCCTAAGACCTTCATCGTGATTGCCAGGGCACGCAGGTAGAGCCGCCCCGCCTCGGAAAAGCTGGCCGTGTACTTGTAGAGCACGGCCAAGTTGTTAAGCAGGGTCGCGACTTCCAGATCGTGGCGCCCGAACGTCTTCTCGGCGGTGGCCAAGGCCCGACGGTAAAGCGCTTCCGCCTGGCGATAGCGTCCCTGGACACGGTAAACACCTGCCAGGTGGCTCAACGACTGCACGCGGATTCGCTGCAGGGCAGCGTCGCCCCGTGTCTTGGCCATAATTTGCACCGAGCGCTGGTAGAGTTGTTCGGCCTCGGCATCGTCGCCTCGGTCCTCGCAGAGGCTGCCGAGCGTATTGAGCACTTTGGCGACGTCGGGGTGGTCAGGACCGGCCGCACTCTCCAGGAGCCGCCGGGCTTGACGGCAATCCGCACTCCCATTCTCGTGCATCGGGGACTCTACGATAGAAGTCCCTAGTCGCTTATGCGCAGGCAGACGGCTGTTCCACGCAGCCTGGGGCCTCAGCCACGACTCCAGCGGAGGATTGCACCCCCGCGAAAGAACGGTTGCAACAATCATGGGGATGTCGCGCTCGACTGGCTCTATTGTGGGGCCGGAACCGGATGGCCGGGGCTGAGTCCTGGAAGAGTTTGGAGCACTCAGCCCCGGCCCTCGACCGCGTCTCTCCTATCACTTTGTAAAGTTAAGCGTTAGACCGGCCTTCAGACGAGTCTGGACGCGCAAGCCGGTGGGCCGGGGCTTCTCGCCGCAGCTCTTGGCTACCCCGTTCACAACCTTGGCGTTCGAGTTCTTGGTCAACATGGTTCTTGCTCCTTTTGGAGGTTGGGAAGGCCGTGATTACAAAGCCACAGGTCGCTGAACCGTTCTTGCGACCCGTTGTAACACCGCCTCTATAAGAGCGAATGCCCATTTCTGCTTCGAACACGCCACCCCCGCAGAAAAAAAATGAAGAATTCGTCCGCGTAATGTTGTCCGTTTCGCACCGGCTCGCAAAACCGCGTGGTGTCCCGCCCCGCGCGGTTCTGCGAACCGCCGTTAAGCGAAAACGGATTAACGGATGGCGCCTCGACGCTTTACACTGCGCCGCCGCCGCCGTATAATCGCCGGCATTCAGGGATACCCAAGCACGCTTGTGGAGGGTGCCAGCGATGGCGTCCGACGGTTCTGTCTCGTGCTGGATCGGTCCACTCCAAGCTGGCGACCAGGCCGCTGCCCAGGAGCTGTGGGAGCGCTATTTCCGTCGTCTGGTCGGGCTGGCGCGAAAGCAGCTCCGCGGCACCCCCCGCGCCGCCGCCGACGAAGAAGATGTCGCGCTGAGCGCCTTCGATAGCTTCTGCCGCGGCGCCGAAGCCGGCCGCTTTCCGAACATGCACGACCGCCAAAACCTGTGGCGGCTGTTGGTCGTCCTGACGCTTCGCAAGGCGTCCCATCTGCGCCGTCACCAGGGACGGCAGAAACGGGGAGGGCATGCCGAGGCTCCGGTTGAGGCCGCGGCCGCCGAGGAGCAGCTAGCGCAACTGCCGAGTCAGGAACCGACGCCGGCCTTTGCTGCCCAGGTAGCTGAGGAGTACCAGCGCTTGCTCGGCTGTTTAGGGGATGCGGATCTGCGTGCCGTGGCTGTGTGGAAGATGGAAGGCTATACGAACGCGGAGATTGCCGCCAAGCTCGGTTGTGCGCTGCGCACTGTGGACCGGAAACTTCAGCTCATCCGCATACTCTGGGAACGGCAGCAGCTTCCCTGAGCGCTCCACTCCAACGGAAACACCGGATTTCTGTTCAGCAATTCGAGATTCTTTTTCCCCTCGTGTCGGGTTTGCGGCCTCGTTGGCGATGTCCTTCATAGCGGGCACGCAGGTTGCGTGTCCGGGCCGCGTGTTGGAAGTGATGCTCGGATCGGTGGCGTGAAGCTCATCCGTTCAGTCAAGATTTTGCAAATCGGTTTGCAATCCGTCCCCGCTGCCCTTACAATCAATGCTTCACTGTAGTGCAAAACTGTGTTGGAAGCGCGCCGATCATACCATCCGCGGGGTCGGTCGCGTTCTGGATCATCCCCGTCCAACCTTACGGGACAGAGATGCAGTGTTCACGGACCCGCGAGGCCCCAGGATGAACGAACCATCCGTTCCGGAAAGCGGTTCCCATGCAGCGCGCTTCGCGGAACAAGTGGATGCAACGTGTGATCGTTTCGAGGCCGCCTGGAAATCGGCCGCTCCTACGGGCAAGAAGCCCTGCATCGAAGACTACCTCGGCACGCACACGGAACCGGATCGCTGTGTCCTTCTGAGCGAGCTGATTCTTCTGGATGTCCATTATCGTCGCCTCCACGGCGAGGAGCCGCAAGCGGCCGACTACGGCAAGCGCTTTCCGGAACTCGATCCGGATTGGCTGGCCGGCGCAATGGCAGACCAGGCGGCGGCACCGCTCCAAAGCGAAGTAGATCTTTACAAAACGAGGCCGCCCCAGTCGACCGAGGAGGAGGCGCGACTGGCCGCCCGTGCTCTCGCTATGGATGCGCCCCATTCGATTGGCCGCTACCGCATCGAGCGGATCCTGGGGGAAGGGGGCTTTGGCCGCGTCTACCTGGCGCATGACGAAGAGTTGAACCGGCCCGTGGCGATCAAGGTTCCCCACTGCCACCAACTTTCCGATTCCAACGAGGCGACGGCCTACCTGGCCGAGGCGCGAATCCTGGCCCGTTTGGACCACCCGAACATAGTGCCCGTCCACGATGCCGGCCGGACCAGCGACGGCCTGGTTTACATCATCTCCAAATTTATCCCGGGCAACGACTTGGCCAGCCGGATCAGCCAGGTTCGCCTCTCCGCTCTCGAAGCGGCGCGACTTGTGGCGGCCATTGCCGAAGGTCTGCACCACGCGCACCGAAGCGGATTCGTCCACCGCGATATCAAGCCAGCCAACATCCTCCTGGATAGTGCCGGGAAGCCCTACCTTGCCGACTTCGGCTTGGCCTTGAACGAGGAAGATTTTGGACGCGCGGCCGCCTTCGCCGGGACGCCGTTTTATATGTCCCCGGAGCAGGCCCGTGGCGAAGGACATCGCGTTGATGGCCGTTCCGATATCTTCAGCCTGGGCGTGGTGTTTTATGAGCTGCTGACCGGACGGCGCCCTTTTCGAGGCGAAGTGGTCGAGGAGGTTCTGCAACAGATTGATGCCGTTGAGCCTCGTCCGCCTCGCCAGATCGACGATACGATTCCGAAAGAACTGGAACGGATTTGCTTCAAGTGCCTCGCCAAGCGGGCTTCCGAGCGGTATACGACCGCCAAAGACCTGGCGGACGATTTGCAGATGTTTCTCAACCAGGCAATCGATCCCCTGGCTTCGGCGGGTGGGGTCAGCACGGCCAAGCAGGCGTCTGCCGTTTCGTCCACATCGGTTCAGATCGTGCCCAAGGGATTGCGGGCCTTCGATACCCAGGATGCAGACTTCTTCCTGGAACTGCTTCCCGGCCCGCGCGACCGGGAAGGGCTGCCCGAGAGTCTCCGGTTCTGGAAACGAAAGATCGAGGAGTGCGACCCCGACCAGACGTCCGGCGTCGGCCTGATCTACGGACCGTCCGGCTGCGGAAAATCATCGCTGATGAAGGCTGGCTTACTCCCCCGATTGACCAACCGCGTGCGGATCGTTTACGTGGAGGCAACCAGCGACGAGACCGAGGCCCGGCTTCGGAAAGGGCTGCGAAAGCATTTTCCGGAGCTGCCGGCCGAGCTGAGCTTGGCGGAAATGTTGGCCCGCCTGCGCCGGAAACCCACCCGTGATGGCGAGGATGATCCGCACGGCCACCAGGCACTGCCCGGACCGCAAAAGGCTTCCGCTGGTGTCGCCCTGGAAAATCGGGGGCTTGCCGAAGGCCAAAAGATCCTCCTGGTCGTCGACCAGTTCGAGCAATGGCTTCATGCGGCGCGCCGGGAAGACGACTCCGAGCTGGTCCGCGCCCTTCGGCAATGCGATGGCGGGCGCGTCCAGGCGCTCATCATGGTCCGGGATGATTTCTGGCTCGCGGTCAGCCGGTTCATGAAGGCCCTGGAGGTCCGGGTGGCGGAGGGACAAAACTCCGCCCTGGTCGATTTGTTCGATCCGATGCATGCCCGCAAGGTGCTGGCCAAGTTTGGGCAGTCCTTCGGACGGTTGCCGGAGAACCTGGGCGACTTGACCAAGGTTCAGGATGCCTTCTTGGATCAAGCGATTGCTGGACTTACCCAGGAAGGTAAGGTCATCCCGGTTCGCTTGGCCCTATTTGCCGAGACCGTCAAGGGCAGACCGTGGACCCCGGCAACCTTGAAACAGATGGGCGGCGCCGCGGGGGTCGGCGTCACCTTCCTGGAAGAGACGCTTGCCGCCACCACGGCACCCCCGGAGCATCGCTTTCACCAGCGCGCCATCCGTTCCGTGCTGAAAGCATTCCTGCCGGAAGCCGGGGCGACGATCAAAGGCGAAATGCGTTCCTGGCAACAATTGCTCGATGCTTCCGGCTACGCCGGCCGCCCCGAGGACTTCGAGGTCCTGCTGCGCATCCTCGATCGTGAGCTGCGTCTGGTCACGCCGACGGACCCGGAGGGCATGGCGGGTGGCGCGTGGCGCGTGGCGGGAGGGGAAGATAGGGAGCAGCCAGGAAACGCCACGGTCTCTTCTCCCGCCACGCTTTATTACCAGTTGACCCATGACTACCTGGTGCCGTCGTTGCGGGAGTGGCTGACCAGCAAGCAACGAGAGACCAGACGCGGACGGGCCGAGCTGCGGCTCGCGGAGCGGGCGGAAGCTTGGAATGCCAAACCGGAGAATCGGTTTCTGCCCCGCTGGTGGGAATGGCTGAATATCTACCTGTTCACGCGGCGGCGGGACTGGACTGGGCCGCAGCGAAAGATGATGCGACAAGTCACCCGCCATCAGGCGAAGCGGGGATTGCTCCTGGCCGCCGGTGTGGTTCTGCTGGCCTGGGGTGGCTGGGAAGTGAACGGCTCGGTACAGGCGGAAAAACTGGTTGAGGCAATTGTCGCGGCTGAAACGACGGATGTGCCTCCTCTCGTGGATCGGCTCGCTCGATACCGCCGTTGGGCCAATGGACTGCTGGAACGGCATGTGCGGGAAGCCGCGCCCGACTCCAAGGAACATTTTCATGCCAGCCTGGCGTTGATCCGCGTCGATCCCGGCCAGATGGAGGATCTCTACGAGCGGCTGTTGAACGCGCTGCCCCAAGAGATTGCGGTCGTTCGGGATGCCCTGCGCACTCACCGGGAGGAACTGGTTCCACGTCTGTGGTCCGTCGTGGAGCATCCGAACCCGGGGCACGAGAACCAGAGGCTCCGGGCTGCGTGTGCGCTGGCGAGCTATGATCCCAGCAATCCCCGATGGAGACAGGTCAGCGGCCGAGTCACTGCCGACCTCGTCGGCGTGCCCTCGGTGTATGTCGCCTATTGGATGGAAGCCCTCCGCCCCGTGCGCGCACAACTGATTGCTCCGCTCTCCACGATCTTTCGCGATGTCAAAGGACGGGACAAGGAACGGTCGGTGGCCACCGATCTCTTGGCCGAGTTTGCGGCCGATCAGCCCGAAGTGCTTGCGGGGTTGATCGTGGACGCTGATCCGCCGCAGTACGCCGTGCTGCTGCCCACGCTGGACCGCCATCGCGACTCCGCCGTCGGCTTCATGGAGGAGTCGCTCAAAAAACAGTTGTCCCCAGACTGGAAAGATCCCGCGCTCGATCCAGCCTGGACCAATCCGGAGCCTGCGCTCGTTCGGGACATCGAAGCCGCGGACGGGATGCTCGATCGGCACTTCGCATTGTGCCAGACCATGCCTCTGGACCGGTTCATCAAGATGGCCGACCAGTTACGCGCGTCGGGATATCGGCCAGTCCGGCTTCGGCCCTTTGCTGCGGGCCATGCGGTTCAGGTTGCCGCGGTCTGGACACGCGACGGTAGGGATTGGCGGCTGGCCCCGGATGCTTCCGCCGATGAGATCCAGGCACGCGATCAAGAGTGGCGGGCAAAAGGGCTGCTGCCGGTCGATGTTGCCGGCTATGTCCCGAATTCGTCCACGAGCGAGGCAGGAAGTCCTCGGTTTGCTGCTTTGTGGGGTGAACCTAGTGACAAACAGCAAGATGCTCAGATGGTTGTCGGGATTCCCGAAACAGGGCGAGGTGCGAAGGAAAAAGCGCTCGTCCAGGACCATTACGCGCCCTGGTCGATCCAGATCCTCATGGGAAAGGACGGCACGCCAAGCTACAGCGCGGTTTGGCGGAAAACCGATCGCGACCTGGTTCCGACCCGGTTCGCCGGTGAAAGAGCAAGTTACGAGGCGCAACTGACCCCTAGTCGTCTTCAGATGGATATTGGTCTATTCGAGCCGACCCGGGCCCACGCGCTGCTCGGTTCCGATTGTCAATACTCCGGAGTGTGGCACGCCAGTTCCAGCCTGGTATCCGAGGAATCGCATGGACTTGAGCCCACGAAACATCTCCAGCGCTGCCGGGAGCTGGCCGAGCGAGGTTTCCGACCGGTATCGGTTGCGGTTGCCTGGATGGGGGAAGGAAAACCGCTGCGGACCGCCTCGGTGTGGCAGCAGCCCGTCGTGCCCGAGGCGGAACAGGAAACCCTGGCCAAGCGTCAGGCCAACGCCGCCGCGGTGCTGCTTCACTTCGGTCGAACAGATTCCCTCTGGCCGGTTCTCCGGCACAGCCCGGATCCGCGCACGCGCACCTACCTGATTCATCGCCTCGGTCCTCTGGGCGCGGACCCCCGTGTGCTCATCCGGCGACTCGAAGAGGAGCCGGACGTTTCGGTGCAGCGTGCACTGATCCTGTGTCTGGGCGAATTCCTCGAAGACAAGCTTGCCGCGGACACCCGCGGAGCGGTGACGGCCTGGTTGCTCCAGGCGTACCGCGCTCATCCCGACCCGGGCCTCCATGCCGCTGCGGAATGGCTGCTGCGGCGCTGGGGGCATGGTTCCGAATTGGACAAGCTCGATCGCGAGCTGGCCGCCAAAGAGCCGGCCGATGGCCGGAGTTGGTATGTCAACAGCGCCGGGCAGACCTTGATGATCGTGCGTGATCCCGAGACATTTAAGATGGGTTCGCCGGGCAGCGAGCGGGGCCGGTACTTCGATCCGCGCCTGAGGCCGGAAGAACTGCGCTGGGAACGCATTCTCCGTTCCTTCGCCATTGCCACGAAAGAAGTGACGAAAGCTCAGTACCAGGCCTTTCAGCAAGCCTACCCCCGCGCCCCCTACCAATCGTCGCCCGATCTAAATTCTCCCGCCTTCTTCAGCTGGTTCGAGGCAGCCCGGTATTGCCGCTGGCTCAGCGAGCAAGAGCACATTGCCGAGGATCAAATGTGCTTTCCGTCGATGGAGCAGATCAAGGATGGGATGACGCTTCCGAGCGACTATTTGACACGGACGGGCTACCGCATGCCGACCGAGGCAGAATGGGAATATGCCTGCCGCGCGCACGCGCTCACGAGCCGCTTCTACGGTACGTCCGACGAGATGCTTCGGTACTACAGCTGGTACCAAGGCGATGCCCAAGGGCATGTTTGGCCGGTGGGGCAGCTAAAGCCCAACGATTTCGGACTGTTCGACGTGTACGGCAACGTTTGGGAATGGTGTCTGGATCGGTGGCCGCCCGCTCCTCAATCCGGAACAAAGGAGAAAGCCAAAGAAGATGGAGAGTACGTCGATGTCGTTACGGATACCGTGTATCGCGTCGGACGAGGCGGGGCTTATAGCGGCCCTGCGGACCATTCGCGGTCCGCCACGCACAATTGGAACAAACCCTCCCGTAGCGATCCGATCCTAGGCTTACGTGTGGCGCGGACCTGCCGTTAAGTCACTCGGCAGGGTAGTGCTGCACATGAGCCTCTCGCGTCAGCAAACGATGCTGGCCAAGGTACGACTTCAGGAATGAGTAAGTTGGTTTCACAAGAGTAGAGCACGAAACGATCATGAAAGGAGATTCCCTGATGCGTCCGTTCTTTGGTTCCATTTCCGGGATTGCTTGCTTGCTCGGGCTGGCTGCTGTGCTTGTGTTGCCGGTGCAGATCCAGGCTCAAGAAGAATTACGGAGCCCGCCTCCAATCGACATCACCTGTGGCCCTGAGTACTCGGTGTCGGGGAGCGGTGGTCTCGAGTTGAATGTCTGTGGCACTTCCACTATACCGATCGATCTAACTTGCAAGGTCGAGGATTGCGGCCAGATTGAATTATTTCCCCATTTTGCAGACATCCTCATTCTCACCGCTCACAGCCCTTCGGCGGCCTTTTACATCCCTCTTGCTGTAAATGTTAGGGGGACACCGGTGAGCTTCACGCTACCACGAACAATCGCGCCTAATTCCTTGGGGTTTCTTCAGTTGTCCGGGAATACGCCTAAATTAATGGCGCCGAGCGATCCCCACGTAACGGTCTCAATGCTCTTTGATGTTGACCATGGGGAAATCGACGATTCGAGCTTTGTGGCCTATCCCTATCATATGAGTCCGCCAGGTTTTCCAGATGCCATCGGGTTGGCATTCGATATCACGACGAAACACCCGCACGATGATCCCACGGTGACCGTGGCGATACAGATTTCTGTCGATGGAGTTCCGGTAGTCTTTCAGCCGGCCAAACACGGCGGTGACGGCGATCCGGATTGATGTCCGGGACCTGGGGCGATCGTTGATCGCTGGTTCGCACAACCGCGGGGTTTGCGGGCCAGCGGTCAACGACCGAATTTGACCGCCTGCCGCATCCGACCGGGCCGTTCTCATTTTTTGGTTGACGCAATGCCGTGATCTGCTAATCTAGAAAGCCGTAACGGTCCGTAGAGATAGCCAAGCACTCGCGATTCCTGCTGCTGGTCTCTCTCGTATCCGTCTCCTTTCGTTTCTTGTGAATCTCCGAAAGGAGTGCCCTCCGGCCGGTCACCCCCCGCCAGTCCCGGATGGCCGAGCATTTTGTCTGCATGCCCGAATCGTTTATGCAGTCGCAGATTCTCAACTCAACGAGGAGTGGTTTTCATGTTTGCGTCTTCCCGGCAGCTCGCTCGTCTCCGAAAGGCCCTGGGCCTCCAATTCCCGCTGACTTTCCCTACACAGCTTCCGCAACGTTATCCGCTGCGGATCGAGCGATTGGAAGACCGACTGGCACCCGCGGCCTGGAATCCGATTGGTCCGGGCCCCATCCTGGGCGGACAGACGCCCGGAAACGACCCCGTGAGCGGCCGGATCGCGACCCTGGTGGCCGATCCTACCGACGCCAACACGGTCTATATTGGCGCGGCTGGCGGCGGCGTCTGGAAAACGAGCAATGGCGGCACCACTTGGACGCCGTTGACCGATACCCAGAGCACGTTGTTCATGGGCTCACTTGCCATTCTCCCCGGCAGCGACATCAACCATCGCATCCTCTACGCCGGCACTGGCGAAGCCAACTTCTCGGGTGACTCCTCCTACGGCCGCGGCGTCTTGGTTTCGAGGGACAGTGGCGCCACCTGGACCCTTACCGGGAACAGCGTGTTCAACCAACGCTCCATTGGCAGCGTGGTTATCGATCCAACCGATACGACGGGCGACACTGCCTACGCGGCGGTGTCCGGCAATCCCACGAACGGAGCCACCTTCGCCGGCAATTATGGCATCTGGAAAACGATGGACGGCGGCGCCAACTGGACGAACACCACCGCCAACATCGTGTCGCCGTTTTTCAGCCCGTTCACCAGCTTGGTCATGGACCCCGGCAATCACAGCGTTCTCTACGCCGCGGTAGGCACCACGAATGGCAGCACGGCCAACGGCGTCTACGAGACCACCAACGGCGGGACAACCTGGACGCCGCTCACGGGCTTCCCGGGCGGCACCGGTACCGGGCGCATCGTCCTTACCCTGGCCGACGTGGGCGCATCCACCACGCTCTACGCATCCGTATCCGATCCAAAGAGCGCGACCTTCGGCAACACTTTGGAAATCCTGAAATCGACCGATGGCGGGACGACCTGGAATCCGGTCATGGCCGAGTCTCCGCAATCGACGAACTATGTCAACTACATGGCCGGCCAGGGATGGTACGATCAAACATTGATCCTGGATCCCAGCGATCCCACGGGCAACACGGTTTATGCGGAAGGCCAGGTTCCGCTCCTCAAGACCACCGACGGCGGCATGACCTGGACCGACATCAGTGCGGGTGCCGACGGCCACGGGCCTCACACCGACCACCACGGGATCGGTTTCGATCACAATGGCCGGCTCCTGGACGGCAACGACGGCGGCATCTGGCGATTGGACAGTGCTACCGTCGGCAACATCCACTGGACCGATCTCAACGGCAATTTGCAAATCACCCAGTTTTACGGCATCGCCCTGCATCCGACCAACGCCACCAGCGCCTTCGGCGGCAGCCAGGACAACGGCACCGAAGTGTATAGCGGCAGCCAATCCTGGAAATTCGTTCTCGGCGGCGACGGCGCCTTCGTCCATGTCGATCCAAACCATCCGCAGCATGTCTATGCAGTGTTCCAAAGCACGGTCTCTGGATTCTTCCTTCGCTCCGATGACGGCGGCAGTACCTTCCACGCCAAGGTCTCCGGTATCCAGGGAGCCGCATCGGCACCGTTTTTCACGCATTATGCCCTCGATCCCGCCAACAGCAACCGCTTGGTGCTTGGCACCGATTTCGTCAGTGAAACGCTCAACAACGGCGACAGCTGGTCGCCCATCGGTTCTCCAAATGTCTCGGGATTCAACCCTGCCGGCAAGCCCATCGGGGCCATTGCGACTCTGGGCAACGTTGTTTACGCTGCCACCAGCGATGGCCATGTATGGACGACCACCAACGACGGCGGCAGCTGGACCCAGTCCAATCCTATCGCCTCCTTTACGCGGATCTTCAATGCGAATTTTAATCCCTACTTCGACCTCGAAGTCGATCCGGGCGACTCGACCGGCGAGACTGCGTACATCGTGACCTCGGAATTCAGCGAGGCGATCGACGGCACTACCTCCGGCCACAACCACGTCTTCCGCACCACCAATGCCGGCGGTAGCTGGACGGACATCAGCGGCAATCTGCCGGACCTGCCCACATGGTCTATTGCCATCGACCACGCCAACAGCACTCTCTATATCGGCAATGACAACGGCGTGTATGTCTCCACCGATGGCGGCAACAGCTGGTCGGTGTTTGGCACCGGCATGCCCAATGTGCAAGTGATCAGCCTGCAATACAACGCTGGCCTGCATCTGCTGGGAGCCGGCACGCATGGCCGGGGGATGTTCGAGATCAGTACCCAGGCATCGGCCACGCCCCCGGTCGTGACGCCGCCTGGGTCGCAAATCGTTACCGAAGGAACGACGAGCTCCTTCAACCTGGGGAGTTTTGCCGACACCAGCAACGGCCCCTGGATGGCCACGATCAACTGGGGCGATGGATCCTCGAACACAACCTTCAATCCTTCGGGGCCTGGAACGCTGGGCAATCAACCCCATGCCTATACCGAGGAAGGCACCTACACCGTGACCATCACGGTCACCAATACCAGCGACACTCTCTTCGGAACAGCGATGTCCCAGGTGACGGTGTCCGAGCTGATGTTGAATCTCGTGGACATGCCGGCCAGTCCCAGCCCCACGGCCGGGGCGCCGTCTAGCATTGCGCTCGCCGCCTTCACCGATCCCGGCGGCGCGGAGACTAATGACGGCACGCACTATTCGGCCAGCATCAATTGGGGTGATAACACCCCGGTCACTGTCGGTACGATCACGCTCGTGAACGGCATCTTCACGGTCGGCGGCACGCATACCTACGCCGCCGCCAATTCCTATACCGTCAGCGTCATGATGAATCATGAAGGGGGTGCGACTCCTGTTCAGACGGGGGTGACGGTAGCCAGTCTGGGTCAGTTCGTGCAGGCGGGATTGATCAAGCCGATTAGTTTCTGGGCGGGTCTACAGGGACAAGAACTGCTCCGCCGCTTCGGACCGACCTCCGGCAACCAGAGCTTGGGCCAATGGTTAGCGACAACGTATCCCAATCTCTATGGCGGCGGGAATGGGGCACCGAACCTGAGCCCCTTCAGCAATGCGCAGATCAGCAGCTATTACCTCAGCCTCTTCCTCGTATCCAAGGGAGTGGGGCTGGATGCCGAAGTGCTGGCCACCGCGTTGGAGGTCTTCACGACCACCCTCTCCCTGGGCGGCACGACGGGACAGGCCACTGGCTTTACGGTCAACAGCAATGGCCTGGGTGCCTATTCCTGGAATATCGGCGCCAGCGGCCAGGCTTTCGGCGTGACCAACAATACCGTCCTGGACGTCTACCAAATCCTCCTGGCCGCCAACAATTCCGCCGCGGGCGGCGAACCGTGGGATAGCAATGTCCTGTTCCGCAATCAGGGCTTGAGCGTGTTCATGGCAATCAACAACGTCTGATCCACCCATCGCTTGGGCATATCCAATTCGGTTTCGCGGGGGTTCGGAGAACCGCGCGTTGATGTACCCCACGCGGTTCTCCGAACCCCCGCGAAACGAATCCAGTTTTTTTTCTTGCCTTTCTCGCGCAAGGTTCACCGACTTCCAGCCAACTATTAGATAGACGGGACCGAGCCGTTGCATGGAGTAAAGGCGGTATCCAGGCTCTGCGCCCGACTGCGGATGCGGATCCGAGAATGATCCGGAAAGCACCCCTTTTTGCTTGACGGGACCGCAAAGGGTGTTGCTGTAGTAACCGCACTGACTCGAAGGAAGCGTGGAACGCCGCGCCCATCCTCTCTGAGTTCCCCCTATAGACTGCGGTGGTTGCTCGATTTGGTTCATCTTCCGTCATCAAGCGCCCGAGGAGCGAGGACTATGCTTTCTTTCTTGTCGCGTTGGCTCGCACCAAAAACCCGCGTCCATCAAGGCCTAGGGCTGCACCGCGGCCGTCGCGGATGCCGCCGTCTGGTTCTCGAAATGTTGGAGGATCGGACGCTTCTGTCCTGGTCCACGGTAGCCCCCCTGACGACTGCGCGCGAGTTCTTGGCGGCCACCGCGGGCCCCGATGGCCGCATCTATGCCATCGGCGGGGCCGTTGGAAACTTCAGCAGTTTCCTCCACGCTCTCAATACGGTCGAGGCGTATAATCCGAGCACGAACAGTTGGTCCACGGTTGCCCCCATGCCCACGGCCCGCGAAAACTTGGCAGCGGCTACCGGCTCCGATGGCCGCATCTATGCCATCGGCGGAGCCGTTCAAGATAGCAATGGCAATACCCATGCTCTCACTACCGTCGAGGCGTATAATCCGAGCACGAACAGTTGGTCCACGGTCGCCAGCCTGCCCGCTCCTCAAGCCTTCCTGGCAGCCGCCACGGGCTCCGATGGCCGCATCTATGCCATCGGCGGAGCCGTTCAAGATAGCAATGGCAATATCCATGCTCTCAATACGGTCGAGGCGTATAATCCGAGCACGAATAGTTGGTCCACGGTAGCTAACCTACCCACCGCTCGTGCTAATCTGGCGGCCACCACGGGCCCTGATGGCCGCGCCTATGCCATCGGCGGAGATGATAGCAACGGAAACGTTTTCACCACGGTCGAGGCGTATAATCCGAGCACGAACAGTTGGTCCACGGTGGCGAGTCTGCCTACCGCTCGTACCGATCTGGCAGCCACGAGAGGACCCGATGGCCGAATCTATGCCATCGACGGAGCCTTTAGTGGCGACGTGCAAGCATATGACCCAAACACGAATGCCTGGTCCAATGTTGCCCCCACGACATCACCTCACGACGGCCTCGGAGCAGCAACTGGGTCCGATGGCCGCATCTATGCCATCGGCGGAGACAATGTGAGCGGTGATCTCAGTACGGTGGAAGCCTTTAGCCCGAGTCCCTACTCGTGGACTACCGTGGCCAGCGTCCCCACTCGTCGGGACGGTCTGGGCGTTGCCACGGGCTCCGATGGCCGCATCTATGCCATCGGCGGAATTCCCATCGACAGCAATGTCTTCCAAAGTGTCAACACCGTCGAAGCGTACAATTCTAGTACGAACAGTTGGTCCACGGTAGCCAGTATGCCCACTGCTCGTACCGATCTGGCAGTGGCTACCGGCTCCGATGGCCGCACCTATGCCATCGGCGGAGACGTTAAAGAAAGCGACGGCTTCTTCCATGCTCTCAATACGGTCGAGGCGTATAATCCGAGCACGAACAGTTGGTCCACGGTGGCCCCCATGCCCACGGCCCGCGCGAGGTTGGCGGTGGCTACTGGCCTCAATGGACTGATTTATGCCATCGGCGGAGATGATGACAACGGAAACGAACTCACCACGGTCGAGGCGTATAATTCGAGCACGAACAGTTGGTCCACGGTCGCCAGCCTGCCCGCCCCGGAAAATCTACTGGCAGCTGCCACAGGCCCCGATGGCCGCATCTACATCTTTCATCAAGCGCACAGCGAAGCGTATAACCCAAGCACGAACAGTTGGTCCACCGTGGCGAGTATGCCCACGAAACGTTTTGACCTGGCGGCCACCACGGGCCCCGATGGCCGCATCTATGTCATCGGCGGATCCGATAATGTCGACAATCTCAACACGGTAGAGGTATACAATTCGAGCACGAACAGCTGGTCCGAACAGGATGGGATGCCTACCGGACGCGAGAGGCTGCGCGTTGCCACCGGTCCCGACGGCCACATCTACGCAATCGGCGGATTCAAAACATGTGGCGATCCAACAAACACTGTGATTTATTTTAACATAGTAGAGGCTCTCACCATTACGAGTCCTGGAGTAATGGTGACGCCACCTTCGAACCAGAGCGCGGTGGAGGCAGCCGGACAGTCGTTCAATCTGGGAAGCTTCAGCGACGGGGGCTCTGGGTCGTGGACGGCCAGCGTGGCCTGGGGCGATGGCACGAGCATGATGCTTCCGGCCCCGTCAGGACCTGGCTCCCTCGGCAGCTCTTCCCACATGTACGCCGAGGAAGGCACCTACACGGTGACGGTCACGGTCACCGATACCGGCGATCAGCAATCCGGTACCGGTATGTTCCAGGTCACCGTGTCCGATCCCGCCGTCAGTGCAAGTCCTTCCGTCGGCTTCAACGCCATGGAGGGCTCGGCCGTGAGTAATCAACAACTGGCCACCTTTGTCGATCCGGCCGGAGCAGAAGCGCTGGCGAGCTACAGTGCCAGCATCAATTGGGGCGATGGCACCGCGGCCACAACTGGCGGCATCAGCTTCTCTGGGTCCGCCTTCACGATCACCGGCAGCCATACCTACGCCGAAGAAGGCAGCTACACCGTCACGGTGACCATCAACCATGAGACCAGCACGACCCAAACGGTGACCAGCACCGCCACCGTGTCCGATCCGGCCGTGGCGGCCAATGGCATCGGCGTCAACGCTGTCCTCAGTACTTCCTTCACGTCGGCCGTGGCGACCTTCACCGATCCAGGCAGTCTGGAAGTCCTGGGCGATTACAGTGCCACCATTAATTGGGGCGATAGCACCCCAGCCACGACCGGCACGCTTGCTCTTACCAACGGCATCGTCACCGTCAGCGGCAGCCATGCCTATACCTCCACCGGCTCGTTCACGGTCACCACCACCATTCACCATGACACCGCCACTCCCACCACCGTGACCAGTACCGCCATGGTCGGCAACGCTCCACCCCCCGTCGTGACCGCAGCCGGGAATCAAACCGCGACCGAAGCAGGCTCGAAGTCCTTCACCATCGGCAGCTTCCAGGATGCGGGCGCGGGGCCGGATAGTGGGAGCATCAACTGGGGCGATGGCACGACGGCCACCTCCCTGGGCACGGTGACACCAGGCACCCTCTCCAACCAGACGCACACCTATGCCGAGGAAGGCTCGTATACGGTGACCATCACCATCACCGATGCGGCTACATCCCAATCGGGCACGGGCATGTTCGTGGTGTCGGTATCCGATCCCAGCGTAACGGCCACCGGCGGCGTATCCGTCACCGCCCAGGAAGGGGCGCCATCGACCTCGCAGGCGGTAGCGACCTTCACCGATCCGGGTATTGCGGAAGCCAATGATGGCACGCATTACTCGGCGAGCATCAACTGGGGCGACAATACCGCGGCCACGGCCGGCAGCATCAGCTTTTCGGGGACAACCTTCACCGTCAGCGGTAGCCATGCCTATGCGGAAGAAGGCAGCTATACCCTTACGGTGACCATCAATCATGAGAATAGCGCCGCGCAAACGGTGACCAGCACGGCCACCGTGTCCAACGCCAATGTGGCGGCCAGCGGCGGGTTGTCCTTTAACGGCACCGAAGGGACGGGCTTGGGGACGCAGACGGTGGCCACCTTTACCGATCCGGGTGGGGCCGAGCCGATCGCGGACTACTCGGCGACCATCAACTGGGGGGATGGCACAACGGCCACGGCGGGCACGATTACCGTGACGGGGACCACATTCAGCATCACGGGCAGCCATAGCTATGGCGAAGAAGGGACGTACACCCTCTCCGTGACGGTCAACCACGAAACCAGCACGTCGCAGACGATCACTGATACGGCAACGATCTCCGATGTCGCGGTGGCGGCCACGGGCGTGCCGGTCAACGCGGGCGTCAATTCGAGCTCCACGGTTTCGGTGGCGACCTTTACCGATCCGGGCGGCACGGAGCCGGCGGATGGGACTCATTACTCGGCGAGCATTACCTGGGGGGACAATACGCCGGCCAGCGTGGGCACCATTACGCTCACGAACGGGGTCTATACGGTGATGGGGACGCACACGTACACCACCATCGCTTCCTTCACGATCACCACGACGATCAATCATGAGGGCGCCACGCCCCAGACGGTAATGAGCACCGCCTCGGTGGCCATGGGCATCCCGCCGTCGGTGACCGCACCCGGTTCCCAAACTTCTGCCGAAGGGATGGCGCAATCGTTCAGCTTGGGCAGCTTCACCGATCCCGATGGGGGACCGTGGACGGTCGATGTCGCCTGGGGCGATGGCTCCGCGCACACCACGGTCCCCGGGAATACTCCGGGTTCGCTGGGGAGCCAGCCGCACACCTACGCCGAGGAAGGCTCGTACACCGTTACCGTCACGGTCAAGGATACCTTCGATGGCCAGACCGGCAGCGGCATGTTCAGCGTCAGTGTCTCCAATCCCAGCGTCGTTGCCACGGGCGGTTTGACCTTCAACGCCAGTGAGAACACCGCCTCGGCCACGCAGCCCGTGGCCACCTTCACCGATCCGGGTGGCGCGGAGGGGCTGGCGGACTACAGCGCGACCATCAACTGGGGCGATAACACCCCCCCGACCACGGGCACGATTACCCAGAACGGGACGACCTTCACGGTCAGCGGCAGCCATACGTACACGGAAGAAGGCAGCGCTCCCATCACCGTGACGATCAACCATGAAGGCATCACACCGGCGACGGCAACGAGCACCGCCGCGGTGGCGGACGTGAGTGTCATTGCCACGGGCGGTTTCTCCTTCAGCGGAACGGAAGGCGTGCTCGCGACGACGCAGACGGTGGCGACCTTTACCGATCCGGCTGGTGCGGAGCCCAATGATGGCACGCATTACACTGCCACCATCAACTGGGGGGATGGCAGCACGCCCTCGACAGGGACCATTAGCTTTGCCGGCGGCACGTTCACCGTCAGCGGCAACCATACCTATGCCGAAGAAGGCTCCGCCACCCTCACGGTGACCATTAACCACGAAGGCAGCACCGCGCAGACGGCGACCACCACCGCCACGATCTCCAATCCCAATATCGTGGCCAGCGGCGGCTTTTCGGTCAGTGGCTCAGAAGGGGCCGGCTCCAGCATGCAGACGGTGGCCACCTTCACCGATCCGGGCGGTGCGGAAGGGGTGGCCGATTACAATGCCACCATCGCCTGGGGCGATGGCACGACCCCCACGGCCGGTACGATCACCGTCGCGGGGACGACGTTCAGTGTCTTGGGCAGCCACACGTATGGCGAAGAAGGCAGCTACCCCGTCACGGTGGCCATCAGCCATGAGGCCAGTACCGCGCCAATGGCCATCAGCATGGCCACGGTATCCGATCCGGCTGTGGTGGGTACACCGGTGAACATCCTCTTTAATCCCTCAGTCGCCTTTAATGGAGCGGTGGCCACCTTCACCGATCCGGGCGGGGCGGAGGCCAATGACGGCACGCACTATTCGGCCAGTATCGCCTGGGGTGATAATACGCCGACCACGGCCGGTACGATCACCTTCGGGAATGGCAAGTTCACGGTCAG
>DATGIQ010000653.1:0-2330 GCA_035295665.1 Gemmataceae bacterium | reverse complement strand
AAACCGCCCCGGCTGGTGAAGGGTCTGAGGCAAAGGCCGAATAACCCGGTCGCCGAAACTGATCGTGAGAAGGGACTTCCTGTTTTATGCGGAAGTCCCTCTTTTTTGCATGCATTTCAGTCGAAAAGTGTCAAACCCGATTCACTACCCATGAATCCTTCGATCCTGAAACCGCATGGAACGACCAGGCCACTAACCCAACTTCCGCAGTTCACCTCTTAAGATTTTTTTCTGGCCGCTGAAACCTGCGGTGGCGCATCGCCGGCGGGGTTGGGCTCGGCGAAACGCGATGTAGTGAAGACCGAGTCGCTCTTGGTGCCGTGGTAGATTGCCCGCGTGTACCTGCGACGGTGCCATCGCGCCAAGGACGGCAAACGCCACGCCTACTGGGCGCTGGTCAAGAGTGTGCGTACCGCCAAGGGCCCCCGTCAGGAAGTGGTGGCGTATCTTGGGGATCTGGACGAAGCCGGGCGGCTGGGGGTGCAGCAGGTCTCTGGTGGCGATCGCCAACCGTTGCATCCGGAGTTGTTTTCCGCGACTGCGGCGCCGGCCGAACCGCGATGGGTCGAGGTCGATTTGTCGGCCGTGCGTGTCGAGCGGACGCGTGAGTTCGGCGGCCCGTGGCTGGCGTTGCAGATCATCAACAAGCTGGGGCTCAGGAAGGTCCTGGACGAGCTGATGCCCGCCGGCCGGGAGGACGTGCCCTGGGCGGTCATGGCGATGGTGCTGGTGATCTGCCGGCTGTGCGATCCTTCCAGCGAACTGCGCATCGCCGAGCACCTGTTCGGGCGTTCGGCGCTGGCCGACCTGCTGGGCGTTGCATCCGACAAGGTCAACGACGACCGTCTGTACCGGGCGCTGGATGCCTTGCTGCCGCACAAGCAGTCCCTGGAAAAGCACCTCAAGCAACGGCTGGGCGAACTGTTCGACCTGAAGTACGACCTGCTCCTCTACGACGTCACCAGCACTTACTTCGAAGGACAGGCCCAAGCCAACCCGCAGGCCCAACGCGGCTACTCACGTGACAACCGGGCCGACTGCAAGCAGGTGTGCATTGCTCTGGTCGTGAGCCGGTGCGGCATGCCGGTGGGGTACGAGCTGTTCGCGGGCAACAAGGCCGACGTGACCACGGTGCAGGAGGTGGTCACGGCCATGGAAGACCGCTACGGCAAGGCCCGGCGGGTGTGGGTGATGGACCGGGGCATGGTGTCGGCGGCCAACATCGAATTCCTCAAGGAAGGGGGGCGCCAGTACATCGTCGGGACGCCCAGGTCGATGTTGCGAAAGTATGAGAAGCAACTGATGGCCTCGGACTGGGACCTCGTGCACGAAGGGCTGGAAGTCAAACGCTGCACCGATCCCGACGGGGGAAGCGCAGGCAAAGCCTCCGCAACCGAGACGTTCATCCTCTGCCGCTCGGCGGACCGCCGGGCCAAGGAAAAGGCCATGCACGAGCGGTTCGAGAAGCGAATCGAAGAGGGGCTGAGTTCACTTGAGAAGATGGCCGGGCGGCGGTCGATGACGGCGGTGCAGCTCAGCCACCGCGTCGGCCGTCTGATGGGCCAGAACACCCGCGCCGCCGGCGGGTTCAAGACGGAAGTGACGGCCGACGCCAACGGCCGCGCGACGCTGACGTGGGAACGGATCGGGGATTGGCAGAACTGGGCGAGCCTGAGCGAGGGCTGCTATCTGCTGCGGAGCAACGTCAGTGACTGGTCGGCCTCCGACCTGTGGCGGACGTACATGCAACTGAGCGAGGCTGAAGGGGCATTCCGCATTCACAAGAGCGACCTGTCATTGCGGCCGGTGTGGCACCAGAAGCAGGAGCGTGTGCAGGCTCACGTGCTGGTCTGCTTCCTGGCGTACGTGCTGTGGAAGACGCTGAGCCAGATGTGCAAGACGGCCGGGCTGGGCGATGAGCCACGCAAGGTGCTGGACGAACTGGCGACGATTCAGACGGTCGATGTTGTGCTGCCCACACGCTGCGGCTTGGAGATCCGCAAACGGTGCGTGGCCAAGCCCACCGAGCACCAGGCCATCCTGCTGCACCGCCTGGGATTGACCCTGCCCAGACACCTGGAACAAATGCCAATGTAGTGAAGACTTTCAAATAAAATCGGCCTTGGCGCTATCGCCAGGGCCGATTGGGGCGTCGAACTGCGGAAGTCGGGCTAATCCCCCTGCGGCACGAGCCCGGCCGGCGGATCGAATGCGACTTCGGCGAGGTCGCCGTCGACCTGGCTGAGGGGCGGCGGACGGTGGACGTGCTGGTGGCGGTGTGGTCCTGGAGCAACTGCCCGTTCATGATCGGCCTGCCCAACCAGCGGACC
>DATGIQ010000652.1:0-8189 GCA_035295665.1 Gemmataceae bacterium | reverse complement strand
CGCGAAGATTACATTACCAACCCCGCCTACCTCGACCCGGCCACGGTATTGGGGATCTCGGTGGATGAGGGGTCCAACTTTGCCACGCGCCGGTTCTGGCGCTGGGGCGAACAGGATAATGGCTACGGCGTCTCCGGCGATCCGCTGCTGAATACCACCACGCCGGGTTTCAAAATCGTCAACAACAACAACTCCGATGCCGGCAGCGATGGTCCGAACGGATGCTGGAAGCTGACAAACAACTGCGGTCCCAATGATGAGATCTTCAGTTTCCATCCAGGCGGCGCCAATGTGTTGTTCGCGGATGGCCATACCGTCTTCCTCAAGGAAAGTGCCTCTCCCGTGGTGGTCGCATCTCTGGTCTCCCGCAGTGGCGGCGAGATCGTTCAGGACGGCGATTACTAGATCCTGGATCTGCAAGGGAACGCGGGCCGGGCAACGAATCGCCCGGCCCCTTTGATTAGGGAGGAGACTTCATGCTTCAACACTACATGCGGCGATGCATAGGATTCGTTCTGCTGACCGTTCTGGCCGGGTGTGGAGAAAATGGCCCGCCTCCCGGTCCTCCCTTGGCCGCGCCTCACCCCGTGCACGGCAAGATCGCCTTCTCTGATCAGACCCCTCTCAAGGGCGGAGTCATTTACTTCACCCCGGTCGAAATCCACGCGCACGGCCGAATCCGCTATGAGGCTGCCGCACTGGTCGATGCGCGTGGACAATACCAGCTCGGATTCAATGGCGATCATTCCGGCGCACCCGCCGGAGAATACAAAGTCACCATCCAGCCCCGGGATTATCAGGAACTGGCCAATAGCAACACGAAACGGATCCCGGCGCGGTATCGAGACCGATCGAAAACCCCGTTGGCCGCTTCGGTCAAGGAAGGGACGAACACGTTGAACTTTGAGCTAAAGTGAACCGTGCGGAGACCGGGTAGCACGAGTGAACAGAGCGGGACGGAACGGAGAAAACGTGTCCAGTCGATGGAGATCGGGTGAAAAAATCGCGAAGCCGCTTGACTTTGGCAGGCTTTATGTTGAATCCTTAAGGCAGGGAGGACCTTCCCATCCGCTGAGGAATGCATATGCTGGCGAAGCCGAAGGGGATTTTGCAGGCAGGGGCAATCCCGATCCGGAACGCCAAGATCTGTTTGATTACTTCCCGCAGCGGCAAGCGCTGGGTGATCCCTAAAGGATGCTTGGAACCTGGCAAGACCGTTGGCGAGATCGCCCTGCAAGAAGCATGGGAGGAAGCGGGCCTGCGCGGGATCCTCCATCCGCATCCCATCGGGAGCTATCTCTACCAGAAGTGTGGGGCCACCTACCACGTCACGGTCTTCATCATGGAAGTTACGGCAATGGCTGAAGACTGGCCCGAATGTACACTCCGGGAGCGACGCTGGGTGCAAACGGATCAAGCCTTGGCCCACGTGGAAGACCCCGGCTTGCATGCGATCTTGCGAGCCGCCTTAGGCCAGCTCGCCCCGGCCGAGCACCATTGAGTCTACTGTCTTCTTGTCCCGCTTACCCATTTCCTACGCCGGTGTAAATCCTGATTGCGGTCCGTTTCTTGACCTCGGCGGAATTCAACGCCGATCATACCGACAAACTGGCGAAGACTCAGACCGCTCATCAGCGACGTGGACATGCAGGTGTCCGATGGCCGTATAGCCTCTCCGGTCGGTCCGCTCCACGCGGACTACATAGTGGCCAGCCTTGGCGTAAGCGTGGACAGTGCGGGCATAGCCATTCTCGGCCAATGGCACGGCATTGCCGTCGCTCTGTACGACGACCTTGGGGCTGCCATCGCCAAAGTCCCAGGTCTCTTTGCCGTCGCTCGTGCGGAACGTCCGCACCAGGAAGGTAATGGCATCGCCAGGCCTGATTGCGAACGTCGGGGCATAGGCGGCGTGAATCGACGGCGGCAGCCATTCTGGATGTTCCTTGTCCAGGACGTTGACCACCGCGAAGTCATAATCAACCCGACCCGCGCTATCCGTAATTTTCAGGATCTCGCTGTAAACACCTGGCTTCTTGTACATCCGCTCGACGGTTGCTCCTACTGCGGTTTGGCCGTCCGTGAACGTCCACTCGTAGCCGACGATCTTGCTCGCTGACCACGACCGGCTCCCATCGAGGACCACGTTCTGCCCGACGGCAGCCAATTGGTGTGGTCGGGCGACAGCCAGGAGCTTCGGCTGATACTGACGCAGATATGCCTCCCAGAGAAAGGCATAGCCTTCGATGATGCCCCACTTCCCGGACGGCTGGCGGCCGGAGATATCGAAATGCAAATGTGACCAGCCGCCACTGCCCCCTTCCTTGCCCAGCCGGCCGATCCGCTGGCCCATTTTCACCTCTTGTCCCGGACGCACATCCGGACCGATCATCTTCAGATGGCTGTAGCGGTAATACCAGCCCCGTGGATCGAGGACGTAGATCACATCGTAACGTGGCTGCACTGGCGTGTCGGCATATCCAGCCAGGACAGCCTTCCCTGCAGAGACGACCAATCCATCGGTGGCAGCCACGACGTCAACCATTCCTTCCGCGCCGCCGATGTCGAGGCCGTAATGATAGTAGATTGCTTTGGCCAGCGGGTTTTCGCCACCATCGACATGAACCGGCTCGTTGGCCATCTGCGTGCCGCTCGCAAACCAACGCTGCTTGGCCGGGTAGACGAAGGTACCCGGTTTCAGGAGAGGGGACCCAGCCGGCCATAGGCGCACCCGAGCGTCCTTCACGAGCCCCCACGGGTTTTCGCCGGCAACTCCTTTCTCGTTGTTTTGCCGGTAGCCCCTGGTGATCGGACAGTCGATCTGGACATTGCCGACAGTCACCGGAAGGCGATAGTTAGCCGAGACCAGCGAGATCTTATGCCCGGCCACCAAGACAGTGACCTCTGCGCGGCGGACCACATTGCGGAGGTCGTCGCGAATTTCGTGCATGTCGAGTAGTTTGATGCTCGTCCTGGTCCCATCAGACAGCTCAACGTCCTCCGACTCGCCCACGTTGAGGTCAAGCGTCCTCATTAGCGGTGGTTGAGTCGGCTGGGGCGGCTGGGACAAAAGCGAGCTACCGAGGCTCAAAAAGGGCACGAACGCAACGAGCCACTGACGGCACACGGGGGAGTTCTCCAGTTGACAAGGTTGAGCGGGACTCGTTTAGAGGTATTGAGCTTACTTTCCCCTCGAGGATTTCGCAACGAGTATTTCACGTAGTCGGCCCCTATCTACTTCGACTCATGTCACCGACACCCGCCACAAGAGTTTTCTGAAGTGTTGTGGAATCTTGTCAAGACTTGGCCAAACCGCTAAAACCGAGGGGAAATGCGGGGGCAGCGTTCTGTGGTTTTAAAATAAACATATTATCATATGTAATTTCCAATGCGATACCTTGCTCTCGCTTGTGATTATGATGGCACCTTGGCGGCCGACGGCCGGGTAGACGATGAGACGCTCGCTGCACTGGAGCGTCTCCGGGTATTCGGCCGCAAACTCATCCTGGTCACGGGACGCGAGCTACCCGATCTACTTTCCGTTTTTCCAAACCTTCACCTTTTCGATTCGATTGTCGCGGAAAACGGAGCCCTGCTCTACTGGCCTTCAGATGGTGAACAAAAAACCCTGGCTGAACGCCCTCCCGAGCAGTTCCTCCAGGCTCTCCATGATCGGGGCGTGCGGCCCCTCTCCACGGGCCAGGTAATCGTCGCTACCTGGAGGCCGTTCCAGGCGATCGTCTTGGAAGTGATCGCGGAGCTAGGGTTGGAGCTCCAGGTCATCCTTAACAAGGGCGCCGTGATGGTGCTGCCTACCGGCATCAACAAGGCAACTGGACTGAGGACCGCTCTCACGGAGCTGGGCATCGCACCCTGCAACGTGGTCGGCGTTGGCGATGCCGAGAATGATCACGCCTTTCTGAGCCTCTGCGGGTGTTCCGTCGCGGTCGCCAATGCGCTCCCGGTGGTGAAGGACCGAGCGCATTTCGTCACCCGCGCCCACCACGGGGCCGGTGTCACCGAGCTCATCGATGAACTGATCGGTAATGATATGACTGGATGGGAGCACCGTGGGAAGCCGCCGGTGTAGCCGTCAGGCACGCGATTTCGTCGGTGCCGCTTTTCCGGAGCCGTGCTTGGCCTGGAGGATTCGCTTGGCTTTCTCCAGCTCGCGTTTGCGTTCCGGTGGGAGCGTTTTGCCGGCGCGGTTGATGAAGAACTGGATCATGCGGATCCCGGAGCCAATCCCCTTGGGGCTGACCTCTTTACTCGCCATGATGCGAGCAATTGTCGCGGCATCCTTGGTAAACAGTCCCTGCGGCGGATAGGTCGAGACCGTTTTCACGCCCTGCACCCATTTCCTTGATTTCGCCATATGATCCTCTACCGATAATTGCCTTCTCTTTCTGTATCTCATACCCAGTCCGCTGAATATGTCCGTGTTTGTTGAGCGGCGGCTCGCAGAACCGCGCGGGGCGCATCCGCACGCGGTTCTGCGAGCCGCCGCTCAACGGACACAACCAACCGGACCATGTATCAGGACCCAGAATGCAGATCAGGTGCCAAGGAAACCGGATCGGCCTCAAGCTTCGGAACGCTCGTGCAGGAAGGCCAGCAGCTCGAGGGACGAATGGCCTCTTCACCCAAATTTCATAATTTAATCACAATCTTACCTCCGAGAGCATCTACAGTGGCCGTGGCGTTCTGAGCGGAGCCCATTCGGTGCAGCGCAGCGGCGCTCGAGGGGAATCAAACCGATGAAGCCAAAGGCAGCGCTTGCGGTATTGGCGGTCAGCCTTGTGGTTGGGACCGGTTGTGGTGGGAGTGGCACCGAGAGCAAGCGCCTCAACGGAGGCGGCTCCTCGTTTGTCAATCCGATGATGACCAAATGGGCCAGCGTGTACGAGAAGGCGAAGGGGGTTCAGGTCAATTATCAATCCATGGGTTCGGGTGCCGGCATTCAACAGATGATCGTCAAAACCATTGATTTTGGCTGCACGGACGCACCTCTGAACGACGAACAGCTGAGCAAAGCGAAGGCGACGGGCGGAGAGGTGGTACACATTCCCCTGGTCATGGGTGCGGTGGTCCCCATCTACAATCTCGAAGGGGTCCAGAAACCGCTCCAGTTCACGGGATCGGTACTGGCCGGCATTTATTTGCAAAAGATCAAAAAGTGGAATGATCCTGAACTGGCCAAGCTTAACCCTGATGTGAAGCTGCCGGACAAGGACATCCTGATCGTGCACCGCTCGGAGGGGAGCGGCACAACGTATATCTGGGTCGATTATCTCTCCAAGGTCAGCCCGGAGTGGAAGGAGAAGGTTGGGGTCGGCCCGAGCGTCAACTGGCCCGCCGGAGCGGGGGCAAAAGGTAACGAAGGGGTGGCGGGCAAAGTTGCGAATTCGCCCGGCGGTATGGGATACGTCGAACTCATTTATGCCATGCAAAACAACATTCGGTTTGGCATGGTACAGAACCGCGAAGGGGAATTCGTCACCCCGAGTCTGGAAAGCGTCACTGCGGCAGCCAAGGGCGCGCTGGTGAACATTCCGGAGGACCTCCGCTATTCCCTCACCGACGCGCCTGGCAAAGACGCTTTTCCGATCAGTGGAACGACTTGGGCAGTCCTTTACATAACCCAGCCGGCGGGCAAAGGACAGGCTGTCGTCGATTTTCTCCGCTGGGTGACGCACGAAGGGCAGCAGTACACCAAGGATCTCGATTACGCTCATCTTCCCGAAGAATTGGTCCATCGCCTCGAGAAGAAACTGGATCAAGTCCACATCGCCCAGTAACCTCGTCCGAGTCGGAAACGAGGGAGACGGCGAGCCTTCGCTTCCGATTCGCACATTCAAGAATGGGAATCGATGACACCGCCTTCCGGCCAATCGCAAACCGTGCCGGTCCCTTCAGGCCTGCGAATACGCCGGGGCTTACGTACTTCCTTTGCCAGAGCCGGAGACGTCATTTTCCGGTCGCTCTGCCAGTTCGCGGCCATGTTGGTCATCGTCTTGGCCGTGCTGCTGGTGGTTGTGTTGACCTGGCAGGCGTGGCTGGCAATCCAAACGATCGGCATCCGCTTCTTTACCCAAACCACCTGGGATCCGGAGCCGGACCATCGGATCTTTGGTTCCTTGGCGTTTGTCTATGGCACCGTGGCCACTTCCGTGATTGCCATGTTGCTGGCCGTGCCCTTGGGTATTGGCACGGCCGCATACCTTTCCGAAATCGCCCCCGGTTGGCTGCGCCGGCCTGCGTCCCTTCTGGTCGAAATGCTGGCTGCCATTCCCAGTGTGGTGTACGGCTTCTGGGGGCTGTATGTCTTGTCGCCGTATTTGCAGAGAGTCACGACTTGGCTGGGTGGTCCCAATACCGGGGGCTCGGGGCTGTTGCCCGCGGGCGTTGTCTTGGCCATCATGATCGTGCCGTACGTGGCGGCAGTTGGCTACGATGTCTGCCGGGCCGTGCCGAGTTCTCAGCGTGCGGCCGCGCTCGCCCTGGGAGCCACCCGCTGGCAGATGATCTGGAGGGTCGTGCTCCCCTATGCTCGGCCCGGCATCGTCGGCGGCTGCTTTCTCGCCCTGGGCCGTGCCCTCGGCGAAACCATGGCCGTGACCATGTTGATCGGCAATCGACCGGAAATTGTCCTGTCCCCGTTCGCCATGGGCGATTCCATTGCCAGTGCGATTGCGAATCAGTTCACCGAGGCGACATACGACCTGTACGTGTCGGCTCTCGTGGAGCTGGGGCTGGTGCTGTTACTGGTCAATATCGTGGTGAACACGCTCGCACGCTTGCTGATCTGGCGCGTAGGCAGAGTTCGTAAGGGAGGCCTGTTTCCCCGGCTGGCGCGCGCTCAAAGAACGCAGCCGACTGACCCCGGAGCATTCGCCGAAGCCCCGCGAACTGTGGCCAGCCGCAATGCCCTGGCCTGGTGGGTCGACCAGGTGATGACCGGAGTGCTCGGCCTCGCTCTCGTGATCACCGTGGGTTCGCTCTTTCTGATCCTGAGTTATTTGCTCATTCACGGCATCCAGGCCCTCAACTGGGAATTCTTTGTCAAGCTCCCCGCCCCGGTCGGCGAAAAAGGCGGCGGCATGGCCAACGCGCTATATGGCAGCTTCCTGCTGGTGGGGCTGGCAACTCTCTTCGCGGTCCCCATCGGCGTCCTGGCGGCCGTCTACCTTGCTGAATACCGCAGCGATATGCTTGGACCGGCCGTCCGTTTTATCGGCGAGCTGCTCGGCGGCGTTCCTTCCATCGTCATCGGCATTTTTGGCTACGCCGTGGTTGTGAAGCCGCTGGGCCATTTTTCGGGGTGGGCCGGAGCCTTCGCTCTGGGGGTGATGATGCTTCCCATTGTCATGCGGGCATCGGAGGAAGCCTTGAAACTCGTGCCGCGCTCAATCCGGGACGCCAGCTACGCCCTGGGAGCCAGTCAATACCAGACCGTGTGGCGCGTCATCGTGCCGGCGGCTTTGCCCGCGATCATCACGGCGGTATTTCTTGCCATTGCCCGTATTGCCGGCGAAACCGCGCCGCTGTTATTAACGGCCTCGAGCAACCAGTTTTGGCCTTCCTCGCCTAACGATTTCACTCCTTCCTTGCCGGTCTATGTCTTCACCTATGCCGTCAGTCCCTATGAGGATTGGCACCGGCAAGCGTGGGCCGCCGCTCTCGTCCTCTTGGCCATCGTCATGCTGCTGAATATCGGCATCCGCTTTCTGACCGGCAAGCGCGGGTTGATTGCCAGCCGAGCAGAGTAGAATAGACAAGGAGACAAAGAGAGGGGAAGAGCTGCTGTCTGTCTCCTTGTCTCCCCTTCTCCTGGTCTCCTTGTCTTCCTGGAATGTGGCACTCACGCATGTTTTGGCGACTGTTTACCACCCATGCCGTGCTTTTGCTTTCTTCTGTGGGTTTGCTTGCACTGGTAATTGTCGAGCGCGTGGAGCAGCCGGATTTGCGGCACACCGTGTGGACAGCAGCGGCCTTGCTGGGGCTGGCGGCCCTGGGACTTGCGCGCTGGCTGGCACAGCGGATCACCGATCCAATCCAGGCGACCACGGCAGGCATGGAACAAATCGCTGGCGGAACCTACAGCCACAAGATCTACATGCCCGACAGCGATAAATTGGCTCCGCTTGTCCAACGTTTTAACCGGATGAGCGAGCGTCTGGCAGCCGAGTTCG
>DATGIQ010000651.1:0-6341 GCA_035295665.1 Gemmataceae bacterium | reverse complement strand
GCACTGGTCGAGGATGAGGTTGTTGGGCAGCGTGCTGGGAGAGGTTTGGGCGCTGCTGCCATCGCCAAGGGTGACCAGCGTATCGACCTGGGCCGAGGAGTTGATGGGCAGGATATTGATGCCGCGGAACGTGTAATAGCTCGCCCCCGACTGCGTCTCGATGGCCGGCAGATCAAAGCCCGGTGCCAGGATCTCAGCCATGGCTGGAGCATTGCTGGGACTGACGCGCACGCCGGGTGCCAAGGGAAATTGATTGGTCGCAATCGTGATCGGCAGCTTCAGCGGATTGGCCTTGGCTTCCAGCGTGATCGGTCCCAGGAAGGTTGCGCCGACATCGAGAAGAATCGTATCGCCAGGGAGTGCGGCATGGATGGTGGCTTGGAGGCTATCTCCCTGGTGGAGAGAATAAGTGCTGGGAACCAGCCGCAACTCCAAGGTTTCTGCGCACAATCGCTGTCTTTTCAACATTCGGATCCTCCGTTTCAGACAACCCATGGCCTAGTCTCGCGTTGGCAATGACAACAACGTCATCGTCACGCCGAGAAGGGATGGAAAAACCCTCGATGCGCGGGGTCCCAGTGCCCTATTCTGAACTGAACGCTTCGGGGTGGCGATCGGGTCGACGTGGCCGATGCCGGGGATTGGCGGGGCGAGACGTCTGGGGGACTGTCCCGTGCCAGGATTTTCCGTTGAAGTCGATGATTATGATGCTTGGCAAGGAGATGTCAAGTAAAATTTTCGCACAAATGCACATTTTTTGTGAAAATTTCACCAAACCTGGCAACAGGCGACCACACTGCGGATATGCCTTCGCGCACTCCGGACGCGCCGGGCTTGGCCGCGAGACAAGCCCGTGCCTTCGATGGGCAGTCTGAACCGTCGCGGTTACGCTTGGAACCGCTGTAGGAAATGCTGTCCGACTTGGGAACAGTCTCCGGCGCTGACCCGGCGCCGGCGCCCATCCTGGGCAAGCAAGCCGTGGATGGTGAGTCACTAGGGAGCACCTTTCGCGCCAATTGTTAACGAACTGGTAGCGTCGGCTCAATCCGCCGACTCGTTCCTGCATCTTGCTCCAACTTTCGATAAGCGGTAGTGACTACGGATCTCGTTACTGCGACAGTACTTCAAGATTCGCGTTGAGAAGCTGAGAGACCAGGCCTCGCCCCGCCCACGGGCAGGCACCGGAGAGATCTTGGCCTCGTCGCGGATCGGTCCAGATCGCCCAGGGCGCTAAGGAGAGTTAACGGCTCGTGGGGATGGCGCTAACTTTGGTAAACATGGTTCGGAGTCTAGGGTTCGCTGGGCGCGGGGTTATGCCACCCTCCCTCGGGCAGCAGAATTCGGTCGACTTCGGGCGGCCCCCAGGTGTGGGGCTCATAGGTGAACAGCGGGGTGACATTTCCCAGCACCGGGTCCACAATTCGCCAGGACGCTTCGACGGCATCCTCCCGTGCAAAAAGTGTGGCGTCGCCGTTGGCCGCATCGCCCAGGAGCCGCTCATAGGGCCCCATTTCATCCGCTGGCTGATGGTGGGCGATGAGCTCGATTTTTTCCCCAACCATCCGCTCCCCCGGCTTCTTGACCTTTGCACCCAGGGCAAGCACCACTTGCGGGCTAAGGCGAAATCGATAGTAGTTGGCCAGCGGCGGCTGGGATTCGTCCAGGACCGGTCGTGGCGGACGGTGGAACCGCACCAATACCTCGGTCGCCGTGACGGGAAGGCACTTGCCCACGCGCACATAAAATGGCACGCCCTCCCAGCGGTCGTTGTCAAGGTAAAAACGGAGAGCTGCAAACGTCTCCACCTGCGAATCGGGGGCCACACCGGGCTCCCGGCGGTAGCCGCGGAATTGGCCACGCACGACTTCAGAAGGAACGAGCGTCCGAACTGCTTCGAGCAGCCGCGTGCGTTCATCCCGCAGCGACTGGTGGTCGCGGCCGGTGGGGCATTCCATGGCAAGACAGGCAATGACCTGAAGCATGTGGTTCTGCACCACGTCGCGGATGGCCCCGACTTCTTCGTAGAATTTGCCGCGGCCGGCCACGCCGAAGCTCTCGGCCATCGTAATCTGCACGCTTTCGATGTGCCGGCGATCCCAGCCGGCCTCGACAAGGGGATTGGCAAAGCGAAAATAAATCAGATTCTCCACCGGCTCCTTGCCGAGAAAATGATCGATGCGGAAGATCGCCTCTTCGGGAAAGTACTTGTGGAGCGTCTGGTTCAAGGTTTGTGCCGATGCGAGGTCCCGGCCAAAAGGTTTTTCCACGACGACCCGGCCGTTCTGGGCACAGCCCGACCGAGCCAGCCCGGCGACAACCGTGGCAAACAACTGGGGCGGAATAGCCAAGTAGTGCAGGGGTCGACGGGCATTGCCGAGGAGAGTGCGCAAGCGCGTGAACGTGCCTGGATCTTCATAGGTCCCTGCAACGTAGTGCAACAACGAGCAAAGCTTGGCATAAGCCGCCGAGTCCAGATGACTGTGCTGTGTCAAGCTCTCTTTGGCTCGTGCCTTGAGCTGATCCAAGCTCCAGGGAGAACTGGCCACCCCAATCACCGGCATATCCAGATGGCCACGCAGAATCAGGGCCTGGAGCGCGGGGAAAATCTTCTTGAACGCCAGGTCACCGGTGGCACCAAAAAATACCAGGGCATCCGAAGCGGAAGCGGCCATGTTATTCTTGACCGTTTAGCCGGGGTTCGGAGAACCGCGCGGTTCTTCGAACCGCCATCAACCAGTATCGCGTAGCCCAACGAACCATCCGCGCCCCCGCCAAAGCGATTGCAATTCCGATGCCGCGCAAACCACGGCTGGGCATGAGCCGCGCTCTCCTATTGGCATATCCTTTGCACGCTAGTATGGAAGGATTCCCAAAGGATCTTATTCCAGACGAACCGTAACCGCGAGTAGACACGGACGCGATTCGCCGACCGAGGGGTTTGCCATGGAACACGAATACTCGCCCCATCGCGTGGCAGAGACCATTCAGCACCTTTGCCGCTATTGGGAAGAGAAACGAAAGGCCGATGCCGGACGCTCGGGCGAGCTGTTGAGCTCCCGTGCCTGGACGATTGCCCTGTCGCGCGAAGCCGGGACACAGGGTGCCGCAATCGGGCATGCAGTCGGGCAACAGCTCGGCTGGCCCGTTTACGATCATGAGCTGCTGGAGCGGATCGCTCAGGACATGGGGACCCACACACGTTTGCTGGAGAGCTTGGACGAACGACGAACGAGCTGGCTCTTGGAAACGTTTGCTGCCTTCCAAACCGCGCCATTCACCACTGAGGGGGCCTATGTGCATCGCTTGGCGAAGACAGTGCTGGCACTGGGGTCCCAAGGCGAGTGTGTCATCGTTGGCCGGGGTGCTGCGCTCATCTTGCCTGCCGAAAAGACCCTGCGTGTTCGCCTCATCGCACCCTTGAAAGACCGCATCGCCACGATCCAGAAACGGCTGGGCCTTTCCCACGAAAAGGCGATACGCCAAGTCGAAGTCATGGACCGAGAACGCGATTCCTTCGTGCGAGCTCATTTTGCCAAAGACCCGACCGACGCGCGCAACTATGACCTGATTCTTCATTCCTCACGGTTGGGCGTTAAGGGCTGTGCCCAGACCATTGTCGCTGCCTTGAAGTGCCTGGAAACCGCTCCGGGTCAATCCGGCTGAGGAACCCTTTCAAGAAGGGATTCCTCGTTTAGGCTTTGGGTTCGGAAAGAACTCCTGAACGCGAAACACGAGCAGCCACAAGAGTCGTGTAACGGGATATCGGGCAAACCGATATTTAGCGGACCGAGCGACGGCCAGGAGTCTGATCCGCATCTCCCGGTCTCGCTCTTCGATCAATGGCCGCTCGGGGCGGCCCGATCCCGGTAACGGGAGTCCAGGACGGCGCATCACTGGCGGGAAAAGTCTCCTCGGACGCTTCTTGGACCATGTCCAGGTCAGCGCGTTGCTGGTTTGCCACATCCTCACGATCAGAAATTGCTGCACTGCCACGCATGACTATGAGATCCGTCGGCGAATATTCAATCCGATCAACACTCGCGCATAAGGCTGCGCAGGAACAGGACTCGCAAGTTCGATGCCTGAGCCACCGGATGGATGGCTTCCATCAACGGTACGGCATCAACTGAATCCACTCGAGGCCCATGATAGCGATGACCAGGTCGAGAACGAACGCCACGATCGAAATCAGGGTACCGGCAATCGCCAAACCACGGTTCCTGCTGGGACGAGCAGCATTTAGCCAGCCAACCCAGCCTGTGACGAGCCCGGTTAGGCTGAGTACCAGTCCCAAGGGTGTCCACCAGTAAAAGACGATTCCCAGGATGCCAAGCGCCAACGCTACGGCCCCGAGCCCACGGGCACGTTCAGAAATCGGTTGAGTTAACATGCGATGGTCTCCTTTGCACCACGACTCAATTCCGGCGCACACGAGCCACCAGCCGAAGCAGGGACACGGACACGGCTGCAAAGCCATTCAAGCAATCAAGAGTGGCAAGTGTTCAAGATGGAAGAGAGCAATTCTGATGCCACCAGCAAATCGTGGGCTAAGGAACACGAAAAAGATGTCTGGAACTCTCAAATCCAAGTTCCGGACACGTTTTTCGTGTTTCTAACTGATTGGCGAAGGCGTCGATCGTGGAGTCCGATAGGCCGCAGGTCCACCCGCACGCAGACTCACGTCAGGAGCGCTTCTACTACCTCGCCGGAGACATCCGTCAGTCGGAAGTCGCGGCCTTGGAAGCGGAAGGTCAGTTTTGTGTGGTCCAGACCCAGCAAGTGGAGGAGGGTGGCATGAATATCATGCACGTGGATACGGCCGGACACAGGAGCGAAACCAAACGGATCAGTCTCGCCGTAAATGAGCCCCTTCTTCACGCCGGCGCCCGCCAGCCACATCGGGAAGGCCTCGATATGGTGATTGCGGCCAATGGTATTGCGGATTTCGCCCATGGGGGTGCGTCCAAACTCGCCTCCCCAGATCACCAACGTCGAATCGAGAAGCCCGCGCTGTTTCAAATCCAGAAGCAAGCCCGCCGTCGGCCGGTCGATTTCCTTGCAGACCTTGTCGAGATCCTTGCCCAGGTCTTCACCCGTTCCGCCATGATGATCCCAATTCGTGTGGTAGAGCTGGATAAACCGCACCCCGCGTTCTACAAGCCGGCGGGCGAGAAGGCAGTTGTTGGCGTAGGACGCTTTTCCCGGCTCGGCGCCATAGAGTGCCAGCGTTTGCTGTGTCTCTTGGGAAAGGTTGATCAAGTCCGGTGCGCTCGTCTGCATTTGGTAAGCCATCTCGTAGGCGGCAATGCGCGTCGTGATCTCGGCATCGCCGGTGGTCTGGAAACGGAGCTGGTTCAGATCGCGCACCACGTCGAGGGTGTCGCGCTGGCGGTCTGCGCTGATGCCGGTTGGATTACTCAAATTGACGATTGGATCCCCGCCGGAACGGAACGGTACCCCTTGGTAGGCAGTCGGCAAAAAGCCGCTGGTCCAGTTGTGATAGCCACCGCGCGGTCCGCGCGGCCCCGACTGGAGCACGACAAAGCCGGGCAGTTGCTGCGACTCACTTCCCAGGCCGTACGTCAGCCAGCTCCCCATGCTCGGACGGCCGAACTGTGCCGAGCCGGTATTCATGAAAAGCTTGGCCGGCGCGTGGTTGAAGACATCGGTCGCCACCGTGCGGACATAAGCAATCTCGTCCACCACCTGGGCCAAGTGGGGCAAAAGCTCAGAAACGCTCAACCCACACCGGCCGTAACGAGCGAACTGGCGCTTCGTGCCCAGCAGCTTGGGTCGCTCCTTGGAAAACGTGTCCATGAAGGCGAAGCGCTTGCCCTGGATGAACGAATCCGGAATCGGCTGCCCATGATATTTCTGGAGTTCAGGCTTCGGCTCGAAGAGTTCGAACTGGCTAGGACCACCTGCCATGAACAGGTAGATCACCGCCTTGGCCTTCGGCTCGAAATGGGGCTGCTTCGGAGCTAACGGGTTGTTCGACTTCGTGGCGCGGTCTCCTTCCGCTCCACGGACTTCACCCTTCAGAAGGGAACCCAGAGCCATCGCACCCAAACCGATGCCGCATTCGTGAAAGAAATGCCGGCGGGTGCGGAGCAAAAGGGGATCGATGGGTTCCATGAGAGTCACTCCCTGGTAATGAATTCGTCCAGGTTTAAAAGCGCCCGTGCCAACAGGATGAGCGCGGCCTTGTCGTCAGCGGGAACGTCGATCAGCTCCGCCAAGTGCTTTCCTGCCGGCCCGCCCCCGCTGAGCAAGGTAGCGACCTCGCTGGCGTGGGCCGCGAAATACAAGCGCTGCTTCGACAAGAACGCCTCTAAACGCTC
>DATGIQ010000650.1:0-14217 GCA_035295665.1 Gemmataceae bacterium | reverse complement strand
CAATGACCAGATCAATCCCCTGTCGTGCAATCAGCACTGGCAGCCCTCGCTTCACGAAGGCCACTCCGGGTTTGCCGACGATATCGCCGAGGAACAGGATGCGCATAATTGAGTCCGTAGACCGTAGACCGTAGTCCGTAGCAGTCCGCAATGGACTACGGACTACGGACTACAGACTACGGAATTGTTACCGTGCATACTCCACCGCCCGCGTTTCGCGGACGACCGTCACCTTGATTTCGCCGGGGTAATTCAATTGTTCTTCGATCGCCTTGGCGATATCCCGACAAACCCGGATGGCGTCGCTGTCTGATGTTTGCGATGCGTTGGCGATGACGCGAACCTCGCGGCCGGCCTGGATGGCATACGCGTGTTCGACGCCGGGAAATCCGGAAGCGACCGCCTCCAGCTCTTCCAGCCGCTTCACATACTTCTCCAGCGTCTCCCGGCGGGCGCCGGGACGAGAGGCGCTGATGGCATCGGCGGCGGCAACGAGCACCGTGTAGACGTGGTCGATCGTAACATCATCGTGATGGCCGAAGATCGCGTGGAGCACTTCTTTGCTGGTTTCGCCATAGCGTTTCGCCAGCTCGGCGCCCACTTTGGGGTGTCCGCCCTCCATTTCATGATCGGCAGCCTTGCCCACGTCATGCAGCAAGCCGCACCGCCGGGCGAGCTGGCCATTCAAGCCCAGTTCCTCGGCCATTAACCCGCACAGGTGAGCCACCTCCAGGCTGTGCTGAAGCACATTTTGGCTATAGCTGGTGCGGAATTTCAGGCGGCCCAAAAGCTGCATCAGCTTCTCGTGAAGCGCGTTGATCCCCGCTTCCAGCACGGCTTGCTTGCCGACTTCGAGGATATGCTTGTCCATCTCCTCCTGGGTTTCTTTGACCACTTCCTCGATACGGGAGGGGTGAATCCGGCCATCCTGGATGAGCTTGGTCAAGGCCAGGCGGGCGACCTCACGACGAACATTATCGAAGGCACTGACGATGACGACACCGGGCGTATCATCGACGATAACGTCGACTCCGGTGGCTTTTTCGAAGGTCCGGATGTTGCGGCCTTCGCGGCCGATGATCCGGCCTTTCATGTCGTCGCTGGGAATGTCGACCGTACTGACAGTGGTGTCGGCGGTGTGGGCAGCGCCGTAGCGCTGGATGGCGGTTGCCAGGATCGCCTTGGCCTTTTCCTCACAGGCAACCCGCAGCTGTTGCTCATGCTTTTGGATGCGGGCCGCAACTTCTTCGCTCAGTTCCGACTCCAGCCGTTCCAGCAATAAACTTTCGGCCTGAGTCCGGTCCAGGGTGGCGATCTCTTGCAGCTTTTCGGTTTGTCTCTGGATCAGGATTTCCAGCTCGCGGCTCCGTTTTTCGACCTGCTCCCTTCGTTCATTGAGCTTTCGCTGGTTGTGTTCGAGAGTCCGCTCTTTTTTGAGCTGGAGCTGATGTTTTTGATCGATTACATCCTCGCGCTTCTCCAGACGCCGTTCCTGCTCACGGTGCTCACTCCGTGCCTGTTCCATTTCGCGGTTGAATTCTTCGCGCTTGCGGAAGAGTTCGTCCTTGGCTTTCAACTCCGAGTCTTTGAGAATGTTCTCCGCTTCCCGGAGAGCTTTGGCGGTAATATCGGCAACTTTGGTCTGCGCACTGATAAGGCGAAGGCGGTCGCGGAGGCGAGCAAACCCGTATCCGGCCACCAGAGCAACGACGACCAGAGCGCCCAGGACAATATACAACGGATCCATGGGGCCACTCCGACTGGCGGCCCGCCGGACTTGGGATACACGAACCGATTCAGCGTCTCCGTTCTTGTTTAGCGACGGTCCGGAGAACCGCGCGGGTTTTCCGAACCGCCGCTAAACGGATTCAGCAATTGACACGTGGACAGAAGAAAAGTACAGCGATCCGGGCACCTTCCCAACCGCGCGGTGAAATGGGCGGACCAGGGAATCACACCTGGCCTTCCCAGCCGCAGCGCCATGGCTACCCCAGCCGACCTCGGCAGACACTTCAGAAGGCCGTGAGCGAGCCACCTCTCTGACCCAAGCCGGGATAGTGGGGTGGCGAAAACGGCATCATGTGGCAGACGGCCAAGGGGGCGGACCCGCACGGGTTACCACCCCACCAGGGAGGGGCAAGAAACTATCTCCTTCCATCGAGGATTTGAGGGCACCCCAATCACGCTGCCATGCGGGGCGGCGCACCGGCGCCGGCACCCGTCCCATTTGAAGCCATGTTCCGCGCAGAGCCTCCCAAAACCAGAGGCCTCCAGCCACTCCTCCCAGCACCAGACTGAGCCACAACAACCCGATAAGAACCATTCTGTGATCCGTGGTTAGTGGGTGGTGCCGTGTTCCGGCGGTTGGTCGAGGTTACCGCAGCGCTCCTGGCCACGAGCCAAGGTTTCGTACCCGCGAAGCGGCGGACCTATGTTTAAACTACGAGTACACGGAAATAACCATCTCGTCCTTGAGCCGCACCCCCGGCTCTACTCAGCAAGCCGGCGGTGATCCTTCGGCGGGACCCACACTCGGGGTCCCAAAATCATTCTCATCATTATGCGGCAGAGCAGGGGCAGAGGTCAATCAAAAAAATCAGCGGCCCCGTTCTCCCGCGGATCGGGCCGTGCAATCGACCACGGATCTTCCTCTCAATCCTTCGTCCAAGCGCTCATGAACGCAGGCTGGCCAAGGATGCGCAGTCGGATTTGGCGTTCGTAGTTCCAGCTGACGGCATTGGCCGCGTCCTTGAGGGCCGTCGGATCGCTCACCAACAGGACGGCTCTTCCGCCCGGCCGGAGGACCCGGTCGCACTCCTGCAAAGACCGGCGATAGAGCGGGCCAATCTCCTCAGGTCGGCTCAGCTGCTTGCCGAAGGGCGGATTGCAGACGATGCGGTCCACACTGCGGCCCGGCAGGGGCAACGCTCGCGCATCCCATCCGGCAAGCAAGACATGGCCTAGCCGGCGAAGGTTTGGCATGGCAGCGCGGAGCGCATTGGCTTCAAGGTCTCCGCCCCATGCAGCGGCTAGCCGCATATCCTGTGAGCGCGCGAGTTCGAGCACCTCGGCCAAGATCGTGCCGGCGCCGCACATGGGATCCAAAACCACCTGGCGGGGTCGGATCTGGGCCATCCGTGCCATCGCAGCTGCCACCGTGGGACGCAACGAAGCGGGCAGATGTTCCAGCTTGTACGAACGATGTCGCATCGTCCGGTCCGACAGACGCAACCCACAGACCGCCGTGGCGCCGTGGATCGTGAGCCAGATTTCGACGGCAGCATGTTCCTCGGCCGGCCGCCAGCTGGAGGGCAGTTTCCCTGCCAAGCCATCCGCCAGGGCTTCGCGGGCATCGGTGCGCCGATAACCATGTTCCCCAGTCATCTGGGTCACCAAACGGTAGGTAGGTTTCCCTTTCGGCTTCGGTCGGATCGCATGGTGGATGCGGAGGAGACGGTCCCAGTCGACATCATGGGCTGTCCAGGAGCGGATCCGCTTCAGATCACTGGCCCGGTGGCTCAACTGATCGGTGCCCCAAGCCAGCAGAAAAACATCCTCGACGGTTCGGAGCTGGAGCACTGCCGGATCGACTTGCGGGACTCGAAAAATGACGAACCCGGGCGCCCGCCGCTTGACCTGAGCGTCCAGGACGGATTCGATTTCGTCCGCCGCCAGTTCTTCGAGACCGGCGAAGACCATGGCATAACAGGGCGGCGGTTCCGGCTGCGATCGGTGCTTTGCCATCTGTGGGGCCTGTTCCGCCGCCGGCAGCCCGCCTCCCTTGGACGCGCGTGGATGCCCGGCATAGCATAAGGGGATACGATTAAGGCTGCCCTTGCAGCAAGTTCTGTTCCAGTTATACTAGCAAATTCGAGATTCTGGCCTGAATGGGTGGTTCGCAAATTTCCTCCGTCGTTCCTCTGTGATTGCCATTGCCGACCAATCCAAGGGTCTGACGACGAAGGAATACCGGAGGGGTCCGCACGATGGAATCGACGATTGATCTGAAAGCGCTCCTGGTAGAGCGAGAAGATTGCGATGCCGGGACGGTGCAACAGCTGCGCAACGCCCTGGCCCAAGGGGGCACCCAATACCGTTCCCTACGCGATGTCGCAGATGCCTTGAAAAAGAAACTGGAGACCGCCACCGGGGCCGCGGCCAAGCGTTGGCACTTGAAGCTGGGCATCGCTCAGTTCTTCCTGGGGTACATGGCCGAGGCCGCGGAGCACTTGCAGCAAGCGGAGGGCGCCCTGGCAAACTTTTACCTGGGCCGCGTGCTAACTGCCCGACAGCAGTACGATGACGCGCTGAAGGCGTTTGACCGGGCCGAAAAGGCCGGTTACACGGCTAGCCAGGTCAATTTGCAACGGGTCGGCATTTATCGCCAGAAGGGGGACGTGGCCCAGGCCCGCACCGTCCTCTCCAAGCTGGAAGACCTCAGTAGCCATAATGCCGAGTATCACTTCCAATTGGCCAGCGCCCTGTTGTCGGAAGGAGAGCGGAGTACGGCCATCCGCCATTTGGAACGCGCCGTGGAGCTGGACCCCAGTCATACCGGTGCCCTCTTCCAGCTAGGCCATGCCAACGACCTGGCCGGCAACGATGAGGAAGCGATCAGCTACTATGAACGCTGCCTCAATCATCCGCCGGTGCACGTTGGCGCACTCATGAACCTGGGCGTTTTGTACGAAGACAACGAAAAATACGACAAGGCCGAGGATTGTTACCGCAAAGTCCTGGCGGCCAATCCAACCGACGAACAGGCTCGTCTGTTCATGAAGGATGCGCATGCCTCGTTGACCATGTATTACAACCCGGAGGAAGAGCACGCCTTCAGCCGCTTCAGCCAGGTCCTGGAGATTCCCGTCACGGACTTCGAACTCTCCGTGCGTAGCCGGAATTGTCTCAAGAAGATGAACATCAAGACGCTCGGCGACCTGACTCGTGTCAGCGAACAGAATCTGCTCAGCAGCAAAAACTTTGGCGAGACCTCGCTGACCGAGATCAAGGAGATGATGGCCAGCAAGGGGCTTCACCTGGGCCAGTCCCTGGAAGAAGGGGCGCAATACGACATCCGCTACCGGTCCAACCAGCCCGTGAGTGAACAAGAACAGGCGGTCCTCAGCAAGCCAATCAGCGACCTGAACCTGTCGGTGCGCGCGCGCAAGTGCATGAACCGGCTGGGAATCAATACGCTGGGTGATGTCGTGCAGCGTAGTGCCGACGAGCTCCTCGAATCGAAGAACTTCGGGATGACATCGCTCAACGAAGTGCGCGAAAAACTGTCACAGTTCGGCTTATCGTTACGCGGCGATTGATGCCCTTCTTCGAACTGCTGCAAACCGATGGGGACGCCCGGCTGGGTCGGCTGACGACCGCTCATGGCAGCGTCGAGACGCCGGTCTTCATGCCGGTCGGAACCCAGGCCAGCGTGAAAGGCCTCACCCCCGCCCAACTGAGGGAGGCGGGGGCACAAATCCTCCTGGGAAACACGTACCATCTGACGCTCCGGCCGGGCGACGACACGATCGCGGCCATGGGTGGCCTCCACCGTTTCATGGGCTGGGACAGGCCCATCCTGACAGACAGCGGCGGCTTCCAGGTTTACAGCCTGGCGTTGAGCCGGCGTATCGATGACCGAGCCGCCGTGTTTCGTTCGCATATTGACGGTTCCCTGTTGGAGTTGACGCCCGAACGGGCCGTGGCGATTCAGGAGAACCTGGGTTCGGACATCGCCATGTGCCTGGACGAATGCCCACCATTCGGAACTCCACCGGATTACCTGGACGTGGCCGTGCGCCGCACCATTCATTGGGCCGAGCGCTGCCGTGCCCAGCACCGCCGCGAAGACCAGGTGCTCTTCGGCATCGTCCAGGGGGGGACGGATCTGGAGTTACGAAAGCGCTGTGCCGAGGCCCTGGTCGGGCTTGCCTTTCCTGGTTATGCCCTGGGCGGGTTCAGTGTCGGGGAAACTCCCGAACAGATGGCGGCCGTCTTGCCGGCTTCAGCGGTTTTGCTTCCTTCGGATCGGCCTCGATATTTGATGGGCGTTGGCCGACCGCAGGATATTCTGACGGCGGTCGCCTGTGGCGTGGATATGTTCGATTGCGTCTTGCCGACCCGCAATGGCCGCAATGCCGGTGCGTTCACATTCGATGGTCCCCTCCGCCTCCGCAATTCCCGTTTCAAGCGAGATCCGGGCCCGATCGAGTCCGGTTGTTCATGCTACACGTGTTGCCATTTCAGCCGGGCGTACGTGCATCATCTGTTCTTGGCGGATGAAATGCTTGGCCCGACGCTGCTATCGCTCCACAATGTAGCGTTTTACTGCCGGCTCATGGCAGAGGTTCGCCAAGCGATCCACCAAGGGCGGTTCACCGAGTACCGGATGGTTCGCCTTGCCCGGTGGGGCGCATCGGCTTAAGATAAGGGCTTCGTTGGCTCTTTGACGCCGAGTGCAGCGTTCGGTGAGCCTGCGGTGGCACGCCGGAGGATGCTCATGTTTTCTACCCTGATGCTCTTGGCCCAGCAGCAATCCGGCGATGCGCAAACACCTCCGCCCGGCAGCTCGCTGGGCATGCTCGTGCCGTTGATCTTCATCGTGGTGCTGGGCTATTTCCTCATGATTCGGCCGATGCGGAAGCAGGAGCAGCAGCGTCAGGCCCTGCTCACGGCGCTCAAAAAAAATGATCGCGTTGTCACCTCTGGTGGCATCATCGGCACCGTGTCGGCGATCCGAGAAAAAGAAGACGAAGTCACTCTCAAAGTGGACGACAGCTCCAACGTCCGCCTGCGCGTGACGCGCAGCAGCATCGTCCGCATCCTCGGCGGCGATGAGTCTGCCAAGGAATCGAAAGAGGCCAGCGCGTAAATTCCAAGAACGGATGACGGGCCGTTTTGCCGCCGTTTGCGGAACGGCGGCAAAACGGCCTTCTTTAAGAGAGCATTTTCACCAGCCATGAATCGATTTGGATGGAAGATCTTTTGGTGTCTCCTTCCCGTAGTGTTGGCCGCGGCCGTGGTTGCTCGGGCCTATGTTCAGTATGAGCGGGAAGGGGGAGGCTTCAAACTCGGCGTCGACTTGGTGGGCGGTACGATCCTTGTCTACGAAGTTGATGAGTCGAAGTCCCTGCAAGACAGCGACAAGCGGAACACCCGCGATGAGCTGGCCGCGGCCCTCAAGCGGCGCATCGACCCGGCCGACCTGTACAACATCACGATTCGGCCGGTCGGGGCGGAAGGAAAGCGCGTGGAGATCATCCTGCCAACGGGCGGCCTCCATCAGCAGCAACTCGAAGAGGCCGACTGGCAGAAGCTGCTGAATCAGGTCAAAGCGCACTGGCCGGACGTTGATCCGGCCAAATTGGACAACATTCCTCTGGGTAAGATCGATCAATTGATCGACCTGCTGCGGAAAGATCATCCGGACAAGGTCGCGGATATTGAGACGTTCATGGATGAGAATTATCAGGGAGGAAGGCGGCGCCGCACCCTGACGGAAGAAGCTGTCAACAGCATCAAGGACAAAATCTCGCAGGTCGGCAGTCTGGAGTTCCGCATCCTGGCCAACGCGCGGGACGATGACGCCGCCATGAAAAAGGCCGAGGAATTCTTCGAAACCAAGAAGAACAAGGAACAGGAAACGGCCCTCAAGAATACACTGGAGAAATTGGCCCTGGAAGGAAAAGTCCCCCCGCCCCCGGCACCCCCGGAAGGCCAGCCGGGTTTCGAGGTGACGAACCGCGGCTACCACACTTATTCGTGGGTCGAGCTAGATCCGCACGAGCGGCACAACCTGGAGCTGGACAATGCAATGGAAAAGCGGGCCGGCCGCACCCAGCTGTGGGCGTTGGCGGCCAGCGCCCGCGAGAAAATGCAGCCGATGCGTGTCGATATGCTTGGCGGGGCCCTGCTGTATAGCCGGAAGTGCGAAGACCTCCATTTACCGCCGGAAGAACGGGCCCGCAAGAAGTACGAGTATTTCCTGCTGACCCGTGATCCGGAACGGGATGAGCGGGGCGTACCGATGACCATCACCGGCCAATACCTCGTGAATGCTTATGAGACGATCGAGGAGATGCGGCCGGCGGTGGGTTTCCGGTTTGATACCACGGGCGGCAACTTGTTTTACGACATCACGTCGAAGAACAGCCCGGAGGGGACCGGCCCTGGATCCTTCAAACGCCACCTTGCCATCATTCTGGACGGCAAGATCGTAACCGCGCCGTCGATCAATCAGGCCATCCGGACCGACGGGCGCATCAGTGGCGGCAACTTCACCAAGAAGGAAGTCGATAACTATGTCACCATCCTCCGCTCCGGTGCTCTGCCGGCAACGTTGAAGCCCCAACCGGTCAGCGAAAACACGATGGGGGCCACCCTTGGCAGCGACACCATCCGCGACGGTACGATTTCCGTCGCCATTGCCTTTGGTGCCATCTTGTTGTTCATGCTGGTCTATTACCGGTTTGCCGGCCTGGTGGCTTGCGTCGCCTTGCTGGCCAACCTGCTGTTAACCGTCGGCTTCATGGTCGCCGTCAATGCCACCTTCACTTTGCCGGGTCTGGCCGGGCTGGTTCTCATGCTTGGCATGGCGGTGGACGCCAACGTGCTGATTTACGAACGGCTGCGGGAGGAACGCGATCGCGGCGCCAGCCTGGCACTGGCTCTGCGGAATGGCTACGACCGCGCCTTCCCGACCATCATCGATACGCACCTGAGCAGCATCTTTACCGCGATTGTGCTCTACGCCGTGGGCAACGACCAGCTCAAGGGTTTCGGCATCAGTCTAACGGTCGGCCTGATCATCAGCTTGTTCACGTCGCTGTACATGACCCGGTTGCTGTTCGATATCTGGCAGACCAAGGGCTGGCTCCGCAAGCTGAGCATGTTCCGGCTCTTCTCTCGGCCGAGCATCGATTTCATGGGGATCCGCTATTACTGGTTCACGGCCACCATCTTGTTAACCTTGTTCGGCATCACGGTCTTCTTGATCCGTGGCCAGCAGGGTCTCAACATCGACTTCACGGGCGGAACCGCTTACGGCGGCCAACTGACCGAGGCGGTCGATATCACCCGTTTACGAGAGCTGTTTAGCTCCGAGCGGCAAAAAGAGCGGCTCAACGTGGTGGATGTCAAGCAGCAGGACACCGAGGGCCATGCCTTCGAGATCGATTACGGCGATGGCACGAAGCGGACAGTGACTTTGTCCGATAAATTTACGCCGGATGAGCTGAAGGCACGGGCTCGGGAGTTGCCCGACCTCTCGGTTGAGCAGATCTTCCTGAGCTCCTTTGCCGAGGACAGCCGCGAAAACAAGAGCCGATTTTTCACCATCCGCACTTCGGAAAAAGCGCAGGATCTGGTCCGCGTTTCGGTGGACCGCTTGCTGGGCAATTTACAGAAACAGATTACCCTGACCTATTCCATCGACCCGAGCAAGAAAGCCGCGACGCTGAACTTCACCGATTTTGCATCGCCTGCTCAGATGAAAATGCTCATCGACCGTGAACTCCGAGCCCAGGACCTCGCCAGTCTCCAGGCACAATCGACGCTCAACGGCATGGGTGAGGAGAAAGACGGCCGGTACAAGCAGATGAGGTTTGAACTGAGTGAACCAGTCGCAGGCAATAAACTCGACACGGTTTTGAAGCGGGCCCAGGAGGAAGCCGCGGCCCGGCCGCAGCCGGAGCGGCTGGAAGTGTTCGACAGCCAACTGGCCCAGGATACCCAGCTCCGAGCCATGTACGCCATCCTGGCAAGCTGGGCGGCCATCTTGCTTTACCTGTGGTTCCGTTTCGGCAACTGGACCTTTGGGCTGGCGGCCGTGCTATGCCTGATTCACGACCTGTTCTTCACGATGGGGATTATTGCCTTTTGCCACTACATCCATGCGTATTGGCCGGGCGTGGCGGGATTCCTCAAAATTCAAGATTTCAAGATCGATCTCCCGGCCGTCGCGGCACTTTTGACGCTGGTCGGTTATTCGGTCAATGACACGATCGTGGTCTTTGATCGGATTCGCGAAGTGCGCGGCAAGAATCCGCTGCTCACGCCGCAGATGATCAACGACAGCGTCAATCAAACCTTGAGCCGAACCTTGCTCACGTCGTTTGCCACCTGGCTGGTGGTGATCGTGCTGTACCTGTGGGGCGGCGAGGGTGTTCACCTGTTCGCCTTTGTGATGGTCATCGGCGTGATCGTCGGTACGTACAGCTCGATCTACATCGCCAGCCCGCTGTTGCTGATCTTCGGCGAAGGCGCCAAGCCGACGACGGCCCGGCCGCAGCCGGAAGCGCAGCCGGCCGGGGTTGCTTGAAGCTGGCGGATCGTATCGTACGAGCCCTATGCCGGCCCACCGAGCTTGGCCCGGCTCAGGACGGTGTAGATCGGCCCCTGGGGCGTCAGCTCGCTGCTCAGGACGAGGATTTCGCTGACCATGATCTCCCCACCTTGCCAGCCGGCCTGCTGAGCCAGCGCCGGGCTAAGGGAATCGGTGGATCGCTCTCCTTTTACCCGGCCGATTGTAATGTGGGGTGTATACTTGCGTTCTTCGCGGCGGTAACAGCCCAGGGCCAAGAGCGGCGGCTCCAGATCATCATGCAGGGCGCACAACTCCTGGGTTCCTGCGCCGACTCCGATCCACACGATCCGCGGCCGTCGCGGGTTGGGAAAGCAACCGAGTCCTTCGACGCTCAACCGGAAAGGCCCATGCCTCTGCGTTTCCTCGGCCACGACCCGGCAGATGCTGGGCACCTCTCGGTCGTCGACTTCACCCAGGAAGAGAAGCGTGATGTGAATGTTTTCTGGCTCGACCCACTTGACCGCGGTGCCAGTCTGGGCAAGTTTTTCCTGAAGGGCAGCTGCCCGATCGCGGATCGTTTTGCCAAGATCGACGCCAATGAACGTACGAAGGCGAGCCATGATGCCCACTGCTCAAAACGAGAGCATGTTGCGGTAGTTCTCGAGCCGTGAGTCGATCTCTTCGCGCCGGGCAGCGCGGAGCCGGTCCAGACCGAACCCCTCAACCGTCAAGCTTGCAACCACCGTGCCATAGGCCATTGCCCGGCGAAGTCGCCCGGGAGGGAGATGGCCGTCGGAAGCCAGGTAACCCAAAATTCCGCCGGCGAAGCTATCGCCTGCACCCGTGGGATCGATCACGTTTTCCGTAGGGTAGGCGGGTAGGACATAGACCCCATCGTGGCTAATCAGCATCGCGCCGTGTTCGCCCTTTTTGAGGATGACAAACTTGGGGCCCATCCGGCGGACGGCTTGGCCGGCCCGGACCATGTTATCATCCCCCGTCAGCAGCTTGGCTTCGCTGTCGTTGAGGAGCAGGCCGTCCAGGCGCGGCAGAAGCTGGAGAAGCTCCTTCCGCTGCGTATTGATCCAGAGATCCATCGTGTCGGCCAAAACAAGCTTCGGCTTGCGCACCTGGTCCAGCACCAATGCCTGGAGTGTCGGGCTGCCATTAGCCAGGAAGACATGGGTGCTGTCCCGAAAGCGCTCCGGCAACCGGGGATCGAAGGTGCCAAAGACGTTCAAGTGGACTTCGAGCGTATCCCGGGTGTTCATGTCCTGGTGATAGCGCCCTTTCCACCGAAACGTCTTGCCCGGCTGCGTCACCAGTCCTGTCGTATCGATATTGCGCTGCCGGAACACCTGCCGATGTTCATCCGGAAAGTCTTCCCCGACGACACCGACCAGCCGCGGAGCCGTGAAGAAACTGGCCGCGTAAGAAAAAAAGGTGGCCGAGCCACCGAGCACATCGTCTACCGAGCCGTTGGGCGTCTCGATTGAATCGAACGCGACCGAACCAACGACCAACAAGGAGTGCTCGAGAGCCTCCGGCATCGGCAGATTCTCCCCAGGAGTACGGGCACGGGGATATGGTAGTAGCTGGGGAGGCCGGTGTCACGGTGTGTTTCCGTCCCCTGGAGCAGGTACCGACAGGGCGGCCCCGTTTGCCGCCCGGCATTCGACCAGCGTCAGGCTGATGCCTTGTTGCACGACCTTGCCCGCTTGGTTGAGGATATACCGCTGCCAGGTAGCGACGCCGCGCCGGCCGCGGCCGCGAAGTTCCTTCTCCACAAGCTGGGTCCGCACATGGATGGTGTCGCCGATAAAGACCGGAGCCTTGAACTGCCAATCGCGAATCCCCAGGAAGGCCAAGGTGCGCAGCGGCGGGCAATTGACGCCCAGTCCGCTGGCCATGGAAAAGACCAATAAGCCATGCGCAATGGGTTGGCGAAAATGGGTAGTCCGGGCGAACTCGTGATCGATGTGAATTGGGTTGAAGTCGCCACTTAGGCCGGCGAAATTAACGATATCGGCCTGGGTCAACGTGCGTCCCTGAGACTGCCATTCTTCGCCGACCGCGACATCATCGAGATATAAATGCAACCCTGTAAACGACATGAGCTGCTCTCCTGCTCCGGGTTATGTCGTTGGCGCCGATGATCTTCGGAGGAGTCGAGCCGCTGCAAGACAACCTTTGCATCGAACGAAAGCGTGCTAGGTGCTGGAGGAGGGACTCGAACCCTCACGGGGCTTACGCCCCACCGGATTTTCGTACTACGATAGCTTTCGCTACCCTTGCGGTTCGTAGTCTGGACTTTCTCTTGGCCATGGCGATTCGCTGTAGGCCTCAGCCGCCAAGTCTCTACACCTTCTTTTTTCGGCCACCGGGGGCCGGCAGCTGAAAAAAGCTTGGCTCGGGATTGCCATCACCATGACGTGTTAAGGTTTCCCCGAGTTCGACTGAATTCACACAGGGAGTTTCCTGCCCTGGTGCTCAAATGGTTTAAGTCCGATGCGTCTGCCGATTCCGCCACTCCAGCGTGCGGGCACAAAGCAGCTCTTCACTTTATCGCGAGATCCACGGGCCAGCAAGACTTATGAGATGCAAGCCGCGTAATCCCATGCGACTACTTTGACCAGGTTGTGTAGAGCCCGCGACGGGGCCCTCACTCCTTGATTGCGTAGTCCGCTGCCGCTGCCGCGCCCGAGGCTTTTCGCGCCTGCCCCGCTTGCAATTCATCCTGGAAAAGCTGGCGAACACGGCGAGCGGCCAAACGATCAAATAAGCCTGGAAAGAATCGGCTCACAAACACCATGAGCTTCCCTTGCATAGTCAGACAGACCTCGTGCCGGCCCCGTTCGATGGAGCGCAAGGTGGCCCGAGCAACTTTCTCGGGCTTCATGCCGCGCAAATGGTCGACCGGCATACGTGCCTTCTGTTCTAGCATGTTCTTGGAGAAATTCGTGTCGGTCAACCCGGGGCATACAAGGAGCACATCAATGCCGTCCTTGGCCAGCTCGGCGCGCAGGGCCTCACTGAAGCCGTGGATGGCAGCCTTGCTCGCTGAGTAGTCGCTCCGTGCCGGGATCGCCCGTTTGCCAGCGATGGAAGAGATGTTCACGATGGCCGGCCGGATGCCAGCCAGCAGGACCGGCAGGAACAGGCGAGTCGTTTCGGCGACCGCGAAGAAGTTCACTTCCATGATTTTTCGCAAACGTTCCGGGGACGCTTCGGCGAAGTGACCTGTGGCGCCGATGCCAGCATTGTTCACGAGGATATCCAGGCCGCCAAGATGCTCCACGGCTGCCTCGACCATCCGTTCTCGATCACGGGGTACGGTGATGTCGGCCACGACGGTTTCCAAGGTGCCGCCGCGGGCACAAACCTCGTTCGCCAGCTCATGCAAAAGATGCTCCGAACGGGCCACCGCCAGAACCTTGGCCCCGCGAGCCGCGGCCGCTTCTGCCAGCGCTTTGCCTATTCCCTGCGAGGCCCCCGTGATCAACATGCGCGAACCGAAGATGCGACGACGGCTCATGGGTATTCTTCCGGACGAGTGATTTTGTCTACCGTTGTTCACGGTGGAAACCTTCGCCTATTTTGACGCGTTGTGCCCGTCGGGCCAAGTTGAGAGCGACGATGAGATGGGCCGAACAAGTGAAAAGCAGCGCCGGCTGGAGGAACTTTGCTTATCTTGCGGGCGAGCTTGGTCCGAAGTGTAGGCAAGCTCCGAGCAGAAGTGGATGACCCCGACGGGATTCGAGCACGATTCCGTAGCGATCAATAATGGAAGCACTTTAGGGAATCTGCATCCGACGGGCGCTGCAAAATCCGGTGCAGTTGTCGCAAGTTGCACGTCCGAACCAGACCTGGCTTGCGTCGTGGCAGCCTGGCCGGCGCTGCCCGCTCACGTCAAG